>CAIYNF010000020.1 GCA_903927505.1 uncultured Bacteroidota bacterium | reverse complement strand
TTTATTGCCAATACACCCGGACAAGGAAAAGAAAGCAAGAATTTTGAAGGAACCAGTGAATTTAATAGCCTTTGGAAATACACTTACATCAGCGGCGATGGCAGCGGTACAGGAGGTTCTTGGGCAGATAGAAGCGCCAATATTCCTGCCGGTGCAGGAGGCTTTAGCGATTTTATTTCACAAGGAAGTTATTGCTTAGAAATTGATGTAAAAACAGACGACCCAAATACGGTTTTTATTGGCGGAACAAATTTGTTTCGTTCCACAGATGGTTTTAATACCAATACAAAAACAGAACAAATTGGAGGTTATGGCATCAATACTACCTTGCCAGATTTTAAAGTTTATCCAAACCACCATCCCGATAACCATGGGGTAGTGTTTTTTAAGAGCAACCCTTCAAAAATGATTTCTTTTCATGATGGTGGTATTTCACTAACTCAAAATTGTATGGCAAGTCCTGTAGTTTGGGAAAGCATGAACAGGGCATACGTAAGTTCACAATTTTATGGCATTGCCCAAGACCATGGCAGTAACTCTAAAATAGCAGTGGGTGGCCTGCAAGACAATGGTACCTATTTGTCTATGTCGCCAAGCGCAACAAATAATTGGTCGCAACCATTGAGTTATGATGGCGCTTTTGGATTTGTGAAACCAGGTGGGGGAGAAGTTTACCTTTCTATTCAACAAGGGCGCATGCACAGAATGATACTTGATGCCAATGGAACGCCTACACAATTTACACGCATTGATCCAAAAGGAGTAGATAAAAATAATTACCAATTTATCAATCCGTTTACGCCAGATGCCAACAATTTTAAAGTACTGTTTACCCCAGCAGGAAATGTACTTTGGCGCAACAGTGATATTACCGGCATTCCCTTAAAAAGCAAATTAGATAGCAATGCCAGTGATGTAAATTGGGTGCAATTAAGCAATACCGTTTTGCCAAATGTGGGCGATGAAATTACTGCGGTGTATAGTTCAAGCATTCAACCCGATGTTTTGTATTATGGCACTACCAAAGGCAAATTATTTCGCCTCAGAAATGCCAGTGATGCCAGCAGCATGCCGGAACAAATTACAGGTGTAAATTTCCCAACAGCGTATATCAATTGCATTACACAAGACCCAGTAGATACCGCAAAAATCTATGTGGTGTTTACCAATTACAATGTGCTGAGTATTTTTCAAAGTACCAATAGCGGTGGGGCATGGACAGCCATTAGTGGAAATTTAGAACAAAGTGCCAATGGAAGCGGAACCGGCCCAAGTTGTAGGTGGTTAACCATTGCGCCAACCCTTGATAGCTTGCTCTATTTTGTAGGAACCAGTACTGGATTATATGCCACTAAAAAAATAGATGGGATGCAAACCGTTTGGACCCGTCAAGGCGCTACCACCATTGGAACGCAGGTGGTAACCATGATGGATCACCGTATTTCGGATGGCAGGATGTTGGTGTCTACGTATGGTTCTGGTGTTTTTGAAGCTTATGTTAAATCCTTAGATCCTAAAACGGGCATCAAAGAAATTACTAAACATAATTTTACCCTGTATCCAAATCCTGCGCAGGAGACAATTGCCATGCAAAATTTACCTAACACCGAAGCGGTGAGCTACCAAATACTGGCTCTCAACGGAGAACTCTTGCTAAAAGGATTTGTACGCAATAACAGCCAAATAAATATCAGTGAATTAAAGCCCGGAACCTATCTGTTTATGCTAAAAGATAAGTTTGAAGGCAATCACCAAATGTTTATCAAGCAATAATTTATTCCCGAAATATGAAAGTTAAACTTTCGTTTTTCGGGTTTAATAATTATGCTATTTAGTGATTTTTGGAAGTACATTGTTTAAAAATTCTCTTAATCCAATAGCTTTAATAGTCTTACTCAATTGCCATTCTTTTTCATTACCTGTGGTAATAACATAATTGTGTGTAGTCTTTAATTCTTTAATGCTTTCAGAATAGCCTCTAGCAAGGTTTGGTTTTTCAGAATACTTAATTTCTATACTGGCAATTGGTTTTATACCTTTTACCAAAATGAGGTCTACTTCGGCGCCATCATGGGTTCTGTAGTAATATGGCTGAACCGAGGATGGTAAAAGTGATATAATTTGTTCTATTACATATCCTTCCCAAGAATATCCAAGTTGTGGATGGTATTGCAAGTTTTTTGCATGATGGATATCTAATAAATAATGCAGCAGCCCACTGTCTCTGATATAAACTTTAGGACTTTTTACCAATCGTTTGGAGGTATTGTGGAAGTATGGTTGAAGCTTTCTTACCATAAATGCACCTTGCAAATAATCTAGGTAATGGTTTACAGTAACTGGACTCACATCTAATCCTTTTGCAAACGATTGGGCATTCCAAATTCCACCATGGAAATGGGCAAGCATGCGCCAAAGCTTAAACATCAATTGTGGTGAAAAACTGATGCCAAATAATTGGTTTAAATCCCTTTCAATAAAGGTTCGGGCAAAGCCATCCATCCATAAATAATATTGCTCATCATTTTTGGCATTCCAAGCATTTGGAAATCCACCTCTAAACCAATGTTTTTGAATTGTATTGGCTTTTTCTGGTAATTCAATAAGTAGAAACGGTGTTGCCTCTATATAGTAAATTCTACCTGCAAGTGATTCAGACGACCCTTTTACCAATTCTGGACTGGCCGAACCTAAGAGCAAGAATCTACCTGCATGACGTTTTTTATCAATAAGCGAGCGCATTAATGGGAAAAGGTCTGGCATGCGTTGCACCTCATCTATCATAACTTGTTGGTCTTGGTGTGCTGATAAAAATAATTCTGGGTTTTCAAATTTTCTGAAATCTTGCGGGCTTTCTAAATCAAAATAAACCGCATTTTTATTTTTACCCTTTTTTTGAATTTGTTTGGCTATGGTGGTTTTGCCGCATTGCCTAGGACCAATGATTCCAACAGCAGGGAATTGCTTTAGTAGTTTTTCTGCTTTTTCCTGTATTCTTCTCGTTATCATACTTCAAAGGTAAAAATAAAACCGAAATATGAAAATAAAACTTTCGTTTTTCGGGATTAATTAATAAGCATTTCTCCTTTTTTTTCGCTTTTAGGCCTCTGGTTCGACCCAACTTTTTAAGGTTTACGTGCTTTGAGATGCGCGTTTGAATGTGTATTTTTGCATCTTTCAAACAAAAGAAATAGGAGTTTTAGCGTGCAAAAATATTTAATAAAAGACCTCGGTTTATACGATGGTCAGGAAATTACCCTCATGGGATGGGCAAGCAACAAGCGAGAAAGCAAAGGCTTGGTTTTTGTTGTGTTGCGTGATGGAACGGGCTGGTGTCAATGTGTGATAAGCCAGGAAACAGTTGGCGATGCCATCTTTGAAGAAGCCAAGAAAATTACCCTTGAAGCATCGCTTTCCATCACTGGAAAAATTGTAAAAGACGAGCGTCAAATGGGTGGCTTTGAATTGCAAGCAAGTTCTGTAACCTTAATCGGTAATTCTGTAGATTATCCTATTGCTAAAAAAGAACATGGCGTAGATTTCTTAATGGATAAACGTCATTTGTGGTTGCGCAGCCAACGTCAGTGGGCCATCATGCGTATCCGTAATAAAATTATTTATTCAATTCATGCCTTTTTTCAACAAGAAGGTTTTGTGCAAATGGATGCGCCTTTGTTTACCGGTAATGCCTGTGAAGGTACCAGTAACTTGTTTGAAACCGATTTCTACGGCGACCCTGCATACTTGAGTCAGAGCGGCCAATTGTACGGGGAGGCCATGGCTTTTTCAATGGGTAAGATTTATACTTTTGGTCCAACTTTCCGTGCCGAAAAATCTAAAACACGTAGGCACTTAAGTGAGTTCTGGATGATTGAACCAGAAATGGCTTTCTATGATATTTTCGAAAACATGGACCTTATCGAAAACTTCTTGCGTTTTGTGGTGAGTGCTGTTTTAGACGATTGTCAAAACGAATTGGCGGTAATTGGAAGAGATACTTCTGTATTGAAAAATATTATCCAACCATTTCCACGTTTGGCCTATGATGAGGCGGTTAGAATTATCAAAGGTGAACAAGATGTAAATGGTAAAAATGCCATCGTTTCTTTGGAAGATGAATTGGCAGAAGTAAAAGCAAGAATTCAATCGGTTCGAACCGAAATTACTGAGCGCGAAGAAAAAATTAAAATCCCTGGAATGAAAAAGGGTGAAATTGGATTTAACCAAGCGCAAATTGATAAATTAAAACAAGAGCTCGGCGATTTAGAAGAGCAAGAAAGAAATATTCCGCAGTGGCTCAACAGTGCCAGAAACTTTGAATATGGCAACGATTTAGGTGGCAGCGATGAAACCGTTATTACACGTTTATTTGAGGTGCCAATTATGGTTTACAATTGGCCACATGAAGTAAAAGCATTTTACTTAAAACGTGATCCAGAAAACAGCAAATTTGCCCGTGGGGTAGATGTGTTGGCACCAGAAGGTTATGGCGAAATAGTGGGTGGTGGCGAGCGTGAAACAGATGAGAAATTATTGATTGAAAAAATCAATGAGCACCAATTGCCAATGGAAGCTTTTGAGTGGTACTTAGATTTACGCAGGTATGGCACAGTGCCACATGCTGGATTTGGTTTGGGCTTGGAGCGTTTGGTAACTTGGATTTGCAAATTGCCGCATGTACGTGAAAGTATTCCATTTCCTAGAATGTACGGCAGATTGCTGCCTTAGCATTTATGAAGCAAAATAAACTTCATTGTATTGCGTTCCTATTATTTTTGCTCTGCAACAGTGCATACAATGGCGTTAGTGCCCAAGGTAAAATTCAACAGCTTTTAAATAGGTATTACAAATTGGTAGAAGGAGATTCTGCTAAACCTAAAAAAAGTGTTTTGTTTGTTTTGCCTCTTTGGGATGTAACACCCGAAACAGGTATTAAATTGGGCTTTAGTTTGGGCTATATTTTTAGAATGGGTCCTGCCGAAACTACCCGTCCCTCGCTGCTTAGGCTCAATAGCTCCTATACCCAAAACAGGCAATTTAATATTCGTCCAAGTGTAGATATTTTCTTCAAGGAAAATACATACAACTTAAAAGCGCAATACGTTTACAACGATTTCAATGAATATTATTGGGGTATTGGACCACTAACTTTAGCTACGGCAAAAGAAGCCTACGATTTCCAACAACATAAAATCAATTTGCGTTTCACCAAACAGGTTGTGAAAAACGTATACGCCGGAGCGCAATTGGCTTATGAGCGCTTAAACCATATTCACTTCAAAGAAGGGAGTCCAAGTCCTACCAGCGGCGTAGAGGGTATCAATGGCTACAATATTTTGGGTGCTGGATTTTGCTTTGCATACGACAATAGAAATAATATTTATTATCCTTCAAAAGGAGCGTATTTGGAGTTGAGCAATTACTTTTATTTTCCTAGCGGTTTGAGTCAACAAAAATTCCAAAATAGTACACTTGATATGCGTAAATTTTTTCCGCTTTGGAAAGAAAATATTTTAGCCATTCAAGGATTTTCTAGTTTAAATTTTGGCAATGTTCCCTACAGACAAATGGGGGTAATGGGCAACGAAATGATTATGCGTGGTTATTACAATGGGCGCTTCCGCGACCAACATTTTGCGGCCCTTCAGGCAGAATTGCGCAAAACCATTTGGGGTCCAATTGGCATGGTTTTCTTTGGTGGTTTTGGAAATGTTGCTATGCAAGCTTCCAACTTATTGCAACAAGTAAAACCCAATTATGGTTTTGGATTTAGGTTCAATGCGCTGCGCAAAGAACATATCAATGTGCGCATGGATTTTGGCTTTGGCGAAAATAAAATCAAGGGCTTTTATTTTACCATGTCGGATGCATTTTAATAAAGCGCTAATGAAAACAAAACAGCAAAATTCTTTTTCTATGAAAGCAAGGTTCAAAAGTTTTGTTTATGCCTACAATGGCATACTTGTGTTTTTTAAGGAAGAGCACAATGCCCGCATTCACCTTTTTTTAGCCGTTTTAGCGAGCTGTGCCGGCTTTTATTTTAAGATTGACGCAACTGAGTGGATGGCGCTAATTTTTGCAATAGGCTTCGTTTTAGCCTGTGAAGCCTTTAACAGTGCCATCGAAAATCTTTGTGATGTAATTTCACCTGAGCAGCATTCTAAAATTGGAAAAATAAAAGACATTGCGGCGGGGGCTGTTCTAATGAGCGCAATAGCCGCATTACTGGTAGGCATTGTTATTTTCTTGCCAAAATTATGGGCAATGTGTTGCTAATTATTTCTTAGCGTTTTTCTTATAGGGGCAATGTCTACAGCCACTTCCACAGCAGCTTCCGCGCTTTAAATGGTAAACCTCTGTAAAAACTACATAGCCATTTTCTACATAAAATTCTTTGGATGCTTGGGCATTTTTATCTGCTTGCTCCTCCAATTTTTCTTTGTGATTTTTGAAAAACATTTATCGTGCTAAAAAATAATTGGCATTGGTGCCTGCTTTAAAACTTCCTAGGTTCAACCCCAGGGTATCAAAACGGTACACTTCACTTTTTTGAACATAATCTTTGGCATCTGAAGCTAAAATTTCACTTTGAATGCCATTGAAGCCCAAACCATAAAAATTTCTGCCTGCAGCTGCTACCAAAGCTTTTGTGGGTAATTGATTTGCATAAATAGCCATGGCATAAATATCGGTATTGATCCAATAAATAATTGTCTTTGCAGTGTTGCAAACCAAATGTGAAGGATTACTTCCGGCTGGCAATGAAAAACTTTTTTCAATTCCTGTACTTGGATGAATGCAATGCAATTGTGCTGGTATAGGATTTTGGCCTACACACAAAACCCATATTTTTCCTTCCTTGTCTGTTAGCATATTTTGCGCACCATAGCCTATGGCAATGCTATCCATTAAGGCATCTGTTTGGGTATTTACCACATACACAAAACTGGAACTGCGTCCACAAATAAAAGCTTTATTGCCACTTACAACCATTTCTTCTGTCCAGCTGGGAATGGCAATTTTGCCACTAATTTTCTGTTGGAGCAAGTCAACAATCCAAATGGCTTTTTCATACAAATCACTTACATAAGCCTTTTGGTTTGAAACGGGCAACATATACCTAGGCGAATTAAAACCAGTAATTGTTGCTGTACTTTTAAAAGTTTTGCTGTCTATGACTTCAATTTTTTGCGAATTATTTACAAGCAAATAGGCTTTGTTTTCCAATAGACAGATGGACTGCAGCACATCCCCTAAACTGCGTTGGTTATTGCTCTTAAAAATATCATCCTGCATGCTGCCTGTATTGGTATTATAAAATCCCAAACTGGCATTGGCCCATTGAAAATTGCCTTCATTGCACACAAAAATTCCATGTGCCATTGAATCAATGGGCACATAGGAATTTGGTGTAATATTTGGTGTTTTATCGCAAGATGAAAACAGCCCAATAAGAATAAAAAGTTGACAATAAAAGCCTATTTTTTGCATGCTAGTTTTCTGAGTATTATTCCTTAACAATTTTTTGTTGGCTTATTCCGCTTTCGCCTTCAACCCTTACGCAGTATATACCTAAAGGCAATTCGGAAATATCAATTTTGCTTTCTGTACTTCTTATAACTTCTTTGCCATTCATGTCTATTATTGAAATATTTTGGAAAGACATTTCGCTTATAATATTTACAAATTGGCTACTGGGATTAGGATATACTTTTAAGCCTGGTGTATAGGTGTAATTTGGTAATCCTTCAAAGGTGGTATTAAATACATCGATGCAAAAATACAATGGGGTGTTTATGCCAAATGCGCCTGTGTCTGATGATTGAATGATGTAAGAAAAACTATCTACCACACCAAAGGGACGTAAATCAACCCATTTCCAAGAATCTAGAATAAAATCTTTGCTGTTGTCTACATCTCTAAAATCTGCCAAATATACCATAAGGCTTGTATCTGCTGGCAATCCGCCTGGTTTCCATGCGTTGATCAAAACCCTAAAATAATCTGGATCATTGCCGCTTGTTCCGCCAAATTTTTTGGAAAACTGACTGCCTTCTACCATATCAAAATAAGCATAGGTAGAATTGGTTATAAAGAAACCATTCACTGTTTTTCCTAAGGCATCTCCTGTTAAACGAACGGTTCCATCCATATAAAATACACCATAATTATTTGATTTGTTTAAACCTCCTCCTGTTACAGCACTGTATTGATTGCCATAGCCATGTGTGGTATCGTCTTTTATATCAGATACTGCAAAGCCTTCCCAATAGGGGCCAAAGGTGGTATCATACACATTGTCGAACCATGCACTGCCACTTTTAAAATCTCCTTTAAAATCGCTGCCATTGTAATAAGAATTTGGTGCCAAAATAAACTCTTCAAAGGAAGAACTGGTTTGTGCATTTGAAAAGCTAAATGCGCACAAGAATGTGCCTAGTAAAATAATTTGGTGGACGTGTTTCATTGTATTTTATATTTTAATTTTAATGCTGATTTGGTAATTGGCCAAAGGCATAGGCGCGTTGGCAATAATTTGATAGCTTTGGTTAAATAGGTTTTGAACCAATAATTGAAATTGCAGGTTTGCCTTGTTAATATTGAAAGCATGGCTGAGGCTTAAACTGCTGTATTGGTATGGGTTTAGCCAGCTACTGGCATCTGAACTTACAAAACGTGTACCAATATAATGAAAGCTGTATTGTAGCTTACTTGCTTTGTATTGCATGTCTATCTGTAAATGATGTTTGAGGCGCGGAGCGTAAATAAGTTGCTTGTGCAAACTTGCATCATTTTGTAATTGGGAGGCTTCGTTGCTTGTCAATGTAAAATCATGTAAACCACTCCATGAAAACAACAATTTATTTCTTTTCAATTTGCATTTCCAATCTGCTTCCAAGCCCCTGCTCCAAACCTGGTAAATGTTTTTAGGTGTGCTTAAATTACTGCCATTGGGAACCCATATAATCCAATTTTGAATCTGCTTGTTAAATGCGGTTAAACTACTTTTTGCACTAAAATTATTTTTTGTAAAATTATTACCAATACTCACTTCCTCATTCCAACCTTGTTCTGGTAAAAGTGCAGCATTTCCCATGCCTGGCCAATACAAATCATTGAAACTGGGTAGGCGGTAACTTCTGGCCACATTGCCTTGTACAATCCAATTTTTCTTTATGTTCCATACAAGTCCATAACTTGGCATCAGCGGCACAAATTGTGTTCCTACCAGCTCCTGGCGAATAGAAATTTGTTGTTGCACTTGCTTGTTGTTACTTGCCCATTTTAAGGTTGAAAACACAGCCCCACTTTGTTGTAAATAGGTTCTTGCTTCTTCACATAATTGTGCAGTAGTTTGTTGCAGCATGCCGCTAATTTGCCATTGGTATTTTTCTAAATAAACAAAATGGTCAATATAAACCTGGTGCCTACTCGCCTGCCCAATACCTGGTGCTGTATTGATATCTTGGTACTGTAAAAAGTCTTTAAAATAACCATACCTCATTTGCAATTCATAAATACCTTTTTTGTATTGGTAATCAATAATGCCTTTGGCACTCTTATCTAATT
The DNA here is from genome assembly GCA_903927505.1 of uncultured Bacteroidota bacterium. Taxonomy (GTDB): domain Bacteria; phylum Bacteroidota; class Bacteroidia; order UKL13-3; family UKL13-3; genus B1. Next base: position 19 of record CAIYNF010000020.1, on the reverse strand, counting down.
GGGTGGCAAATTTTTCTGC
>CAIYNF010000019.1 GCA_903927505.1 uncultured Bacteroidota bacterium | reverse complement strand
GGAATATGACCGGCATTGAATTCCGTTTCGCTGCGCACATCAATTAATTCAATGTTGTTTTGCATGCTTGCCAATTGGTCCCAATACAGCACTTTCATTTTGCCGCTCATTAAATTTTGAGCTACAAATCCTGCAATATTTACAGGGTCTTTAGCAGAGGAGAAAGGCGGTGCATAGGCATGTTCTATTTCTGTTAATTCTTGAATATTTCCACCGCGTTTAATTACAGCCGATAACATTTCTATGCGCTTGTCGCTGCCTTCATAGCCAACAATTTGAGCGCCGTATAATGTTCCGTTGCTTGGCGAGAAAGCCAATTGCATGCTCATCTGTTGAGCCCCTGGATAATAACCTGCATGCGAGCCACTGTGGGTGGTAGAAACAACATGTTCTATACCTGCATTTTTTAAATTTTTTGATGCTGTTCCTGCAGTGGCTACAGTAATATCAAATACCTTTACAATAGCGGTATTAATGGCGCCCTTGTATACTTCTACATTTCCACCATGCATATTGTTGGCACAGATTCTACCTTGCTTGTTTGCTGGTCCGGCTAAATAGGTGTTCATAGACATACCCGTAATTGGGTTTTCAAATTCTATGGCATCGCCTACGGCATAGATGGAAGGATCTGAAGTTTGCAAATATTCGTTTACCCAAATACCTTTTGCTGTTCCCAGCTTAATGCCTGCTAGTGTTGCCAAGCGCGTATCTGGTCTTACGCCAATAGAAAGAATCACCATATCGGCATCAATAAAAGCATTGTCTTTAAGGAGCACTTTAATGCCTTCATTGTTTTTTTCAAAACCAGTAACACCGCTGTTTAAGTGCAAGTCAATTCCTTTGTGCACCAGGTGTTTTTGTACCAAGTTGGCCATTGTAAAATCTAAGGGTGCCATTACTTGGTTAACCATTTCAACCACACTCACTTGCATGCCTAAATGGTGAAGGTTTTCGGCCATTTCCAAACCAATAAAACCACCACCTACTACAACAGCTTTTCCAGTTTTATTGGCATCTGCATAGGCTTTGATATAATCTGTATCTGCTACATTTCTTAAGGTAAAAATACCAGGTAAGCCAATGCCTGCCAAAGGTGGTTTGATAGGCTCAGCACCTGGAGATAAAACCAATTTATCATAAGTTTCAAAATAGGTTTTGCCGCTGCTTTGATCCAAGGCCTCTATTTGTTTGTTAGCCGCATCAATTCCTATTACTTCTGTTTGAACACGTACATCAATGTTAAAGCGCTGATTGAAGGAGGCGGCGGTTTGTACAAACAATTTATTGCGATCGGTAATTACGTTTCCAATATAATAAGGCAGACCACAATTGGCGTAGGATATGTATTCGCCTTTTTCAAAAATTACTATTTCTGCCTTCTCCTCTAAGCGGCGCAAACGCGCTGCTGTACTGGCACCTCCAGCAACTGCACCTATAACAATGTATTTCATTTGTTTATTTTATCTCAGCTAAAATAGTTGCTTCATCAACCATGCCTTTGTGTTCCCAAATCAACTTTCCGTCTTTGTACAATTCAATTTGAGGAATGGCATCAATGTGTTTTTGTGCCAATAAATCGGCATTTAAATCGGCATCAATTTTTAGTAAAATAAGTTTGTCTTTTTTATCGATGCTAATTTTTTCTAGGATGGGGGCAAGTGCTTTACAAGGTTTACACCAAACAGCATTAAAATCTACCAATACATATTTGCTATTGGTAACTTGCTTTTGGTATCCTTCTAAAGTTAATCCTTTTTTCTCTGGCGCGCTTGCACCACTTTCTACTGGTTTTCCAGCGCTGTTCCATGCCATCATTCCGGGCATTTCATACACTACAGCAAAACCATTGTTTCTAAGGTAAGATGCAGCGCTGCTGCTTCTACCGCCAGATAAACAGTATACATAAACTGCTTCCTTTTTATTGAGCGTGGCAATTTGTTGTTCAAAGTCGCCCGCATTGATATTGATATTGCGTGCATTTTTAATATGACCACCCAAAAATTCATCAGGGGTGCGCACATCTATCACTTGCGCATTTGCATTTTTGGCAATTAATTGCTCAAACTCATCAACAGAAACTTTGCCTCCTTTTCCATTGGTATTTTGTTGGCACGAGCCAAGAGAAATGCTTGCCAAAAGGGCAATGCTTAATGTAATGTTTTTTAATTTTTGTATCATCGTTTTATGCGTTTTGTGCAATTATAGCTGCTAAATGTTTTGCGGGTACTACACCAGATTGGCGCCATTTTACTTGCCCGTTTTTAAATAAAATAAGTGTTGGAACACCTTGAATTTGGTAGGCTTGGGCCGCTGCAGGGTTTTTATCTACATCTACTTTGATAATTCTTGCTTGGTCGCCAATTTGTGTTGCTAGGTCTTTTAAAATAGGCGCCATCATTTTGCATGGGCCACACCATTCTGCCGAAAAATCAACCAAGGTAGGTTGTTCCGAACCAATTATTTCCATGAAACTTGCCATACTTATTTTTCTTTCGTGTTTGTTATTTCTGTGAATGAAACGTCTTCTTTATTAAGTGCTTTTTTGTTTACTGGAACTGCGCATCCATTTGGTCCGCAGCAACCAATATTTAACAAAGCCTGTAGCATAAATATTCCACCAAACATGGCCATTGCGGTATCATGGTTTTGAATAGCTTGTATTAAAACCAAAGTGCCCAATCCAAGTTTCAGTATTTTCATGAAACTCCAATTGCTTAAAATATTTTGGATGGAAAGTGTTTTCATTAGGAGATTTTATATTCTAAACTACTCCAAGCACCACCATTGTGAACATTGGTATAACCTTCACTTTTTAACATGCCTTTTGCCGAAGCGCTGCGCATGCCAGAAGCACAACAAGTAATTACAATTTGATCTTTGCTTTTTATCTTTTTCAAATTGCTTTTTAATTGGTCTACCGGAATATTTATAGATCCTTTGATATGTCCACCGGCATACTCGCCTTTGGTGCGCACATCAATAATAATGGCACCTTGGTCCATTAGTTCTTTCATAGCTACTTTTGGTCCAAAGCCAAATAATTGTTTTAATGTATTGATCATTTTTTTAGCTGTTTACTTTTTGATTAACTGCAAACCATGAACCACCGTTTTCGCAATCTATGCCTTGCTGACTTAAGAAACCTGTTGCTTGCATACTGCGCATACCAGATGCACAACAAAGGATAACTTTTTTCATGCTTTTAAATTCTTCTACGCGGTCTGGTAATTCGTTTAAAGGAATATTAATACTTCCCGCAACATGTCCACCCATAAATTCTCCAGGTGTTCTTACATCTACAATGGTAACTTCATTTAAATCCATACTGTGTTTTGTTATTTTATTAATTTGATGAGGCAAAGGTATGCCACCGTTTTTACTTGTTCTGTAACATTTGTTGGATAATAAAAATTTTATGCTGTTGAAAATAAAGGGCAAAAAAAATGCGAAGAAAAATCATCCTTCGCATTTTCATTTTTTTCAAATGCTATTAATCCTTTTTAGCGCTGGTATTTATGCCCAATGGCAGGTATAATGGACAAAAACTTAAAGCGCTGGTCAATGCAAATACAATTCCTACTAGCAATAATACAATTGCGGTAGTATTTGTAATTTGTTCTGTAAAGTAAAGTGCAAAAATAATTACCGCAACCAGTACCCTGGCAATACGGTCAAATGTTCCCATATTTTTTTTCATAAATTTTTTGTTTTGTGTGAACAAAGGTAATAGCTATAAAAACCAATTTATGTAACAAATGTTCCCAAGCCATAATAGGTTCGAACCAAATGCGTTTTAGGCCAATAATTGGATGCTGTTTCTGCTCAATACCACCAATTTTTGTTTCTCCATACTCCGCAACAAGCGGCTAATGGCTTCGCGGTGGGTATGCAATTCGTCGGCAATTTCTTGGTGGGTAATTTCAAGTGTTTTATTGCCCAAAGCCTTACAGCGTTCTTGTAGGTAATGCAACAATTGTTTGTCCATATGGTTAAAGGCAATAAGGTCTATTACTTCTAATAACTCGGCAAATCTATTGCTGTAATTGTTGCTGATATAGGCTTTCCATTCATTGTATTTATACCATTCTCCTGCCAATTGAACAGGAATTTGTAATACTTCTGTTTCATCTTCTGCCACGGCCCGAACCAAACTTTTTTTGCCCGCTTGACAGCAAGTAACGCTCATGGCGCAGGTTTGACCGGGGTAGAGGTAATATAAAAACACTTCGTTGCCTTCATTATCTGAACGCAAAACACGAATACTACCAGAAAGCACTATGGGAATAAACAAAATTTCATCGCCAGGCGCAATGAGGTTTTCGTCCTTCTTAAAAGTTCTTTGCCTTGCATATTGGTTAATCTCTGCAAGCAAAATTGGATCGCTAAAAATTTTGTTGGCTTGGTTGGTCATTTGCTCCCTTAATTCTTGCGAAATATAATCAAAATGACTGCGTATAGCGCGCCATTAGGCAAATTTTTATAAATTGCCGTATGAAATTAGCAAAGCAGTTCATTGCCATTAGCAGCCTTTGTATGGGCTTATTTTTAGTAGCCTGTTCCGGTTCGAACCAAAGCGCCGTTACCGTTAATACCAGTCAGCCACAAGCAGTAGGTGCCGATAAGGATGCGCATGGTTGCAAAGCTTCTGCAGGTTACCAGTGGAGTGTGTTAAAAAACGATTGTGTGCGCATTTTTGAACAAGGCATTGGGTTCAGTGCATACGGAAACAATACCGATAGCACATTGGCTGCCTTTGTTATTTTTGACCCCAAAGGACAGCAAGCAGAAGTGTTTTTACCACATCTTACCAATGGAATTATGCTTGTTGCAAGCCCTTCAATTGAAGGAGATATTGCGCCAATTTTATTTCATGACCAGGAAAATAAAGTTGCCATTGTAGCGGTAAAAGGTATTCATTATATCAGGGTGGGCAGTGAATTAGTGTATGTGCACCAAGTGAAGTAAGCAAAGCATTCATTTGAAATAGGAGTTTCGGCAAAAACTTAATTAACTTGCGCTAGCAAATTTTTACCATGACAACGCCACAAAAAAACAATCCGCTACACGGCATTACCTTGGAGCAAATTCTCACCCATTTGGTAGAATTGCGCGGCTGGGAATATTTGGGCGAGGAGATTAATATCAATTGTTTTCAAAAAAATCCTACCCTCAAATCGAGTTTAACATTTTTGCGCAAAACGCCATGGGCAAGGGCCAAGGTAGAGAGTTTGTATATTTATGTTTTGAGAAAAGAACGACAAGCACAGGCGCAAAACAATTCACCAGAAGCATGAAAAACAGTTTCAAATTAGTTCTCATTTTTTCTTTTTTCATAGTTGCAAATGCTTGCAACCAAGTAAGTGAAACAAAAGAAGCAAATCATGAAAAAGACAGCACAGGCAAGCACCAATGCAGCAAAGACATGGATGCGGCCACACAAGAAAAAAACCGCAGCAGTAGTATCCATGTAAGTGGTGAGGTAATCAACCTATTGATACTTAATATAGATTCAATAAAGGCCATGCCTGCAGTGGAGGTTAAAAATTACCAAGTGGTTTGTCAGAGTGGTACCAGCATGGGTGAGGCAAAAAATTGCAAGGGGGTTTTGCTAAAGAGTATTTTAGAAAAAGCTGTTATCAAACAAGCGCATCATAAGGACAGAAATTTTTATATAGTGGCACGTGCTACAGATAATTACATGGCAACATTTTCTTGGGGCGAAATTTTCAACAATGAAACAGGAAATCATACCTATGTTTTATTTGAAGAAAATGGCAAACCTATTATTGAAAAAGGTGCGTTTGTATTGGTATGCACCAATGATATTAAATCGGGGCCACGCCATGTATATTGGCTCAACAGCATAGAAGTAAACCGCGTAAAATAAAAAAACATGAAAACCCTTCCAAACACACTGAGGCTCATTGCACGCAGTATTTGTGTATTGGCCATTTTATTTGTTAGTTTATTTGCCACCGATGCTTTCAATGAGGGAGGCAGTATGGGGCAAATGCTCCTTCATTTTGTACTTCACCTTATTCCTTCTTTTATTCTTTGTGCTTGTTTGTTGTTGGCCTGGAAAAACGAATTATGGGGAGGCATTCTCTTGGCCCTCATAGGAGCAGGTTTTATGCCCTTTATCTATTACCACAATTTTCAAATGAACCACAATGTGCTCATGAGCGTGGGCATAGTGCTCTGCATTCCTTTCCCATTTTTTTTAGCAGGCATCTTGTTTATTGGGAGTTGGTATGGGAGGAGAAATAAAGTTTAAGTAGCTCATTTCCCATCATACAAAACATACTGGTTCATTTGGCTAAGCGGGTGTTCTGCCTTTAGGGCGATGGGAACGGCGTATACATTTAGGTTTTTGAGCTCAAAATGGATATTAAAAAGTGGGGTAGCACTCTCTCCATTGGCTATTTTATCAAACATTACGGTGTCTGCACCTATTTCTACTACTTGTGTGCGCATGGCATTTATATGCCCTGCTTTTCTATATTGATTGGCTATGGCTTTTGATTCTTCAGGACTTACATAGTTCCAATGGCTCAACTCTGCAATTTTGTAACGGAGCTTGCTTTGTCCATCTATGGTAAAAAG
>CAIYNF010000018.1 GCA_903927505.1 uncultured Bacteroidota bacterium | reverse complement strand
CGCGGTCCTGCCCATAAAATTGTTGATTACATGAAGCTACCTAAAAACCAATTGGAGCCTATTATGACCAACAGTGAAAACATTAACCAATTTGGACCCAATGCTTACGCCAAACCAGCTACGGCTTTAAACATCTTGCGCGAAACAGTTATGGGAAGAGAATTATTTGACTATGCCTTTAAAGAATATTGCAAACGTTGGGCTTTTAAACATCCTTCGCCAGCAGATTTTTTTAGAACCATGGAAGATGCCTCCGGCGTTGATTTAGATTGGTACTGGCGTGCTTGGTTTTATGATATTGAACCAGTAGACATTGCCTTGGATAGCGTAATTTGTTTCCAGGTAAATTCATCGGATAAAGAACTCAAAGAAATGGTAGAAATTAAAAAACGCAATGCCAAATCAACCGAAGAATTTATACATGTATCGCGCTTAAGAAACAAAGCAAGTGGCATGGTATTTTTGGTAGACAAAGACACCTCTTTGAGAGATTTTTATTACTACTACAAAGAGCCCAAGGAGGCCGAAAGCACTACTAAAACCATTAACAAATACGAAAACATTACACCTGTTGCAGAAGCAGATTTGCAGCCCTACAAAAACAAGTATTACTACGAGTTGCATTTTAGTAATTTAGGGGGTGCTGTTATGCCAATTATTATTCAATGGAACTATGAAGATGGCAGCAGCGAAGTAGAATACATTAGCGCCTATATCTGGCGTAAAAATGAATACAAGGTAAACAAGCTTTTTGTGAAAGACAAAAAAGTGTTTTCTATCTTAATTGATCCATTTAAAGAAACGGCCGATATCAACGAAAGCAACAATGCTTGGCCAACAGAATTAAGCGTTTCGCGTTTTGATTTGTACAAAGCAAAAACCTTGGGCAGAGGGCAGAACAACGATGATAACCCCATGAAAAAAGCGCTAGGGAAATAAGCGTTTGGATGGGGCAATACTGCCAATAATCATACGCTTGTTTGACTAATATCATGTTTTGCGGGTACAGTGGAATTTATCTTTGAGTTTGAGAGCCAAAAGCTCCCATAACACCTAAAAAAGATAAATTAATTCCAATGGAATCGACTAAAAAACCTGAAGGACTCAAACAAATAAGCATTATGGACGGCAACGAGGCCGCCGCTTATATTGCTTACAAAACCAGCGAAGTTTGCGCTATTTATCCCATTACACCTAGCTCTACCATGGGCGAATGGGTTGACGAATGGAGCGCAAAAGCTTGGAGAAATATTTTTGGTCAAGTACCGCGTGTAATGGAAATGCAAAGTGAAGCGGGTGCCGCAGGTGCCATTCACGGCGCCATCCAAGGTGGCTCATTGGCCTCTACCTTCACAGCCTCTCAAGGTTTGTTGCTCATGATTCCTAACATGTACAAAATTGCGGGCGAACTTACTCCTGCCGTTTTTCATGTGGCTGCAAGAACCTTAGCTACCCATGCCCTTTCTATTTTTGGCGACCATAGCGATGTAATGGCTGTGCGCGCTACAGGCTTTAGCATGTTGTTTGGCAACAATGCCCAAGAGGTAATGGACATGGCATTAATTTG
>CAIYNF010000017.1 GCA_903927505.1 uncultured Bacteroidota bacterium | reverse complement strand
CACGAAACGCCCTTTACCGTTTCTGTAGATTTATTGGGCAAAGGTTGTACCACAGGTATTTCTGCCCAAGACCGCGCTAAAACGGTTCAAGCTTTGATTGATCCAAATAGCAAGCCAGAAGATTTTGGTAAGCCTGGTCATATTTTCCCCTTAAAAGCTAGGCCAGAAGGAGTGCTAAGAAGAGCGGGTCATACCGAGGCTGCTATAGATTTTGCGCGCTTGGCAGGTTTTGAACCAGCAGGTTGTATTGTAGAAATATTAAATGAAGATGGTACCATGGCACGTGTGCCAGATTTGATTCAAATTGCTCAAAAATTTGACATGAAATTGGTAACCATTAAAGATTTAATTGCTTACCGCTTAGAAAAAGAATCGCTTATACAACGCATTATTTCTGTAGATATGCCTACTCATTTTGGCGATTTTATTCTAACTGCCTTTAAACAAATAGATACTGGCGAAGAACATTTGGTTCTACAAAAAGGGGAATGGACCTCCGAAGAACCTGTTTTGGTTAGGGTACACTCGAGTTGTATTACAGGAGATATTTTTCATTCTATGCGTTGTGATTGTGGCGACCAATTAAAAAAAGCCATGGAGCTCATAGAAAAAGAAGGCAAAGGAATGATTCTATACATGAACCAAGAAGGTCGTGGCATTGGACTTGTAAATAAATTGAAAGCCTATAAATTGCAAGAGCAAGGATTAGATACTGTAGATGCCAATTTGCAATTGGGTTTTAAAATGGACGAACGCGATTACGGTGTAGGTGCTCAAATTTTGCGTAGCATGGGTGTTCAAAAAATGCGCTTAATGACCAATAACCCTACCAAACGTGCGGGTTTAATTGGTTACGGATTAGAAATTGTTGAGAATGTTGCACTCTCTGTAGTGGCCAATCCACACAATAAAAAGTACTTGGAAACCAAGCGCGATAAAATGGGTCACGAATACCAAAACGAAGCCTAATCATTTGCAATGCTTCCTGCGTACCAAAAATATTTAAACCTTGCCAACAAGAATAAAAGCGAGAACAAAAAATTTCTCGAAAAATTAAAAAAGCAGAAGCCAGCGCATTTGGATCGAACCATACAGGATTTAAATGAACTTGCTTTTAAAGAAATTGATTGCTTGCAATGCGCCAATTGCTGCAAGGGAACAGGGCCTCTATTGCTCAACAAAGACATAGACCGCTTGGCCAAAGAAGTAAAAGTGAGGCCTGCAGTTTTTACTGAAAATTATTTAAAAATAGACGAGGAGGGCGATTATGTTTTCCAAACAATGCCTTGTCCTTTCTTGGCTGAAGATAATTACTGCAAGGTGTATGAAGCGCGTCCAAACGCCTGTAGAGAATTCCCGCACACACAGCAAAGAGACCAATTACAAAAGCTATCTATTACTTACCACAACAGTTTAATTTGTCCTGCCGTGGCAAAAATTGTAGAAGAGCTCAAACAAACATTTAAATAAGTTAAGGAATTTGGAGGTATTTGTGTGTTTGCACACTGATACGCCATTTGGGATTTTGCTTTACGTAATCCACCAAAAGCGGTGTCATTTTTTCTCTTTGGTCCCATTCTACTTGCAAGTACAAATAACAATCTGGAGAAACCAATTGGGCGTTTTTTTCGGCCCATTCAAAATCACTTTTATTAAATACCACTACTTTTAATTCGTGGGCTTTTTTTAAAACCTCAGGCAAGGGTGCTTTAAATTTTTTAGGAGAAACACAAATCCAATTCCAATGGCCACTTAACGGGTGTGCGCCAGAAGTTTCAATATTTGTTTCGATCCCATTTTGTTGCAAGAGATTTGTTAAGCCATCTAATTGGTGCATGAGGGGCTCGCCGCCTGTAATAACAGCCATTGGGGCTTTATTTTCTTTAACCCACTGAAGCATTTCGTTAGGCTGAACCAATGGATGCTTTGTAGCATCCCAACTTTCTTTTACATCACACCAAACGCAAGCTACATCACAGCCACCTAAACGTAAGAAATAGGCAGCGCTGCCTGTATGGAAACCTTCACCTTGCAGGGTGTAAAAATGTTCCATTAAGGGCAATGAGATAAGGTTTTCCAATTTATTTCTGATTGATAACTTTTAAATAATGGATCATTTGGGTAGCCAAATTTTGCAGGCCTTGGTCAGAACCAGTATCAATAATACTGTCGTTATAACTCAAGCATTCTGGCATTTGAGCTCCTATCGCATAAGCAGATTTTGCGTAGGTGCTCATTGCTTGTAAAGGCAATTCTTGTTCAAAATAAAGGTTCATCATTAAGTCAAAACGGTGACTTAAAAAATTACCAATTTTTGTGGTATCAGGGAGGTTAAAGGGTGTAAGTTTTTCTTTCCAAAAATACTCTGAGCTGATATGGAATTTTTTGGAATGAGGCAAAGTGGCGGCGTCTACATACCCCATCATCCAAACTTTTTTGCCTTGTTCTCTCAAATAATGTGCAATACGGTTTACGTGTTCTTCATTGGTTTTGTTACCAGCAAAATAGATGAGACCTATATCGTGAATTTGATCAAAATGAGGAATGGTATTTGCCTTGCGTGCCACTTTTTGTGAACTCTTAAGTATATACCTGCCAATGCGTGTTTTTATTTGCTGGATCCAATTCATTTGATACAATATTAATTGAAATCGTTCATATTAGGTTTGTGGAATTTGTTTATTGTTTTTCTTTGAGAACATTGCCTTCCATTTTTTTGCAATTCTATTAAAAATAGAATTGTCGAAAAGGGCAGAATCATTTGCTGCTTGGTAGGTAATAAAAAAGGCCAATGGAATAAACACCCAAATGCCAAACCACATGCCCTGCATAGGATTCCAAGCTTCTGTTTTAGCAGCTTTTTCCCCCATGAGCGAAACAATATGGTAACAAACATAGAGTAAAACAGAAACCACAATGGGTAAGCCAAAGCCCCCCTTGCGAATAATTGAACCCAGCGGAGCACCAATAAAAAACATGATGATGCATGCCACGCTTAAAATAAATTTACGGTGCCATTCAATTTTGTGGCGTGTGCGCAATTTTGCCAAATCCTTGTATTCGTTAATGCTGTATTCAATAATATTCTTAACGCTTCTTGCTGCATTTAAAGCATTGGCATAAACGGTAGAGGTAGGCACTTTATTAAAATGACTGGTAATATCTGGCTCGGCAGTTTTTACGGCAATGATAGCCGACTCTTTTACAAATTGGGTTGAATCTTTTCTGCTCTTAGTGAAAAAATAATAGGGTTGTACAAAACCTTTTAATTCTTTGAATTTGTTTTCTGCCAATAAATCCAAAGAGTCGCTAGCAGTTTGGAGTTCAAGCACATTTAGCATTTCCCAATGGTGCTTAAATAAATTCTCATCGGTTCGGTTAAATTTAAAACTATTCATGTCAAACGCAATGCGCTCTTGGTTGAAAGTCATGGTAGAATGTTGCTGCGAGTAATAATAGCCTTTAATCTTTTCCAATTCCTCGTACCTGCCACCTTCAAAAAGCGTTAGAAACAAATAGCGTTTATCGTCGCTCATGGTCATGGTACCACGTTTGGCATAAATAATAACGGGATGCAGTTGGCTTTCTCTTTGGTCGTAAATGATAATTTCTTGAAGTTCTTGTGTTTGTCTATTCTTCTTGCCAACGCGTATGGTAATGCCGGGTATATCCTGACTAAACACACCTTCTTTAATGGCCAAGGAAGGTTTTTGTTGCCTTACATCATAGAGCAGTGAGCCACGTTTTAGGTTGGCTTGTGGAATGAGTACATTGGAAACAAAGAAGCCAAATAGGGCCACCATAAGCATCACACCAATCATAGGTTTAAACATATTCCAAATAGATATCCCAGATGCTTTTGCGGCAACCAATTCATAGCTTTCACCTAAGTTGCCAAAGGTCATTATGGAAGCCAATAGGATGGATAGTGGAAGTGCTTGCGGTATTAAGCTGGCAGAGAAATAAAATAGCAATTCACCAATTACAAGAAAATCTAAACCTTTTCCAATGAGTTCATCAACATACAGCCAAATTACCTGCATTAGCAGAATCATCATTACAATGAGGAAGGTAGGGAGGAAGGCCTTCAAGTAATTTTTGACAATGAATAGGTAAAATTTCTTCACAGATGGGTTGTTGTAGGAAAGGAACAAAAATGCTTAAATTATTTGAATTTTAATAGGATGAAGGCAGATTATTCTGTGCAAAGGTCTTGCCAAAAAACAAAAAACCCGATGCCAACATAAAATTAGAATCGGGTTTTGTAATATGTATGGGTGAAATTAACCTCCCAATAGGGTTCTTAATTCATGAACCTGGTTTTCCCAAAGAAGTATGGCGTTTTTTTCGTCAATTGGTTCAACAAAATCTGTAACTACCAAGGCTACATCGTCTGTTAATTCATCTTGTTGAATTTCAAATTCAAAATATTCATCTACATGCGTGTCTTTCCAGCGAAATTTTACGCCTTTTAATGGAGTCTTTTTCAACAACTCGGCAATGTTTTCATCGCCATCCCACTTGAATTTATAGAAGTTGTTGTAGATGTCTACATCATTGCAAAACCATTGAGATAAACCCGAGGGCGAGCTGATATAATTAAAAAGCATTGAGGGCGATGCTTTAATTTCAAACTCCATGCGGATTTTTTTCTTAGAACTCTTTACCATTACTTTATTTATTATCGGAATATGGCAAATATAAAATTTTAACCCACACCACCAAACCTTTTTGTTATTAGTTTTAGGAATTGTTGGTTATGAGCGAATTCAAAATTGTAATATTTTCCTTCTTATTTTTGTTCTTATTGAATTTCAGCCTTTTTTAAGGTGAAACCAAATGTGGTGCCTGTGCCAATATTACTTCTAACATTTACGCTTTGCCTGTGTGCTTCCATAATATGTTTAACAATAGCCAATCCTAAGCCAGTGCCACCTTCGTGGTTTTCTCTGGTTCTACTTTTGTCAATTCTATAAAATCTTTCAAAAATGCGTCCCAAATGTTCTTGTTCAATGCCAGAGCCATTATCGGCTATTTCAATCAAGAAATTTTCGTCCATATCGTAAATAGCTGCTGTGGTGGTGCCGTCTTGGTTGCCATATTTAATTGAATTAGACACTAAATTAACCAGCACTTGTCTAATTCTATACCTATCAGCAAAAACGTAAAAAGTACCTGTACATCCTTCTTTAAATAGCAATTGTACCTTGGAGTTGCCAAGTTGTTCATAAACGTCACGAATCAAAGAGCACACATCAAATCTTTCAAATTCCATGGTAAGTTCACCACTTTCTAATTGAGAGATAGATAATAAATCGGCCACTAAATCGCTCAAACGGTCTGCACTCTTGGCTGCTTTTTCCAAGAAACGGGCATTTACTTCTTTGTCGTCTATTGCGCCATCAATTAAGGTATGAATATACCCTTGAATATTAAAAATGGGTGTTTTAAGTTCGTGTGATACATTTCCCAGAAACTCTTTTCTGAAATCTGCCAATTTTTGCAATTGCTCAATTTCAATTTTATTGTCCCTAGCCCATTTAATCACCTCTTTATTCATTTCTGCAATAGGGTCTTTGTCCCAATCAAAATTGCCAATAACCGCATCATATTTCTGTGTTTTCAGGCTATGAATGGTTTTATAAATCAGTTTTATTTTTCTGTAAATAAAAAACTCAAGGGTATAAAAGAATAAAAAGAAGGAGAGACCAAAGCAGAGTGTAAAAATGATTACGGAGTTAATTATTTCCCATTCGCCAATAAAAAAAGAAACAGTTGCTAAAACTACGGAGAGCAAAAGTGAGATTAGAAAGGCTATGTCTATTGGTTTTGGGTTTCTTATCATATTTCAAATTTGTATCCAACACCTTTTACGGTGCCAATATATTCATCTCCTAGTTTTTCTCTAATTTTTCTAATGTGAACGTCAATGGTTCTGTCAACTACTAATACTTCCTCGCCCCAAACTTTTTCTAAAATATAGTCTCTGGTAAAAACCTTACCTGGCTTAGATGCCAATAAAAATAAGAGTTCAAACTCTTTTCTTGCCAAAGCAATTTTTTGTTCGCCACGGTGAATTAGGAAAGTTTCTCTGTCTATAAATAAATCTTTTACTGTTATTGAAGGGGAGACTATTTCCTTAATTTTTCTTCTAAGTATTGCATTTAACCTTGAAATTAAAACTTTTGGCTTAATAGGTTTAGCTATATAATCATCTGCACCTGCATTAAATCCTTCAATTTCAGAATATTCTTCAGCTCTTGCCGTTAAAAACACAACATAAGTTTTCTTAAAATCAGGATCTGCTTTAATCAATTTACAAGCCTCAATGCCATCCATTACAGGCATCATTACATCTAATAAAATTAAATCAGGTTTTACTTTTTTTGCAATTGGAATAGCATCCTTGCCATTACTTGCGGTATAAACGTCATATCCTTCTTTTTTGAGGTTGTACGATATAAATTCAATTATATCTGCCTCGTCGTCTACAACTAAGATTTTACCTAAGTTTTCCATTGTGTTAATTTTTATGTAATAGTCCGCTTGTAAACTTATTCCAATGTTAAGGCAAAGTAAATTAATTGTTAAGGCGATTTCGTTTTAGAACCCGAAAATTTCTTTCAATTTTGCTTCAAGATCTTTACCTCTTAATTTCCTAGCTATTATTTTCCCTTCTTTATCTACCAAAATAGTAGAAGGAATGGCATCTATATTATAGAGACTCACAATAGGGGAGTTCCATTTTTGCAAATCAGAACCTTGTTGCCAAAGCAGTTTGTCTTTATTTATTGCACTGATCCAAGCGTCTCTGTTTTCATCTAAGCTTACACCAAATATTTCAAAACCTGCGTTTTTGTACTTATTGTAAATTAAAACATTATTAGGGTTCTCATCCCTGCAAGGGCCACACCAACTGGCCCAAAAATCTACCAATACAATTTTACCTCTTAAAGCAGAAAGTGAAACAGTTTTGCCAAATGGGTCGTTTAATACGATGTCTGGCGCCATAGAACCATCAGCAGTTTTAGTCAAGTTTTCTACTTTTTGGTGTAATAGAATGGCATATTTAGAACTTGAATTGCTCGCAAATAAAAGTTTGTCTACGGCTTCCAAAAATGGCAGATCTGGTTCTGGAAGCAAAAAGGTAGTTGCAAAATAGGGAACCATGGAATTGGTTAAGGTCCCAATATAAGCCTTGATAGCAGTTTTATGGGCTTCTTGCAAACTGTCAAACGCAAATCTAATTAAAGTTTCAGCCTTAGGGTCCATGGCACTTTGACTGCTAAACCTCATGCTTATTTCTTCGCTCTTTTTTAGGAAGGAAGCATTCAATAAATACAATTGTTTGAGTTCTTCATTTTCCTTTGAGTTGGCAATGGTATATTGCTCCAAGTTATTTGGGTCGATATTTAATTCTAAACGACTATTGGTATCAACCAACAATACCACATCTCCTTTGTCGAAGCGAAGAATACAAAATGTTTTTTCGTTTAGTTTTCCTTTTAAAATAAAATTCCCAGAGGCATCTAAAATCCCTGTATCAATCATGTTTAAGCCACCCGGGGTAAGTTCTTGTATGCTTATTTGTTTGATGCCTTGCGCATTTGCAATTTTACCACTTACGCTAAATCCACTTGTGTCTTCCTCAGCTTTTTGAGAACAGCTGCTGCTTACAATGGCAATGGCCAACAAAATGTAAATTGTTTGTAAGCCTTTTTTTATTTTATTTTCTAAATGAATGATCATGATTTATTTTTCAAGCGTTTCTTTCAATAATTGTGTGGCAATTTTTGGATCGGCCTTGCCTTTACTGGCCTTCATTACTTCTCCCATAAACAAGCCCAATAGGCTTTGTTTGCCGGCTTTGTAATCTAGCACCTTATCTGGAAAACGAGCCAATGCTTCATCAATCCAAACTTGTAATTCATCCGAACCACTTTCCTGAATTAGGTTTAATTTTTCTGCAATTTGTAATGCAGATAAATGGTGTTCCTTAATCATCTCAGGAAATATTTTTTGCGAAGCGGCACTGTTGCTCACTTTGCCAGATTCAATCAATTCAATGATTTCGGCAATTTTAGCAGCTTGCAAAACAAAATCATTGATGCCAATTGCTTGTTCATTTAAATACCCTTTTACATTTACCATAAGCCAATTGGCTGCGGCTTTTGCATTGCTGGTATGTTTTAAAATATCCTCAAAATAGGCTGCAATATCTTTGTTTTCAGTTAGTATTTGGGCATCGTATTCGTTAAGACCAAAACTTTTGGTAAACTTCTCATACAATGCTTTTGGTAACTCTGGCATTTGCTCTTTTACTCCATTTATAAATGGTGCAGTAATGTGCAATGGTGGTAAATCTGGCTCAGGGAAATAGCGGTAATCTGCGGCGCCTTCCTTGCTACGCATGGTGAGTGTAATTCCCTTTATGGCATCAAAGTTCCTTGTTTCCATGTAAAGTGTTTCACCATTTTCTATCGCTACAATTTGCCTGTGTATTTCAAAATCAATAGCTCTTTGCACATTGCGCATCGAGTTCATGTTTTTAACTTCCACTTTGGTACCAAAAACCTTAGCACCTTTTAACATCACCGAAATATTAGCATCGCATCTCAAACTTCCTTCTTCCATGTTTCCATCACAGATGTCTAAGTAACGAACCAATTTTCTAATTTCACTGATGTATTGATAAGCTTCTTCACCGGTTTTAATTTCTGGTTCTGAAACAATTTCAATTAATGGCACGCCGGCTCTGTTTAGGTCAATTAAACTGTCGTAAACATCTTGGTCGTGCATGCTCTTACCTGCATCTTCTTCCATGTGAATACGCGTAATTCCAATCTTTTTGGTGCTTCCATCTTTCAATCTAATTTCCACTTCGCCACCAGTACAAATGGGCGTTTTATCTTGGGTAATTTGATATCCTTTTGGTAAATCTGCGTAGAAATAATTTTTACGCGCATAGTATTGGTGTTCGGCAATGTTTGAGTTACATGCCAAGCCCATTTTTATTGCATTTACAATAACTTTTTTATTGTGTTTTGGCAGGGTTCCTGGGTGTCCCAAACTGATTGGACTAATTTGGGTATTGGGTTCGGCACCATATTGATAAGCATCTGAGCAATAAGCTTTGCTATGGGTAAGCATTTGCGCGTGAACCTCAAGACCAATAACAGTCTCGTATTTCCCAAAATCTATGTTTGCTTCTTCTATCTTCATGATTGAAGCGCGAAATTACGCAAAACTACTTGAAATAGGAAGGAAAGATTGGCAAAAAATATACTGCCCTAAAAGGATACTATTAATTGGTTATCAATAGATAAGGAATTTCTTAATTGGTTTGTGTGCTAAATTTCCTAACGCCAATCAATTCATCATAATGGTATTGGAGGTTTTTGGTATAAACCAATACAAGATATTCGTTTTCTGTTTGAAAATGGTTTCCCTCCAAGCTTGTTTCGTCTGGTTTTCCTTGTTCATTTTTAATGGCATAACAATACTCAAAACGACCTTGTTTGAGGGGAATTTCTATGTCGTAGCGCTGCCTACTTTTGTTAAAATCCATTTTGTAAGCGGGTAATAAACGCCAATCTGAAAATTCGCCAAACAGGTAAACTTCTGCATCTGGCGGCACGCCCATGGCAGAAGATAAATAAAAATTGCAATAGGCATAATCGCCATCAATATCTGTATTGATGCCTTCTTTGTTTTGAATAAGTCGCTTGCCATTGTAATCTAAGTAATTAAAATATTGGGCAGCACCTCTGCTTTCATCAATATTTAACATCACATGCACCACCGTATCTGTTCTTTTACTGCGCACATTAATTGAAAATTGGCGTAAATTCCTAATGTCAAAATACCTAAATTCATTAGCCCCGTTGAATAGCATTTTATCGAGGTAACTATATTCTAATTTATTATTGGATAAAAATTGTGGTTTCAAATCAGTAATGGCATTGTCCCAACGGTAGTTTTGCATCAAAACCACTTTTATGTCTTCCATAGGATTTACAACCATTGCTGGGTTTATTCCTATACTAAATTGCACCTCTTGTTTGGTAAACCTGTTTTCGGCTAATGTGGCGGGTCGAGCCAAACCTTCAATGGTGGTAGCGTTGTTTATTACCATCATTCTTCTGGTTAAAAGCAAATCTTCTTCATCAAAATTTCTATAAACTTTGATAATATAATTCCCTGCAATTTTAGGTTTCATGTTCTCATTTGGAATGACAACATTGTAATGAACATATTTTACATAAGTATTGGTAGAAAAACGAAAGTCGGAAATGTTATCGAATGTCATTCCGTTTAAGTACTCATTTTGGTTTAGTCTGGTGGGTACCCAATTGGCATCGCAATGAACAAAGGTATATTGGAGGTTTTCCGACAAATTGCCCAACACATCAAAGCTCAGTTTTAAGGTTTCATTCCCTACTAAAGAAATAATTGGATAGCGGTCTTCGGTTCCCGATTTAATTAATAACACGGTTTGAACATTGTTGTCGTATATTTTATTTTCAAACACCTGAGCGCTTAATTGCACACCCAACATCAATGAAATCAGAAAAAGAGAAAATTTATGCATCATACAAGTTTAGGTAATTTATCAGAATTAGTAAACTCTTGCTCTGCTTGTTTATTATATATTTGCATTAAAATAGTTAGACATGAAGATAATTGGAATTATTCCTGCCCGTTACGCAAGTACAAGATACCCTGGCAAGCCGCTTATTGATATTGCGGGGAAAAGCATGATTCAAAGGGTTTATGAGCAAGCAAAAAAGGCAAATAACTTAAACGATGTAATTATTGCTACCGACGATCAAAGAATTGCTGATCATGTCAAAACTTTTGGTGCCGAGGTGGTGCTTACCCAAGAAGCACATCCAAGTGGAACAGATCGTTGCTACGAGGCATTTCTCAATTATGGAAAAGATTTTGATTATGTAATCAATATACAAGGTGATGAGCCTTTTATTGACCCAGCTCAAATAGATGAATTGGCTGCCGTTTGCGATGGAAGTTCAGAATTAGCAACGCAAATGATTCCGGTGGATAGTTATGAAATTTTGTTTGATAAAGGCGAGGTTAAAATTGTAATGAATACCCAACAAGAGGCCCTTTATTTTAGCAGAATGGTAATTCCATTTATCAAAGGAGTGGATGAAAAGGAATGGCACAAGCATCATCCTTATTTTCGTCATGTTGGCATGTATGCATACCGCACAGATGTATTAAAAGCCTTAACAGCACTGAGTCCTTCTGCCCTCGAAAATGCTGAGAGTTTAGAACAATTGCGTTGGTTGGAATATGGCTTTAAAATAAAATTGGTTCAAACCACTTTTGATAGCCATTGCATAGATACCCCAGAAGATGTAGCAAAAGTTACCCAATTGATGGGTGGAATAATCAATTAATTACCTTTTTCTAAATCCGAATATAGGAGGTAGGGCCTGCGCATATTGCGGTATTTGATTAAGCCTGCTTGCCAGCTCTTTCTTATTTCTTCCTCCGTTTTGCCTGCAATAATTTGCTTTCGAAGTATATCAGTTCCCGCTAGCTTGTCAAAAAAGGAATTAAAGAAAGCCGTTTGATTGTCGTCGTTTTTATACAATTCTATTAACCAATAAAGGTTAATTTTCTTTTCAAATGGCGCCAAGTTTTTTGCATAATCTGTCAATAAAAAACCAGTACATAATTTCCCTTCAAAGGGCGGATGTTCTGCTATTCCAGGCATATTAACAGGGGTAAAGGTGTCTGAACCAATTTTGCAAAATGGTTTCCCAACGCGCTCAAAAGGTTTATCTGTTCCTCTACCAACGCTGTAGGGCGTTCCTTCAAAAAAGCATAAGCTGGGATATAAATAAATACTACCCATATTTGGCAAATTGGGTGAAGGTTTAATTGGCAAATTATAGGTGCTTTGATGGGTATAATTTTTCAATTTGATAATTGTTATATTACACTTCATGTGGTTTTTTAGCCATCCTTCTCCATTTATCATTTGGGCATATTCACCCATGGTACAACCATGTACAACCGGCACGGGGTGCATGCCTACAAACGACCTAAATGCGGTATCTAAAATGGGCCCATCTATATAAGCACCATTGGGGTTGGGTCGATCCAAAATTAACAAGGTTTTTTTCTGCTCTGCACAAGCCTCCATCACATAATGAAGTGTAGAGATATACGTGTAAAAACGGGCCCCCACATCTTGGATATCAAAAATAATGACATCCAATTTTTTAAGTTGATCCTCCTTCGGCTTTTTGTAAGCACCATAAAGCGAATAAACAGGAAGCTTGGTTTTTGGATCGGTGCCAGAAGACACTTTTTCACCTGCACTGTGATCGCCTCTAAATCCGTGTTCAGGCGCAAAAACGCATACTACCTTAATTTTCTTCTTTAATAAAAAATCTACCAAATGCTCCTGACCAACAGTTGCTGTTTGGTTTACAACCAAGCCAACTTTTTTGTCTTTAAGCAAACTAAGGTACTTTTCGGGCTGGTCGGCACCAGGTATTTGAGCCAGCAAATTGTTTCCAATAAGGAAAAAGCACAAAAGCCAAATACAGTGTTTATATTTGAGGAGAATTATGAAGTTTAGTTTTTTCATTGCAAAAAGGTTAATGGCCCATAAGGCGCTTCAAAGTAATAAAAAGGGAAGCGGATTTTCAAAGTTGATTATCAACCTTGCGCTGGCAGCTGTATGCGTTAGTGTAATGGTAATGATTTTGGCCACTGCCATAGTAAAGGGCTACCAAAATGAAGTAAAGGATAAACTCATTGGTTTTAATGCGCCCCTGCAAATTACCCACCTCGATTTAAATAACAGTTTTGAAAGCCTGCCAATTGTAAGAGATACCATAATGGAAGCTTTGGCGCGCAAGAAAGAAGGGATTAGTTATTTGCAAGCCTATGCCACAAAGGCGGGAATTATTAAAACTGAAAATGCATTTGAAGGTATTGTTTTAAAAGGAATTGGACCAGATTATAATGGTGCATTTATAAAGAAAAATATGTTGGTGGGGAGTCTCCCTCTATTTGGAGATTCAATCAGTTCACAGGAAATTGTTATTTCCGCAATTACAGCAAAACGATTAGAATTAAAATTAGGTGATCCGCTTTATATTTATTTTATTCAAGATCCCCCACGAGTTAGAAAACTTAAAATTAAGGGGATTTTTGATACGGGCATGGGTGAATTAGATGAATTATACGCCTTTGTGGATATTCGTCAAGTGCAAAAATTAAATAATTGGGACCCTAGCTCCATCAGTGGCTATGAAATTGGCTTAAAGCGTTTGGATCGAACCGAAACCGAAAATATGCGCGATCAAATTGCACAAATAACACCCTATAATATGGGATTGAGCAGTATCTACGAAATGTACCCTGCCTTATTTGATTGGTTGAGTTTATTGGATTTAAATGTGGTAATTATTATGATTTTAATGGTTGCTGTAGCATCTATAAATATGATTACCGCCTTGTTAATTCTTGTTTTAGAACGCACACAAATGATTGGCTTGTTGAAAGCTATGGGAGCGGAAGACAAACAATTGAGTGAAGTGTTTCTTTGGATGGCTGCAAAAATAGTTTTTCAAGGTTTATTGCTAGGAAACCTATTGGGATTGGGTTTGGCATTTATGCAAAAGCAATTTTCATGGATTAAATTGGATCAAAAATCTTATTATATTAACCGTGTGCCCATTGAAATTAATGCCATAGATATTATATATGTAAATGTTTTTGCTTTTTTTATTTGTATGTTTTTACTGCTTATTCCAGTAAAATTGGTAAGCAAGGTAAACCCTGTAAGGAGTATTCAGTTTAATTAAGAATGGCATTCAAGTCTAAATTACCCCAGTGGATTAAATACCCTTTATGGTGGGTTTTCAAAGCCCCTCAAAGAAAGTATGGCTTTTATACGGTAATTTCAGATTTGCTTGCATTGGTTCGAACCGTAAACCCATTTAAACCTGAGCTTACAACCATTAGTATTTGTGTAGGACTTTATAATAGGAGTGAAACCTTTTTGCAATATTTCCTGCCAAGTATTGCCCAATGTGAAAATGCCCAATTAATAGAATTGTCGGTTTTTGATTGCGGCAGTGAGGATGCCGTGCAATTGGAGCAAGAAATTCGTTTACGCTTTGCTGGTAAAGTGATTTTTAAAAGTGAATCACATCCGTTTTCACGCGCATTTGCCTTTAACAAAGCAGTTCGTCAAAGTTCAAGTGAATTGGTTTTTCTCTGCGATGCCGACTTTTCAATTCCCAGAGACATAGTGGCTCTTTGCAACAATAATACAAGGAATAAGGCTTTTTGGTTTCCAATTGTGTTTTACTTGTATAAAAATAAACCCGAACATTTTTCACCCAAAAATGGGGAATGGATGTTATGGGGCGGCAAAGGATTAGTGGTTTGCCCTAAAGATGCTTTTGAGAGGGTAGGGGCCCTCAACGAAGATTTTACCAAATGGGGAGGAGAGGATGAAGAATTTTGGTTGCGCTGTTACAAATTTAAACAAATGGTTTTGAGGACAAAGTGTAAAGATTTATTGCACCATTGGCATCCGAGCTTAAATCCAAAATATAAAAAGTTAGAAGAGTTGTCCGACATGGGCTTATTATAGTATATTTGCAATCCCTATGAATCCGCCTTTAGTAACCATTATTACCCCTTCCTTCAATCAAGCCAAATGGCTAGAGGCTACCATACAATCTGTATTGGCCCAAACCTATACCAATTTTGAGTATATCATTATTGATGGCGGTTCAACCGATGGTTCTAAAGAAATTATTGAAAAATACGCTTCCAAATTAAGCTATTGGCAAAGTGAAAAGGATGAGGGACAAGCCGATGCAATTAATATTGGATACAATAAGGCAAAAGGCGTTTTAGTTGCCTACCTAAATGCGGATGATTTGCTCGAACCAAATGCGGTTAAAGGTATTATAAATGCCTATGAAGTAAATCAAGAGTTTGCAATTTATTATGGTAAATGCAAAACCATTGATGCCAATGGCAAATTGTTAATTGAAGGTCAAGGTAATCCAATTAAGTTTATTGATTTAGTTAAGAACGGGATGCTTCCCAATATTTATCAACCTGCCTGTTTCTTCAATACTGCCTATCTGAGGCGCGAGCGTTTGTTGGAAACCAAGTATAAATTTGCTTTCGATTTTGAATTGATATTATCATTGATATCTTCCAAAAGCACCTTGTTTTTAAATCGTGATATTGCCAGCTACCGGGTTCACGATGAGAGCAAAAGCCACTTATACAAGGTGGAGGCTTTTAAAGAAAAATTGAGCATACAAGAGCAATACAGCAAACGTGATATCCTGTTGTTTAAATGGCGCAGAATTAAACTAGCTATTGCCCAAAAAACAGGAAAAATATCCTAGAAAACTAGTTGTTCAGAATATCTATTAACTTCAATAAATCTGGGTTCAAGTCTTTTTTCTTGGTAATTGAATCAATAAAAGGTGTAAGCTTAATTTTATTATCAATTAACCCCGCCATTTTATTTTTCTCTCCAGCCAATAAAGCATTAACGGCGCCATAGCCCAATTTTGAAGCCAAAACGCGGTCGTAGGCGCTCGGTGAACCACCTCTTTGGATATGCCCTAGAATTACTACACGAGATTCGAAGCCTGGAATTTCTTTATTCAACATGCCTGAAATTGCAATTGAACCACCTTCAAAATTTCCTTCAGCTACTACTACCAAAGAGAAAGATTTTTTACTTTGCTGACGGTTCTTAAAGAATTCAATTAATTTCAAATGATCGCCTTTAACTTCTGGTAATAATACCATTTCTGCACCACCCGCAATGGTTGCTGCTAATGCAATAAAGCCTGCATCTCTTCCCATTACTTCCACAAAAAACACTCTACCATGGCTATCGGCAGTATCTCTAATTTTATCAATGGCTTCCACTGCAGTATTAATTGCCGTATCGAACCCAATGGTTAAATCTGTTCCATATAAATCATTGTCGATTGTTCCTGGTGCACCAATTGAGGGAATACCATATTCATTGTAAAAAATTTCAGCACCAGTGAAAGTTCCGTTGCCGCCAATACAAACAATACCTTCAATGCCTTGCTCAATTAAATTATCGTAAGCTTTTTTTCTTCCTTCTGGCGTCATAAAAGCTTTGCTTCTTGACGATTTAAGAATGGTGCCACCTCTTTGAATGATATTACCCACAGAACGGGAGCTTAGTGGTACAAAGTTTTCTCCACCTTCAATCATGCCTTTATATCCTTGCATAATTCCAACAACTTCAACATCGTAAGACATTGCAGTTCTAACAACAGCACGCACGCAGGCATTCATTCCTGGGGCATCTCCTCCAGAGGTAAAAACAGCAATTTTCTTCATGGTGTAAAAATAAAAAAAGGCCGCTTCATTTGGAAGCGGCCTTTCAATTTGTGATAAACTATTTATTATAATTCTGTTTTAACTACCATTAAGATTTGGCCAGAAGCACTTGCAGATGGGTTACCTACAAGAACAAATCCTCTTTTGCCATCAGCTTTTTTGAAAGCAAAAACTTGGTTTACACTTAAATTTGTTAATTTACTTGCAGTACCACTTGTAAAGTCTAAAAGGCTAATTTCTGTTAAGAAAGTACTACCAGATAAAGCATCAAAAGCAGAGAAAGTAATGTCTGGTGCTAATTTGAACATGGTAGTATTCTTTGTAGGCCAAGTTGTGGTTTCTGCATTCCAACCAATACCAGCACCAAAAGCATAATCAGGAGAGTAAACAGCATTTTGTACGCTGCCTGCTGAATTGTAATAGTAAATGAAATCAATTTTAGCTGAATTGTCTTTAGCTAAATCTGCGCCAGTGGTACCTGCACGGTATCTTCTGAAACCATCGGCAACACCAAAGAAATGGTATTCGTTGGTTGTGCTGCTAGGGCCACCTAATAAGATTTGACCAGAAGTAACCATACTTGCAATAGTAACAACATAGGTTGAATTTACTGTTTTTCCGTTGTCATCTTCAATTGTAACAGAATAGGTAATTTCATCCCCTTCGTTTATAACAATTTGGTTTAGGATTACATCGTAATGCGTATAAATTACATCCTTTGCAGAATAGGTTGCAGTTTTAATAGTATTTGTACTTTGACCAGTGATTGCGCGTGTAATAGTTAATTTAGTAATTTTTCTATTCACATCAGCAGAAGCAATTACTTTAATAGCAATTGAGTCGATACTTTGTGAGGAACTACTTTTTTTAACACCGTCGTTAACAGTTAACGTTGGCGCTAAAGATTCAACTGGTGTTATGGCTTTGTCGCCGCATGAGGTAAATAATGCCGAGCTAGCAATAGCCGCCATTACGATAAGTGATTTGAATGATTTTTTCATATTTGTTTTTCTAGTTGTTTTAGGAGTTGTTAAGGCAAATATAGGCTATAATTTAATAAATAATTAATTTGATTGCGCCTCGCGTTGGTCAGCAGTTTCAAAGGAATCATGTTTAAATTCATCGAAATTATAATCGGGCATCAAATCTGTTTTGATGTGATTAACTGTTTCATTTAAGGCTTCCATAAATTTGTTAAAATCTTCTTTGTAAAGGAATATTTTATGTTTTACGAAGTTGCCGTCTTCAAAGCTCTTTTTACTTTCTGTAATGGTAATAAAATAATCTTTTCCTCTTGTTGATTTAACATCAAAGAAATAAGTTCTTTTGCCAGCGCGGATTTTTTTTGAAAAAATTTCCTGACTGTCGTTTTTGTTGAATTCGTCCATGCAATTTGTTAACTATAAACATCGGCAAAATATACGTTCAGAGTTTGTTTTCAAAACATTTTTTCAACATGCGCAAAATAACTTCACATCAAGCTTAGTTTATTTTAATTTCTTCTTGTATTTGCTTGTTGTATATGTCACTATATGAGCCGTTTAATGCCAATAGCGATTGGTGTGTTCCAAACTCTAAAATTTTGCCTCCATCTAAAACCAAAATTTGGTCTGCGTCTTTTACAGAAGAAACGCGATGACTTACAATAATGAGGGTTTTGTTGTTTTTAATGGCTGCTAATTTAGAAAGGATGTCTGCTTCAGTTTTGGTATCCAAAGCACTTAAACAATCATCAAAAATAAAAATCTCCGGGTCTTTTATAAAAGCACGCGCTATAGCAACTCTTTGTTTTTGCCCACCAGATAAACTAATGCCACGTTCGCCAACTTTGGTTTCAAAGTTTTGAGGAAAATCCATGATATTGTCATATAAGGCGGCCATTTTAGCCGCCTCTATGGCTTTTTGTTTTTTATCTACCACATTTTCCTTCAGGCCAAATGAAATATTATTTGAAATGGTATCGCTAAATAGAAAAACATCTTGTGGCACATATCCAATTTGTTCTTTCCAATTATTTAATGGGCAATATTTCAAGTTTTCTTGGTCGATCCTAATTCTTCCTTCGCTTGGATCGAACAAGCGCAATAACAATTGTATTAAAGTTGTTTTGCCCGAACCCGTGCTTCCTAAAATGGCAAAGGTACTACCCTTAGGAATTTCAAAATTTAAATTTGACAAGGCAGGAATATTTTTTCCAGGATAGGTGTAAGTTACATGCTCAAAAACAATGCTTTCCTCAAATTGAGTTTTACCTGTTTTTGGATATTCCATTGTAGTTTTGGTATTTAAAAACTCATTTATTCTGGCTTGAGAAGCGGCGGCTCTTTGAATTAAACTGCTGGTATACCCCAGGCTAGTTACTGGCCAAACCAATAAATTAACATAAATTACAAATTCGGCAATATTACCCAAGGTGGCATTGCCATTTATTACTTCAATTCCTCCAATGTATATAGTTATTAAAGAGCTTAAGCCCGTTAGAAATAACATGAGTGGAAAAAAATAGGCTTCTACTTTGGCCAAGCTCATTTGTTTTTCCCTGTAAACTTCCGTTTCCTTTTCAAAACTTTGCTGATTTGCTTTTTCTGCCGCAAAGGCTTTTATAACTCTGATTCCAGAAAAAGCCTCCTGTACAAAGGAGGTTAAAGCAGATAATTGATTTTGAATGGCATCACTCCGTTGGTTAATGCGGTTGTTTACTCTGTATATTGTAAAAGATAAAATAGGGAGGGGGAGTATAACCAATAAGGCCAAGTGTGCATTTACACTAAACATTACTATTAAAACCAGCACTATTGTAACTATTAAGTTGATGGCATACATTATAGCCGGACCTACATACATTCTTACCCTGCTTACATCTTCGCTAATTCTAGCCATTAAATCGCCAATTCTATTGTTTCGGTAAAAGCCTTGATCCAAATCTTGATAATGCGCAAATATCTCATTTTTAAGGTCGTACTCAATCAATCTGCTCATTACAATGAGTGTTTGGCGCATGAGGTACATAAAAATGCCTCGAACCAAAGCAAAAGCAATAAGAAGCATAAAAAAACGGAGTACTTCAGTGCTTAATTGTTCGTTAAGTACTTCTTTATCAATTCCTTTACTATTAGTGTATTGTGAGAGTATTTCCTTTATTAAATCAATGGCTTTTCTAACCATTTGGGCTGGAAAAATGGCAAATAGGTTAGAGGCGGCTACAAAAAGGAAGCCGAGCATTAGCCTTAATTTGTATTTAAGGAAGTATTTTCTGAGGTATCTAAACGCTTTCAACCCTACAAAATAAAGGAAAAATAAGGACAAAAATGGGTTCGACTAAATTTGGTCTTGAAAAACGAAAAATAAGTATACTTTTGCGCCACTAAAAACTCAAAATTTAATCCATTAGGTATGGCTGAACTAGAAATTTTCACACAACTCGCTACATACGATCACGAACAAATTGTATTTTGTAACGACAATGCAACTGGACTTAAAGCAATTATTGCAATTCACAACACAGTATTAGGACCAGGTTTGGGAGGTACGCGTATTTGGAACTACAGTAACGAAGCCGAAGCTATTAATGATGTTATGCGTTTATCTCGCGGTATGACTTATAAAGCTGCAATTTCTGGTCTAAATTTAGGAGGAGCAAAGGCTGTTATTATTGGAGATGCATCTAAAATTAAAACAGAAGCTTTGATGCGTAAATTTGGAAGATTTGTTGAAAATTTGAATGGTAAATATATTACTGCTGAGGATGTAAACACTACAACCAAAGACATGGAATATGTTAACATGGAAACAGATCACGTAGTAGGTTTACCAGAAAGCATGGGTGGAGGAGGAGATCCTAGTCCCGTAACTGCTTATGGCGTATACATGGGAATGAAAGCCAGTGCCAAACATGTTTTTGGTAACGATAGTTTAAGTGGTAAGAAGATTGCTGTTCAAGGAATTGGTAAAGTAGGTGGTCATTTATTGGATTACTTGCACAAAGAAGGCGCTAAGCTTTATATCAGTGATATCAATGCAAATGTATTGAGTCACTATGCATCATCTATGGGTGCAACAGTTGTAACTGGAGATGATATATATAGTTTAGATATGGATATATTTGCACCTTGTGCAATGGGTGCCATCTTAAACACAGAAAATATTGCAAAATTAAAATGCGCAATTGTTGCCGGTGCAGCAAATAACCAATTGGCAGACGAAACTGTTCATGGTCCGGCTTTAATGGAAAGAGGCATTACCTACGCACCAGATTTCTTGATTAATGCTGGTGGTTTGATTAATGTTTACCAAGAACATATTGGTTACAATAAAGAAACTGCCATAAGAAAAGCAGAGCATATTTTTGATGTAACTGCAGAAATTTTAAATATCTCTGCTACAGAGAAAATTTATACCCAAAAAGCAGCAATGAATTTAGCTGAAAAACGCATTAATGATGTGTTAAAGCTTCAGTCTACTTACTAATAAATAATTTCCATCGCGTAAGCGGTAAACGTTCTTTTCATAGTGCCTTTTTATGTAATTCGTTTACTGCTTGCATTGATTTTTTAAAATATGTTGAACAGAAGATTTTTACGCGTTAAGGCATTTCAAGCATTGTATAGCTATTCCCGCGAGGAAGGAGCCAACGCTGCTGCTTGCCGCAAACAGCTATTAACAGGTTTAGACAAAACCTATGAATTGTATCTGTTCTTATTGTCTTTTGGTGTTGAATTTAAGAGCTTCTTAAATCAAGAATTAGATGCCGAAAAAGCAAAATATATTCCTTCTACAGATCAAATTTCTTTGATTCAGCGCCTCATCAATAACCAAGCTGTGCTTGTTATTGAAAACAATCCTGCTTTTAACAAAGCGCTCAAGGATTACAAAGTTTTGTGGCATAACCACAATGATTTGTTGCGTCAAATTTGGATCGAACTAAAAGGACATGATTTGCTAAAAAGTTATATTCAGATTGAAAGCCCTACTTTGAATGATGATAAGAACTTTTTAGCTGGAATATTAGAATGGCTATGTGTAGATTTGGAATTGTTTGAATCTTTTATGGAAGAGCGTTTTGTAAATTGGGAAGACGACCAAGTATTGGTGCTTACAACCTTACAAAGGACCTTGCAAATGCTTAAGCAAAATTCGGTAAATATTTTGCCCGAAAAGCATAAAGATGAAGAAGAAGACTTGAAATTTGTAAAGCAATTGTTTGATGAATGTGTTCAAAACGATCAAGAATTAATAGCACTCATTTCTGCCAAAACACAAAATTGGGACCAAGATCGTATTGCTTTAGTGGATATGATTTTGATGAAAATGGCCCTATGTGAGGTTTTATATTTTCCATATATCCCTCTGAAAGTTTCCATTAATGAGTACCTCGAATTGGCCAAATTGTACAGTACACCTAATAGCCATGGTTTTATCAATGGTGTTTTAGACAAGGTTCAAATTGACTTGAATAATGACAATAAAATCAATAAATTGGGCAGGGGTTTAGTTAACTAATTGAAAATTTAATTTCAAACATGAATAAATTTATTATTACAGCAAGCTTATTCCTATTAGCAGCATGTGGTCACGATCCTAAAAAGGCTTCTGGTGATTTGGTAAATAATCCATTGAGTGCAACTGATACAGCGGCTAATCTGGGAGAAAATGCGCCAAGCATGACCTTTGATGAAAATATACATGATTTTGGTAAATTGATGGATGGCGAGGTGGTAACCTATAAGTTTAAATTTAAAAATACAGGTAAATCAGATTTGATTATTAACAATGCCAGTGCAAGTTGCGGTTGTACTGTTCCTAGTTATCCTAAAGAGCCCGTTGCTCCTGGAAGTGAAGCTGCAATTGATGTGCAATTTAACAGTAGCGGAAAGTCTGGTGTAGTAGAAAAAAACATTACAATTACTGCTAATACCATTCCCACTCAAGTTTTCTTAATTATTAGAGCAGATGTAAAACCTAAACAAGAATAGTTAAGGACTTTTTTAAATATACAACCACAAAAACAATAAAATAATGATCAACCAAATTCTATTAATGTCGCCGCCAGCTGCAGGTCAAACAGGAGGTAATCCTATCATGCAGTTTTTACCTTTGATTTTAATTTTTGTTGTATTTTATTTCTTTATGATTTATCCGCAAATCAAAAAGAATAAAGCACAAAAGAAATTCCGTGAGAGCATAGGTAAAGGGGATAAAATTATTACCATTGGTGGTGTGCACGCAAAAATTATTGATGCCACAGACCATACTTTCTTAATTGAAAGTGAAGGTACCAAATTGCGTATCGACCGCACAGCGGTTTCAATGGAAGCTTCTCAGGCTTTGAACCAACCGGCTAAAGAAGAAAAGAAATAATTTAAAAATCATTTGAACATTTGCTTTCTTTGAGAAGGCAAATGTTCAATTATGAAAAAAATAGGCATCACAGGAAATATTGGAAGTGGTAAATCTACTACAGCCAAAATATTTGCACTTTTGGGTGTTCCTGTATATGATGCCGATAGCCGCGCCAAAGCGGTAATGGTAGATAACCAGCAATTGGTTTCAGCCATTAAAAAATTAATTGGTACCGAAGCCTATTTCTCAGATGGCAAACTAAATAGGGCCTTCATATCATCTAAAGTTTTTCAAAACGAAAGTTTATTAGCGGGCTTAAACGCATTGGTTCACCCAGCAGTTTTTGCCGATTTTGATTCTTGGTGCGCAAAGCAAAATGCCCCCTATGTTTTAAAGGAAGCAGCCCTGCTTATAGAGAGTGGCTCCAATAAGAATTTAGATCAAATAATTGTGGTTGCTGCCAATGAAGAGCTAAGGTTGGCGAGATGTTTGGAAAGAGACCACGCAAAAGAGGAAGATGTTTTAGCACGTATGCGCAACCAAATGCCACAAGAAGAAAAACTGTTATTAGCAGATTACATCATTCAAAACAACAATGATTTATTGATTCCACAGGTGATGAAAATTCACCAATTGCTTATTCAATAATTTTAAGTTTCGCAAATTTTAAAACCAACACCTTCTTACCTGAAGTTTCAAAATCGATATTGGCCTTGCGGTTATCTCCGTTGCCTTCCATTCCGGTAACTATTCCTTTGCCAAATCTTTGGTGCTCCACTTTATTTCCTGCCACCAAATTGCTGGTATCATCTGGTTCAAAGTTTGGATCCAATGGGGGAGCGGCTGCAGCTGTTCTGGGTTGTGGCCTGCTAATGGTTAATGCCTTTTTAGGCAATCCACTCATGGTGCCGCTTCCTTTTGAACCGCCATCTCTACCCTCACTGTATTGCCCTTTGGCGCTAAACATGTTTTCAAAATGAAGGTATTGTGGGTCTAATTCAGAAAGAAACCTACTTGGTTCGGAATTAACAATAGAACCAAATTTAAACCTACTTGTAGCAAAACTAATGGTCAATTTTTTCATGGCCCTTGTAAGTGCTACGTAAAACAATCGGCGTTCTTCTTCAAGTTCTTGTCTGCTATTTAAGGAGAGCTGACTTGGGAAAAGATTTTCCTCTAAACCAACTACATGCACATATTTGTATTCCAAACCTTTTGCAGAGTGAATGGTCATTAAACTCACATGGTCTTGGTCTTGGTCTTTGTCTTTATCATCATTGGTGAGTAAGGCAACATCCGCCATAAAATCTGCGAGCGTTCTCGATTTTAATACACCATCATCATCTGCGGCTTCCTCTACACTAAATTCTTTGATACCATTTAATAAGGCTTCGGTATTTTCATAACGCGCTATTCCTTCTACGGTTTTGTCTTCATAAAGCGATTTTAAAACACCACTCGCTTTGGCAATATGCATGGCAACATCATAGGCATTCTGGTTGAGCATAATTTGAAAGCTCTTAATCATGGTCACAAAATCCTCAACGGCTGTCATGTTTTTAAAGCCAATTTGATTTACCTGTTCCATTACCTGCCAGAGGCTAACCTTGTGCTGATCTGCAACGATAGCTAGTTTCTCCAAAGAGGTTTTACCAATGCCGCGTGTAGGATAATTGATAACCCTTTTTAAAGCCTCTTCATCTCTTGGGTTTAAAACAAGCCTGTAATATCCCAATAAATCTTTTACTTCTTTTCTTTGGTAAAACGACAAGCCGCCATAAATTTTATAGGGAATGTTGAGTTTACGCAAAGCTTCCTCCATCGATCTACTTTGGGCGTTGGTTCGATATAAAATAGCAAAATCTTTGTTATTGGCTTGACTATTCATTTTATCCTGAAAAATAGCTGAGGCCACCATTTTACCTTCTTCGTTATCTGTTAATGCTCTTAAAACACGGATGCGTTCACCTGTTTCATTTTCTGTCCAAACTTTCTTTTTAATTTGGTCTTTGTTCTTTTCAATAATACTACTGGCAGCATTAACAATTACTTGTGTGCTTCTATAGTTTTGTTCTAGTTTAAAGGTTTTTACATCTGGAAAATCTTTTTGAAACCCAAGGATGTTTTTAATATTGGCCCCACGAAAAGCATAAATACTTTGGGCATCATCTCCCACCACAGCAATATTTTCATTCACCATGGAGAGTTTCTTTATAATCATGTATTGCGCATGATTGGTGTCTTGAAACTCATCCACCATGATATAGCGAAACATATGTTGGTATTTGTTTAACACATCAATGTGGTTGGCAAATAGCTTGTGTGTGTTTACCAATAAATCGTCAAAATCCATTGCACCAGCTCTAAAACACCTGTCTTGGTATGCCTTGAAAAGAAACCCAAATTTTGGACGTCCACTGCTGCTGTCATTTTCAGAAAACTCTGAATTACCTAAATATTCATCGGCAGAAATAAGTGCGTTTTTTGCAGATGAAATGCGGCTCAACATATTTGAAGGCTTGTACAATTTATCGTCGAGTTTCATTTCGCCAAGAATGGTTTTAATTAAACTCTTGCTATCGTCGCTATCGTAAATGGTAAAGTTCTTAGGATAGCCAATGCGTTCGCTTTCACTTCTAAGAATTCTAGAGAAAATACTGTGAAATGTTCCCATCCATAGGTTTCTGCTTTCCGAACCAACTGCATCATAGATACGGTGACGCATTTCTTTGGCAGCCTTATTTGTAAAGGTTAAGGATAGAATTTGGAAAGGATCAACCCCATTCCTAAGCATGTGTACAATACGGTAGGTAAGCACTCTGGTTTTACCTGAACCAGCGCCTGCAATAATCATTACAGGCCCGTCTATTTGTTCAACAGCGGCTCTTTGCGAAGGGTTTAATGTCTCTAAATAATCCACATTACGAATGTAGGTTTTAATTTTTGGAGACCCGTTTTTAGATTTCAACAAATTTGATTTTTTAATCAACTGTTTCTGAATGAAAAAGTTCCGATTTGTTAATAGTTGTTTTTTTATAAGAGCTGTTTTATTCTACTTGTATTTTGGTTCTTTGGGCTTTTTTGCTAAAATCTTATGGCAAAGCTTCAATAAGGTCAATTCCTTTAATTTATTGCTAATTCTGTTATTTCTGCTTGTAGGTTGAGGATAAAATAATATTTTTGGTTCAGATAAAATACCCAATATGTTAAATACATACCTGAATCAAAACAAAGAAAAATTCTTAAATGAACTTTTTGAATTATTGCGCATTCCATCTATCAGTGCCGACAGCGCCTACCACAACGACACAATTGCAGCTGCTGCATACATAAAAAATAAATTAATTGAAGCAGGCGCCGATAATGTTGAACTTTGCCATACCGCCGGAAACCCCATTGTTTATGGCGAAAAAATAATTGATCCAAATTTACCTACCGTTTTGGTTTATGGTCATTATGATGTACAACCTGCAGTGCCTTTGGATTTATGGGAAACGCCTCCATTTGAACCAACCATTCGCAAAACAGAAGTTCATCCAGATGGTGCCATTTTTGCCCGTGGTGCTTGTGATGATAAAGGCCAGGTTTATATGCATGTAAAAGCATTTGAAATGATGATGGCCACCAATACCTTGCCATGTAACGTTAAGTTCATGATAGAAGGGGAGGAAGAGGTTGGTTCAACCCATCTTGGTCCTTTTTGTATTGCCAACAAAGACAGGCTAAAAGCAGATGTAGTATTAATTTCTGATACATCCATCATTGCAAATGATACACCTAGCATTGATTGTGGCTTACGTGGTTTGAGTTATGTGGAAGTAGAAGTAACTGGTCCGAACCGAGATTTGCACAGCGGCGTTTATGGCGGAGCCGTTGCTAATCCAATTAACGTTTTGGCAAAAATGATTGCCAGCATGCACGATGAAAATAACCACATTACCATTCCTGGTTTTTACGATAAAGTGCTTGAATTATCTGCAGCTGAGCGCACAGAATTAAATAAAGCGCCATTTGATTTGGAAGCCTACAAAAAAGATTTAGGCATTGGAGATATTTGGGGAGAAGCAGGTTACAGTGTATTAGAAAGAACAGGTATTCGTCCAACACTAGATTGCAATGGAATTTGGGGAGGTTATATTGGAGAAGGTGCAAAAACAGTTTTGCCTTCAAAAGCCTTTGCAAAAATTAGTATGCGTTTAGTGCCGAACCAAGACTCCCATTCAATAACAGATTTGTTTCAAAAACATTTTGAATCTATTGCCCCTGCAGGCGTGAAGGTAATTGTAAAGCCGCATCACGGAGGAGAACCTGTTGTTACGCCAATTGATTCTCATGCCTATTTGGCTGCCGAAAAAGCAATGGAAACTACTTATGGTAAAAAGCCTATTCCAACCCGTGGTGGAGGAAGTATTCCAATTGTAGCTTTATTCGAGAAAGAGCTAGGGCTTAAATCTGTTCTAATGGGATTTGGCCTCGATAGTGATGCTTTGCATTCGCCAAATGAACATTATGGCTTGTTTAATTATTACAAAGGAATTGAAACCATCCCTTATTTCTTTCAGTTTTTTACTCAGAAATAATATTTGTATGTGCAATATTTCAAGCGATTTTCGTTAGAATTTGGCAATGGTTAAAAACAAATAATTGCATGTTTTATTGTATTTTGCAATAAAGCCAATTAACTGTTCTGCTCAATTTAAGAAATGAGAAAAATTAAAATTCAGTTTCAATTTATATTTTTTCTGCTGGCATTTTGTTGGCTAAGCCCAAATACTTGGGCACAGAAGAGCTATGGATTTGAATGGATTAGACCTTACCAGCCTTATTTTAAATTTAAAGTAACACAGAATGGCTTGTATCATATAGATTCAAGCTCCTTAGCGGCGCTCGGAAATTTTGATCCAAGAAAAATCCAATGTTTTTTTAATGGAAAGGAACAAGCCATTTTCATTCAAGGTGAGGCCGATGGCATTTTAAATGCCAATGATTTTGTTGAGATTTATGGGACGAAAAACGATGGTAAATTAGATGCTGAATTATTTCGCACTGAGGGAGAACAAGCAAATAATTATAACAGTTTATTTTCTGATACAGGTGTATTTTTTATAACGCTATTG
Organism: uncultured Bacteroidota bacterium; assembly: GCA_903927505.1. GTDB lineage: Bacteria > Bacteroidota > Bacteroidia > UKL13-3 > UKL13-3 > B1. The sequence continues at coordinate 19,562 of CAIYNF010000017.1, read as the reverse complement.
CCAGACACAAGCATTTTGTTTCCTTTGCGCATGCAGGCCTATAACGACAATGATTATAGCAATTACCTGCCAGAAACGAGTTTTTTATTAGAGAAAATAATTGCACCACAAGAGGAATACTATTATGGTGCTTTTTTACCTGCACAAGAAAAATATTATATCTCCGAGTATGGTGATGCGGAGGGAATGATGAGCGCTTTTATTAGTCAAGGTCAATCTAGGGTCTTTACTTTTAAAACGCCTTATGCAATTTTAAGCCAAAATGTTTCCATTGAAATAAAGTTAATAGGCGCATCAGATTTTTTTATTGAGAATCAAAATTTGCCCAATCACCATACAAAGATCTATACCATAACCAATAACCAAAATCCTGTCTTATTAATTGACACCACTTACCGTGGTTATGGCGAAAGAAAATTCAATAGAACCATTAATGGGGCCTTGCTAGGAGATTCAACTTCATTTTTAATTGAAGAGCTAAATGATTTAGCTGTTGGCAGTGATTTTATTGGCTTATCTTATATTAAATTAAATTACAAGGCAAGCAATGAGTCAATTGCATTGGGTGATTTTTTTGGTTTAAACGCAGCGCAATTTGGGTCGAAAACATTATTACAGATTAATAATTATTCCAATAGCAATCCTGTTATTTGGGATTTGAAAAATAAGAAAAGAAGCATTGGTTCAAAACAAGGAAACAATGCATTGGCATTAATTCCTGCCGATGCCAATTATAGAAATATTTTAATACAGGATTTACAAATTGTGCAAAGTGTTCAAAATTTAGTTCAAGTTAATTTTGCATTTCCCAATCCGCAATTAAATTATTCCTATCTCATTGTTTCAAATAAAAAATTGGCAAGTGTTGCCGAAGCTTATAAAACATACCGCAACCAGCGTTTCAATACTTACTTAGCATATTCAGAGGATTTGGCTGATTATTTCTATTATGGAAATTTTCATCCATTAGCAATCAAGCGTTTTTGCGAATATTTGTATGTTAAACAATTTAAAAAACCTGAATATTTACTTCTGCTAGGAAGAGGCTACCAAAACAATTTATTAAAATCAAATCCAGAAAACAATAACTTAAATTTAGTTCCAGCAATGGGTGTCCCTTCTTCCGACCATTTATTTACAAATGGTTTTATAGGGAATAATGGTGCACCCTGCATTTCAACGGGAAGAGTGCCTGCTAGTAATTTGTTGGAAGCAAATAACTATTTACAAAAGTTGATTTATTTCGAAACCAATGCAGATTCTATTCAGCAATGGCGCAAGGATTTTTTGCATGTTTCTGGTGGGCAAGATATTGGGCTGCAAACTACTTTTAGAAATAAATTAGCTGGTCTTGGTAGCGTTGTAAAAAACAAGCCTATAGGTGCCAATGTTTTTGCCTATTCAAAAAATAATTCTGCACCAAGTTCCGATCAAGTAAGAGAGAAATTAATTGCACATTTAAATTCGGGTGTTAATATGATGACATTCTATGGTCATGGCTCACTTACTGTTTTGGACATGGATTTTGGTGGCATCACCGATTTGCAAGAAAATCGTCGTCCGACATTTTTTTACTTTAATGGCTGTAATATTGGCAATGCCAATGATGTAGATCCAAATGGCTCAGGATTGGTTTATGGCAAAGATTATATTTGTTCAAATGGCAAAGGAGCTATAGCATGGTTAGCCCATACCAATTTAACATTTACAAATAATTTAGAATATCAAATGGATCAATTGTATGCTCAGTTGGCCCAAAATGCATATGGAGCTACTCTTGGTTCGCAAATAAAAACAGCGCTAGAATTAAGTTCACAAAACAATGAAGCTTTTGCTCGTTCTCATGCCTTGCAAATATTGTTGCAAGGAGATCCTGCACTCGTACTTTATTCTCCATCCAAACCAGATTATAAAATTGCGGAGACAGATTTATTTATTTCTCCTACAAACGCCTCTGTTCAAAATGACTCCTTGTCAATTGGTGTAATAATTCACAATTTAGCTAAAGCGGAAACAGATTCATTTGATATAGTTGTTACGCGAAAATTACCTGATAATACAAGCATCAGTTATTCTATAGAAAAACAAGTTGCACCCAATTACCAAGACACCTTTTATGTTTGGATCAAACCTTTGTTTAAAAAGGATATTGGCATAAATACTTTTGATGTTCAAGTAAATCCTACACATCAAACAAATGAAATTAGCTATGCCAACAATGAGGCTAGTTTATCCTATTATATTCCTGGTAGCGGTTTGCAGGCTTTATTGCCGCAGGCATATGAAATAATTTCGAGTGATTCCGTTCAATTATTGGTTCAAAACAACAATGCTTTTGCTAAGGATGAATCATATATTTTTGAAATAGACACTTCTTTAAAGTTTAATGTAAATAGTCCTTATTATAAAAACAGTGGTATTGTAAAAGGAAATTATTTTGCCCAATGGAATGTTCCAATTACTGGTTTAGATTCGATGGCATTTTATTGGCGTGCAAAATTGGATTTGCCAGAAAATCAAGGTGGAGTATGGGTTACGCAAAGTTTTACCTATGTTAAAAATGGTCCACATGGCTGGCATCAACGGCAATTTGATCAAATAAAAAACAGTTCTACAAATACTTTTATTTCATTTAACGACAGTGTAAAAAAAATAGAATTTAGCAACAATGAATTTGTGCTTGGGATGGAAAATAGGCGTTGGGATCATAGCAGAATGGGTGTGGTGATTCCATATTTATTAAATGCCGGTGTAGGAAATTGTATGTCGCAAGGAACTGTTGCGTTGGTCTTCGAACCATTTCAGGTTGACTTTCCTTATGAGCTTCCTAATTATCCATTTAATTGCAGTTGGGTGCAGCAAAATAAAAACGACCAAAGTGTTCGCTATTACACCTTTAATACCAATACCAGTCAAGGCGAATTGGAGTTAAAACAATTTATTGATTCTGTTCCAGAAGGATATTATGTGGCCATGTTTTCTCGCTATAGTTCTGGTATTCCAAATTGGCAAGCAAGTACAAAAACTTTGTTTTCAAAACTTGGTTCGGCCCAAATAGAACACATAAAAAGTGCAAATACAGCCTGGGCCTTAATTGGGAAAAAAGGTGAGGCGCCAGGACAAGCAATTGAAGATACCGTTAATAACAATGCTTTAGAAAACGCGCCGCATTTGCCGCCATATCCAACAGATCCCCAAGATGACGTGTTTTTGCGTATTAGGAGAAATATCAAATTGAAATGGTTTACGGGAAGTTTTGTTTCTGCCCCAATTGGTCCTGCCAAAAATTTCCATTCCTTAAATTTGGCTTTAATTGAAAATGATCCATTGCCAAGTGGAAAGTGGTGGTTAAATATTATTGGCACAAACATATTAGGAAGTGACACTATTTTGATTTCAAAAATCACCAGTCTTTCTTTTGATTTAAGCAGCATTGATGCAAAAAAATATCCATATATAAAATTAGAACTTGGCTTTATTGATAGCAATTATAGAACACCTCATCAAGTAAATTTTTGGCAGGTAATTTACGACCCATCCGCCGAGTTGAGCATTGATTTGAATAGCAATTATTCTTTTCATGCCAATAATCTTGAACAAGGAGATAGTTTGAAACTTTCCCTGCCAATTGTTAATATTGGTCGTGCTTCTATAGATACAACTGATGCATTAATTGAAATTATAGATGACAATAGAAATAAACCTGTTTCAAAATGGATGAAGGTTCCTCCTTTAAATACTTTGCAAACTTATGTAATGCCAATTGCCAATAGCTCTAATTATTTGAGAGGTTCGAACCAAATTCAAGTAAATATTAATGCCAATAAAAAGTATCCTGAATTGAGCTACAACAATAATTTTTATAAACAAAGTTTTGTAGTAAAGGAAGATGATCTAAATCCTTTTCTTGAAGTAACCTTTGATGGGTATAGAATCATGAATGGAGATTTTGTATCACCTAGTCCAATTATCAAAATTAGTTCTACCGATAAAAATCCTTTCCTGTTGCAAAAGGATACAAGCACATTTGAGCTTTTCATTAGAAAACCTAAGCAATTTGATTTTGAGCGAGTGTTATTAAATAGCAGTGAGTTGCAATTTATCCCAGCAAATGAAACCAACCAAGCGCAATTAATTTATTCACCTGCAAAGCTATTAGATGGCATGTATTCATTGAAAGTTCAGGCAATTGATGCAAGTGGAAATAAAGCAGGTAATAACGATTTTGAAATAGATTTTAATGTATTGAATAAAAGTACTATCAGTCATTTTTATCCTTATCCCAATCCATTTACAACGCAAACCCGTTTTGTATTTACCTTAACAGGGGAGAAGGCGCCAGATCAGGTTTTATTGCGTATTTTAACTGTAAATGGAAAAGTAATTCGTGAAGTGCGTAAAGACGAATTTGGACCAATTCATATTGGAAACAATGTAAGTGAATTTGCTTGGGATGGCACAGATCAATACGGTGATAAGCTTGCCAATGGGGTATATTTATACCAAGTATTTACAAAGATAGAAGGACAAGAAATAGAAACTAGAACTACAAAAGCAAAAGAAGAATCTAGTTTCTTTTTAGGAGGTACAGGGAAACTGTTTTTAATGAGGTAGCTTGTTCTAAACCCCTCTTTTCTTTTTAAAATAATCGGATAGGTAATTCATGTCTTGCGCATTGAAACACATTTCTTTGTATAGGCCACCTTTTCTGGCTACGGCAACACCAAAGAACATGTCGTTAAAACCTTCCACTTCGTGTGCATCCGGATTTATGCTTATCATCACACCTTTGTTTAAGGCATAATCAATATGCCTCCAATCCATATCTAAACGATAAGGATTGGCATTTAATTCCATAATAACATGGTTTGCGGCACAAGCATCAATAATTTTTTTATGGTCAATTGGATAACCTTCTCTCATTAGCAACAATCGTCCAGTGGGGTGGCCTAAAATAGTAGTATAAGGATTTTCAATTGCGCGAATCAATCTACTCATTGCCTTTTCTTCTGTCATTTTAAGAATGCTATGAACAGAAGCAACAACGTAATCAAATGTTTTTAAAATTTCATTTGAATAATCCATTTGACCATCATATAATATATCACATTCTATGCCTGCAAAAATCTTAAATTTGCCTGCATATTTTTGGTTGATTTTTTGAATTTCGGCTTGCTGTAAAATAACTTTTTCTTCAGATAAACCATTGGCATAAAAAGCACTTTTGGAATGGTCGGCCATACCTAAATATTCATAGCCTTTTTCAATACAATAATTAGCCATGGTTTCAATGGTGTGTAGGCCATCACTCCAGGTGGAATGGTTGTGAAGTGGGCCCTTTAAGTCGGTGAATTCAATAAGTATAGGAAGTTTATTATCAATTGCTTTTTCAATTTCCCCTCTATTTTCTCTGTATTCAGAAACAATAAATGGCAATCCTGCTGCTTGGTATATTTCCGTTTCGTTTTTTAAACTATTTTGTTTCGGTTCGAACCTAGCCATGATTGCTTTAAAATGTTCTGCATTTGAACTTTTTTCAAATTGCTTCAGAATAAATTCATCAGGGTGAACTATTGTTAATTGTATAGGATAACCTTCAAATTTAATTTGTTCTTCACTTTCTTCCTCACCAAAAAACTGAAGCCATTCTTCTCTAAATGAAGCTTCATCGTCGCTTGCAACAATTAGTTCAATTTCCGTTAAAATTTCAAAATTTCTCTTTATTTCCCCGCTGAGTTCAACTTTTTCAATGGTTTCAAACTCTTCTAAAATACTGAGTAGTTTTAATGCAACAGGGTAGGCTTTTGCGTAATGAAATTTATTTGCACTTACAAAAATAAACTCTATTTGTTTGATAATAGCCTCCTGGGTTTTAAGCCCAAATCCTTTGAATTGCGCGAGTCTATTTTCCTTACAGGCATAAAGCAATTCACCTATGGATTCAACCCCAATTTCTTTCCAAATAATGGCAACTTTTTTTGGTCCAATTCCCTTAATGCGCATAATGTCTCTTACGCCTTCAGGTGTTGCTTCCATTAATTCAGTTAATTCATTAAATGAATTGGCACTGCATATTTCATGAATTTTTTGAGCGATACTTTTGCCAACACCTTCCATGGCTTCCAATTCCTGCAATGATTTCCCAAAGAGTGGTTCTGGCATTTTATCTATGCGAAAAGAGGCAGCTGCAAACGATTTAATTTTGAATGGATTGCCGTTATGGAGTTCGCTTAAATCTGCGTATAATTTCAAGATATCTGCTATGTCTGAGTTTGTCATAATAATTTTGGTGAAACTACAAAATTCCAAACATGTCTAAAACTACAATTTACCAACTAACCCTTCGAGGGTTTAAACCCTCGAAGGGTTAGTTCACTCTATAATATTCTCAAATCAGCTACTTTATCCACAATTTTAGTAGGTAAAGTGTCTATTAGTTAGTCAATTATCTGTTTTCCACAGTTTAGGTCACGAGGGTCCCACCCTCGTGACCTTTTGCTTTTTTCAGGAAAGTAGGATAAATCTAAAAATTATTCCTCCACACCAATACAATCACTCCTAAAATGGAAATGATAACAGCCAAATAAGATAAAAAGGGTACGCGTTCTTTGAAAAATATTACAGAAGTAAAAAGTACACTCGCAGGAAGCAGTGTGAAAATTGTTTGTGCTACAGAAGCGTCTAAATGATTTGCCGCTAAAAGCGAAAAACTTACTCCAATTACTGGACCAAATACAGTTCCTAATAACAAGGCATGAATTACTTTTTTATTACCAATTATGTCCTTCAACTCCTTCCAAAATGGCACATTAAATGATCCCATTATATAAACAAAAAAACTTGCACTAAACATTCTAACCCATGTGGCATACATAGGGCTAAAATTATTTTCAGAAAAACTAAATCCCTTTTTAGCTAATACCAAACCAAGTCCTTGGCAAATAGCTCCTAAAGCAGCAAATAAGATACCTTTATTGAAGCTGCCTTTGTGCTCACTTTCAACAGCATTGTGCTCCTTTCTAGATAATACTAACAGCAATATACCACTAATTGAAATTGACATGCCTATAATTCCAGCAATATTAATGCGTTCTCCTACTAAAAAATAGGCTGCAAATAATGCTGCACCAGGCGCAAAGCAAGCAAATAAACTCGTTCTTCTACCTCCTAATATGCTGTAAGCTGTAAAGGCGAAATAATCACCTAAGGTTAATCCAATAAAACCGGATATTCCAAACCATAAATATTGTTCAAAATTTGGTGTGGTAAATAATTCAATGGGATTAATTCTTAAATAAAAACAAGTTAAAATACTTAGAATAATGAATGCAAATAATAACCTAACTCTATTTACACTTGAGGGATTTGCTAATTGCGATGCACGCGTGAACGCAAAGGTGCCAACTGTCCAACTTACAAGAGTAATGCCAGCAGCTAAATAACCAATATTCATTTTATAAAATAAATTCTTGTTCCATTTCAGGGATTTCAACACCAGCAATTCCTTCTGCTTCAACGGCATTTTTCATTGCAAGCAATTGTGGTTCTTCACCATGAATTAAAAATACTTTCTGAATAGGCCTTCCCGCTTTTTTCGAATTTTCTGCGCTGCGTTTGATATATGATAAAACCTCATCGTGGTCTGGGTGAGAGCTGTACACATCCGTTTTTGCAATTTGCGCATAAACGTTTTTATCGGTGTTCTTAATTCTAATTGTAGATTGACCTTGCAACAACCGATGCCCTAATGTTCCTTCTGCACAAAATCCAGCAATTAAAATAGTAGAGTAGGGGTTGTCAATATTATTCATTACATGCTCTTGAATACGGCCGCCTTCAACCATTCCAGCAGCAGAAATAATAATGCAGGCATCAAAATAATTCAATAATTCATCGTGCTCATCCATACCTTCCAAATAGGTAATGCCATCAAAATGAAATAAACTACCATGTTCTTTTTGAAATGCCAAGGCTTCTTCATTTAATAAATAGGAATGTCTTTCATAAACAGGAGTACTTTTTATGGCAAGAGGACTATCTACAAAAACTTTAAGCCAATTTGGAATCAAGCCTTTTTTCTTTAATTGATTAATCGTAAAAACAATGGCTTGAGTTCTTCCTACGCTAAAGGCAGGAACAATTAGTCTACCTCTAAATTCAATGCAAGTTTTTTGAATATGCTGTAACAATTCTTCCTCAGCAGAGCCAACAGCAATATGCTTTCTTCCGCCATAGGTAGATTCTGTAATTAAATAATCTGCTTGTTCAAATATTTCTCCGTCCTTAACTAGTTTGCTGTTGGATCGGCCCAAATCTCCTGAAAATCCGATGGTAGTTGTTTTGTTGTTTTCTGTTACCGTGATTAAAATGCTTGCTGCTCCCAACAAATGGCCAGCTTCCAGGAACTTAACACTGATATTTTCATTTATTTGAAAGTCTTGGTTGTAATTAACTGTTAGAAATTGTTCAACGGTCTGTTTCACATTTTTCTCGCTAAATAATGGTTTTGGAATAAGGTCGCGCCTAGATTTTTTGGATCGACCCAAATTTTTTCTGTAATCATGAAACTGAATATTCGCAGAATCATATAACAAATAACCCGTTAATTCTGCAGTTGCAGGCGTACACATAATATGGCCGCTAAAACCGTGATTCACCAATGCAGGCAAATTTCCAGAGTGATCTATGTGCGCATGGGTCAGTAAAACCAAATCAATATCTACTGCCTCAAAAGGGAATAAATTTGCTCGCTCAATAGGATTCTTTTTTACCTCATAATCCATTCCACAATCCACCAATATGGTATAGCCATTGTCGAGCCTAAGCATATACATGCTCCCTGTTACCTGTTTGGCTGCACCTAAAAACTTTAACTTCATATGATTTACCTCTTAATTTGGCTCATAAATAAGCATACAAAGAAAGGAAGTTTCTGTAACTTTGTGTTATAAATGCCATGGTATGATCCATATTTTAACAAATAAAGCCTCCATTATTAACGATTTTTTAGCAGAATTACGCGATGTGGAAATTCAGAAAGACCGCGCCCGCTTTCGCAAAAATGTTGAACGTATTGGTGAAATTTTAGCCTATGAAGTAAGTAAATATTTTCCTCGAAAATTAAGCCCAATTCAAACACCACTTGGAGTGAGCAATATGGAGGTTTTGTCTGAACAACCTATTTTAGCAACGGTTCTAAGGGCTGGGTTGGCATTGCACCAAGGATTTTTAAATTACTTTGACCATGCAGATAATGCCTATATTTCTGCCTACCGCAAACATACCAATCAACATGAATTTGAAATTGTAGTAGAGTATTTGGCAACTCCAAGTATAGCTGGAAGAACATTAATTCTAATTGACCCAATGTTGGCCACTGGTAGAAGTATGTTTTTAGCGTATAAAGCACTTTTAACAAAAGGAAAACCTGATAAAGTTATTGTTGTTAGCTTAATTGCAAGTGAACAAGGCGTAAGTTATATACAACAACACATGCCAGAAGCCGAAATCTTTATTGCTGCCGTAGATCCTAGTCTCGATGAAAATAGCTATATTGTTCCAGGCTTAGGTGATGCAGGTGATTTAAGCTTTGGAGAAAAAATGTAAAATGAAAAAACTCCTTTCAATTTCACTTTTGCTTTTTGTTTTTGGAAAGCTAAGTGCACAAGAAATTCCCTTTGTTAATTCTTCTCACATTAAAACCTGGAAAGCGAGCACTTCAGATACCCTTTATGTCATAAATTTTTGGGCCACCTGGTGTAAACCGTGCGTAGAAGAAATCCCTGCTTTTGTAAAACTATCAATGAATTTTACCGATCCTAAAATTAAAATCATTTTAGTTAGCAATGATTTTAAAAAGCATATTCAAACACATTTAGTCCCCTTTGTTAAGGCTAATCATATTGCATCTCAAGTGGTATTTATGGATGAGCCAAACCCCAATGATTGGATTGAATTAGTTGACCCAAATTGGAGCGGGGCTATACCCGCAACCCTTTTTATTAAAGGGAATATAGGCTTTTCTGAATTTCATGAAGGTATTTTGAGCTACAATGATTTAGTAGCTATTTTAAATAAAATTAAATAATGAAAAAATATTTATTTACACTGTTTTTACTAGTTGGTTTCCATACCTATCAAAGTGCACAAGAAATTGAAAAATTGGCTTTATCCATTGGAGTCATTGCCCCAGATTTCAACCTGAAAGGTGTTGATGGGAAAATGCATAGCCTTGCTAATGTTAAAAATGCCAAGGGCTATTTGGTTATTTTTACTTGTAACCATTGTCCTTTTTCACAAGCTTATGAAGATAGAATTATTGACATACACAAGAAATTTGCAATTAAAGGGGTGCCTGTTATTGCCATTAACCCAAATGATGGCGATCGTGAACCTGAAGATAATTTTGAAAACATGGTAAAACGCGCCAAGGCAAATCACTATCCTTTTAATTATTTAGTTGATAATGATCAAAATACAGCAAAGGCATATGGAGCCAAGCGCACACCACATGTATTCCTATTAAATGCCCAAAGGAAATTAATTTACACAGGAGCCATCGATGATAATTTTGAGGAAGCAAAGGATGTAAAAATTAAATACCTGGAAAATGCCATTCAACTATTCTTAGCAGGAAAGCCAATTTTAACACCTTCAACAAAGGCAATTGGTTGTGGTATCAAATGGAAAAAATATTAAATTAATTTTTGTAGCTCTACAATTGCAAATGTAGCGCTTGATTTTGCAACTATTATGTCTTGGCCATTATTATTCACGAAAATTTCAGCTTCTGAAAAAATTAATTTTTGCCCCGACTTTAACACAAATCCCCTGCAAAAGGCAGTATCACCAACACCAGGATTAAAGTAGGAAATTTTCAATTCTGCAGTAACAACTGTTTGCTCATTTTTTACCAGCGTATAGGCAGCAAATCCTGCCACTAAATCAGCCAAGGTAGCTATTACTCCGCCATGTAAGAAGCCTATTTGTTGTCTGTGGTGTGGCTCAATATTTAACTCTCCCTCAATTAAACCAGCTTCAATTTTATTAATTTTAAATCCTAAATGGTTCATAAAATGGTTGAGTTCCATTTTTTCTTCAACCATGGCTTTAAAATTTGTGTTTTGTGGGATAAACTGCTGCACTTTTTTATTTTTTGAAAGGGTTTTACTACTTTGCGAAGATAAGAACAAAACTTGTGCAAACAATTCACGTAAAAACGTACTCAGATAATTTATATAATCCAGCTAATAATTCGGCATACGACCATTATGTATTTTTTGAGGCAAATCATATCAGTTCGGTAATTGCTGATCAGAAAAACCAACAAATACTACAGTTGCAAGTTTTAACCTCCGGTGAAAGCAATTTCTTGAACGCAAGTTATGATGAGCTTAAATCAATTGCAGAACTAAAAGAAGTTTTGGATCAAAAATTTAGAGAACGAAAAGTAATTATTAGTTCTTCTAACTCTTGCCTAGTGCCTGAATCTTTGCTAAATGTAGTTGAAACAGAAGCTTATTTCGCTTTGAACCAAAAGATAATGTTGCAGTCTCAAATATTGTATAGTAAAATGCATGTGCAACAAACCGCCACCATTTTTAATGTGCGAAATGAACTCATGAAACTTATTCGTTTCAATATGCCAATGGTAGATGTGTTTCATGCTTCCCTGTTATTTGTTAAAGCTGTCGAAAATCAATCCTTTGAATCTCCTGCAAACAAGCTGCATTTGCAAATGCATGCTGGTTATTTTGAATTGCTAAATATTGATAAGCAAATTAATTTTTATAATACCTTTCAATTTGAATCAGAAACTGAAATAGTATATCATGTTTTAGCTGTTGCTGAACAATTGCAAATACCTCATACTTGTGATATAGTGCTCTATGGAAACTCTAGTCATATGAATGAACTAAATCACCTTCTTTCTAAATATGCGCGTTCGGTTCAATACGGTATAAAGCCCAAGAAATACACCTACCCAATTAGCTTTAAACAATTTGAAGAGCATCAATTTTTTACAGAATCAGCAGCCTTATTGTGCGAATAATTGGTGGAAATAAAAAAGGCATTCTTCTGCATGCCCCATCTTCTTTGCCTGTTCGCCCCACTACGGATCGAGCCAAGGAAAGTTTGTTTAATATTCTTGAAAACAATTTTAATATAGATGAGCTAAGCATATTGGAATTGTTTGCTGGCACTGGCAATATAAGTTATGAGTTTTCTAGTCGTGGCGCTTTGGCTGTGCTAAGTATTGACCAAGATGCTTCTTGTGTAAGGTATATGAAGGAAACGTCTACCAAGTTAGGTTTTCACTCTATGGAAGTTCGCAAGCAAGATGCATTCTCTTTCCTTAAAAATTGTGAAGAAAGCTTTGATATTATTTTTGGTGATGCTCCCTATGCATTGGCGCGTGTTACAGAAATCCCAGGTATTGTGTTTGAGAAAAAATTATTAAAACATAATGGTTGGCTCATCCTTGAGCACGCTTCTATGCTGCGCTTGAACCATTTACCTCACTTTTTTGAGGAGAGAAAATATGGACAGTCTACTTTTTCGTTTTTTAAATTTCAAACTTAATTCTAGGCACCTTCTCAATTATAAATTCAAAGTAGCAAATTCGCTAAATTAAATTATTTTTGATCCAATAATCACCGCATGAAAAAGATTGCACTCTTCCCCGGAACCTTTGATCCTATTACAATTGGACATGTAAATATCCTCGAAAGAGCTTTGCCATTGTTTGATGAAATAATAATTGGCGTGGGTCATAATAGTACCAAGTCCACCTTGTTTCCCGTTGAAACACGCGTAGATTGGATCAAAAATATTTATAAAAATGAGCCAAAAGTTAAGGCAACTTTTTATGAAGGACTAACAGTCAAATATTGTGATGAAATTGGTGCGCAATACATCATTCGTGGTATCAGAAATATGGCCGATTTTGATTATGAAAAAAATATCGCCCAAATGAATAAAATCATTTATCCCCAGGCCGAAACAGTTTTTCTCATGTGCGATCCGGCTTATACGCCTATAAGTTCTTCAGTAGTGCGCGATCTTATTCGCAATGGTGGTAAGGCAAGTGAATTTGTGCCTAAAGAGGTGATTTTCTAATTTGATTTGCTTTTTACATCTATCAGCAATTGTCTGATAGATTCATAAGTGTCAAAACTATTTAAGTCAATATTGTTTAGGTTTTTATAACAAACCTCAGTAATATTTTCCTCCAGTTGTGGCACCAACTCTCCTTTAAAAGTTGTTTCCATTTTATACCAATGCGTTACTTTTAAGAAACGATGACCTTGCAATTTATAGGTATGGTAGGTATTGTCGAAAAATCTAATTATTCGCAATTGGCTCAAACCGCACTCTTCCTCAACTTCCCTAATAGCACCTTCTTCCGTGGTTTCTCCTGGGTCTATTTTACCTTTGGGTAAATCCCATTTTCCTAATCTGCGCATCATTAATATTTCCCCTGCTTGGTTAAAAACAATTCCTCCACCAGCATGAATACTGGTGAAATTAGCTTTTAATTCATGTAAGGTTTCAGCCGGATCCTCACAAATCAAGGCCAATCCAAATGCTTGTGGTTCTTCCATTTCTCGAACAAAATCCATGAGATTCAATTCTTTGGTAATATGAATTTGTTTGTACTCATCCAATTCTTTTAAACTTTCGTTTGAACTTGTGAGTATTAAAGGCTTATCGTTTATGAAAAATTTATACATTTGTAGGCATGCAAATAAGTGAACCAATCGCTACAAAGATAGCAGAATATTTATTGGAGATAAAAGCCATAAAACTAGAACCAAATAATCCTTTTACTTGGGCTTCTGGATTAAAATCGCCTATATACAGTGATAACCGATTGTCATTGTCGCACCCAGCAATTAGAACATATATTAAAAATGCTTTGGCAGAACAAATTCGTATCAACTACCCGCAAGTAGAAGCAATCATTGGTGTTGCCACTGCAGGTATTGCTCCTGGAGCACTTGTTGCTGATGCCATGGAATTGCCTTTTGGATATGTTAGGTCCGAACCTAAAAAGCACGGAATGGGCAAACAAGTGGAAGGTGATATCCGCCCAGAACAAGCAGTTGTGGTTATTGAAGATTTAGTATCTACGGGTAAAAGTAGCCTTCAGGCCATTGATGCTTTGCGTAGCTTTGGTTCAAACGTTTTAGGACTTGCAAGTATTTTTACTTATGGATTCGAAACCGCTCAAAATAATTTCAACAATGCAAATTGTCCTTATTTTGCGCTGTGTAATTATGATGCCCTCATAGAAGTTGCCGTAGTAAAAGGATACGTTAATAGTTCAGATAGAGAAGTATTAGCTGCCTGGAGAAAAAATCCAGAAATTTGGGGTAATTAAAATATAATATGGCCATTAAACTTTCAAAAAATCCAATAAAAGCTGCTTATGCCATCTATTTTGGCTTTTGGGTTGTTTTTTGGTTTTTACTTTTATATCCACTCATTCGTTTTGGCTTAAGTAACCCTAAACGTTACCGTTTTGCCCATTTGGTTCGAAAATTTTGGGGCAAAATGTTATTACTTTTCGGTTTTATTCGGGTGCAAACTTTTTATGAAGTTCCACTTGATCCAAAACAATCATACATGATTGTACCAAATCATACTTCACAAGTTGATATTGTTACACTTGCTGCTAAATTGCCCATCTTCTTTAATTTTATGGCTAAAGCTGAATTGGAAAGGATTCCAGTTTTTGGCATTTGGTTCAGAACAATAGATATTGCCGTTGAACGCAAAGACGCGCGCAAATCGGCCCTAGCCTATAGAAAAGCCCTCAATTGGATTGAAGAAGGTAATAGCATGGTTATTTTTCCTGAAGGAACTATTTCTAGTCAGGTTCCTAAAATGATAAAATTTAAAGATGGTCCTTTCAGAATAGCTATCGAAAAACAAATTCCTTTACTTCCTATTACCATTATTGGAAACTGGGAATTGCTGCCAGACCAGGGCGTTTTTGAAGGCAAACCTGGCTTTGCATACCAATATGTACACCAGCCTATTTCTACCAATGGTTTAACTTTAAACGATATAGATTTATTAAAAGACAAAGTTTATCAAGTAATAAATAATAAATTGCAAGCAAATGGATATTAACAACGAAATAATAGATCGCTTATCTGAATTGGCAAAACTTGATTTTGACCCATCAGAAAAGGAAAATATTAAAAACGACCTCAATCGTATCTTATCCTATTTTGAGAAATTAAATGAGGTAAATACGGATGGTGTTGAACCGCTAATTTTTATGAGCGAAAATGTAAACCTGCTGCGTGAAGATGAGCCAGAGCAAGCCTATTCAAAAAAGGATGCATTGAAAAATGCACCAGCAAAGGACAGTGATTATTTTCGTGTCCCAAAATTTATCGAAAAATAATGCAAGAATTTGTCATCAATATAACCGGAATAGGCAAAACATATCGCATCGGTGAGGTGATTGTAAATGCGCTGCGTGAAGTTGATTTGCAAATCAAAAAGGGTGAATACGTTGCCTTAATGGGCCCATCGGGCTCTGGTAAATCTACCTTAATGAATATTCTCGGCTGCTTAGATACGCCTAGTCGTGGAACCTATTGGCTCAATGGCACAGACGTGAGCAACATGACAGATAACGAGTTGGCAGAAATTAGAAACAAAGAAATTGGTTTTATTTTTCAAACCTTCAATTTGCTTGCTCGTAATACTTCTATAGATAATGTGGCACTGCCGCTGGTTTATGCAGGCATCTCCAAAAAAGATAGAATTATAAAAGCAGAAGAAGTGCTAAAAAGTGTTGGACTTGGCGATAGAATGGATCATAAACCAAACGAATTATCTGGAGGGCAACGTCAGCGTGTTGCCATTGCCCGCGCCCTGGTAAATAATCCTTCTATCATTCTTGCGGATGAACCAACAGGTAATTTGGATTCCAAAACTTCGGTTGAAATAATGGAATTAATAGAAAAGATTCATGAAGCAGGTAATACTGTAATCATTGTTACACACGAAGAAGATATTGCCAAACGTGCAAAACGTATCATTCGCTTGAGAGATGGATTAATAGAAGACAATGGCTTGTCTTAATCCAATAAGCCTTCAAAATAAAAATATTCTCGGTAGCTTTCTTTTAATCTCGGTTCGAACCGAAACAATCCAAATATACTTGAGCCACTTCCGCTCATAGAGGCATAAACTGCTCCGGCTTGATATAAACTAGTTTTAATGTCGGCCAGTATTGGATGCTTTGGAAAAATACTGTCTTCAAAATCATTACAAAGCCTGTCCTTCCATTCGCTTGAATCCAATTGAATAATATGCTTTATTGAATTTTCTGCCTTGTCGTGAAGGTGCTTCTTAGTGTCGATAGTTGAAAATGCCTCGGCAGTGCTTATATGAATTTCTGGCTTAACCATAACAATCCAATATCCTTTTAAAGTTAGCGCTAATGGCTTTAAAATTTCCCCTCTGCCCGAACCAAAACAGGGTTTGTTATGAATGAAAAACGCACAATCACTGCCAAGTTGGGCAGCATAAAACTGTAATTTTTCTTCGGGAATATTTAAACCAATATAATTATTAATAAGTTGCAGTGCATAAGCGCCATCACTAGAGCCGCCGCCCAGCCCAGCACCCATTGGAATGTTTTTTAGCAAGGCAAAATCTAAATTGGGTATGGCGTATTCTTTTTGTAAAAGTTGGTAGGCTTTACTTACTAAATTCTGACTTGCATCTCCTTGCACTGGAATACCTTCCATAATTAGATTCATGTCATCTGAATTTTCTTTTGCAATTGTTACCTCTAAGGCATCACATAGCGGAACAGGATAAAATACCGTCTCTAAATCATGGTAATTATCTTCCCGCTTTCGCATGATATGCAGGCCTAAATTTATTTTGCAATTGGGAAATACAATCATAAAATTCTATTGTCAAAAGTAAAGGGTTTATTCCATAAGATTTGCACCCATTTTTCAAATGAAGGATGTAAGGGATTAATTAAATAATTAAATTCCTCTGGAACTAAAACTGATGGCACTGCAAGGGCTATTGCCGAAGTGCCTTTAAGGAATTGATCTCCTAAAATTTTGTTGGCATTTGAACTTGGATGAGTATTCCAATTTTTTGGTAAATCTTTTAAATCTAGTTTTTCTATAATTGCCTTGTTAGAAATAGTAATACAAGTCAGTGCTAAGTTTTTTAAACCAATCAGGCCTCCGCTATTACACGCCAATTCTAAAGCGCATAAGGAAATATGACCAGAGGTGTAAAGCATTGGCGTTCCAATAGAATTCCACCTGCCGCCATAAAGCTTAGCCCCTTGGCCACTTAAATCCATCGAAAATTGTGTATGGCTTAATCTAAATACTTCCATATTTAAGCGTAAACGCCGTGCTCAATTCTGCCCAAAGTTTGCATTACCAACTTAACGCCAAAACTGGTATCTAATATGGAAAGAGGTGTTTGGCCATTTAGCGCTAATAGAGGTGTTTTAAGCCAAATTTGCATAGCATTTGTATCTGAGAAAACAAGACTAGCTTTGGCGGTAACCAAGGCTAATTCTATAGCTAATTCAGACGAGAAGATATCTAATACGGTTTCATCTTCAATACGCTGAAATGTTTTTGTACTGATGTGTAACAACTCGCAAAGCTTTTCTTGGTTGATGCCCAGTTGTTTGGAAATGGCAATTAAGATATTTTTTTTAATGCCATTTCGAGTGGCTTCTATGAGCATAAAATCATTGGTAAAATTTTTAGCAATTCCCAAACTTTTTGCCGCAATCTCTTCTGCAGTTTCAAATTTCTTGCCGTAACTCATAGGCCTGTCTGCAACCATATCCAGCTGAACATTATCGGATTTTTTAGGCTTTCGGGTGTTTTTATAAGTTCTCATCGTTGCTACTTTACCCCTCAAAAATACAATTATTTTTTATTTTTGTCGCAATTAATCCATATTTTCACCAAATTTATCCAAAAAATGATAATTAATAAGCTGAACTTCCTGATTAATAATAATGGCCTCGGCTTCCTCCATGGAGGCAACAATATGGCCATTTGCCCCGCTTAACAAATCGCCTAAACCACCTAGTTTTTTTCCAATAACTTGCGTGCCCACCAAAAAACTTTCATGTGCTACCCTGTTCCATCCTTCTGCAAAACTAGGGAAAGCCAATGTATATGCTGAGCTTGCCATTTCAATAAGATAGTCGTCAAAGTGCGCGAAATATTTGTTTTCGTAAAAAGGAAATTTTCCTGCTTTTTCTGCCACATTGGTGCTAAAATAGCAGCTGTATCCTTGTGCGTGTAGCCTTTCTGCTAATTTGAATAATTGGGTATCATTTTTAGTGGATACTTGCCCTAAATGAATCTTCTTTTGTTTTTGGCTGCCAATAAATTCTGAATAGGTACTTGTATTAAAATAGTTAGGATAGTAAAGCAGGTTCCTCAGTCCTAATTGCTGACTAAAAAAATCCATCCAATAGGGAGCAATGCAAACAATTTCTAATTTTTTCTCTGGTACCAGGCGCGCCATAAAAATAAATAATTTATACCAAATCTTCAAGAACCATGATTTTTCATCTTCCTCAGAATAGTAATGCCACACAATATAAGTTTTGTGTTCATTGAAAATATTTCTCAGAATTACAGGAATTCCTAATCGCGCCACGCTAATAGTAATGTTGCCATTAGCCTTTCTAAATGCCCAAAACAACAAGAACAGTTGCGATAAAATTCCTTCAAAATGGTGCCATTGGCGAAATATGTGTAATTCATATTTGTCATTTCCGAGTCTGGCTAATGCAGCTTCGGCAAATTGCTTTTCATGCAAATAGCCACCGGTAACGTATTTGCCATGACTAATATAATTTATCCTTTGCTTTTTGATGACTTGATTTTTTTGCAAAATACAAATTTTATGCAGCAATTTTGGTTCGATCTAAATAGTAGTAACTTTGGTTTTTGCTTATGAAAATTCTAACCACGGCTCAAATCAGAGAATGGGATGCTTTTACAATTCTTAACGAACCCATCAAATCTATTGATTTAATGGAACGTGCCGCAAAACAAGCTTATGCTTTGTTTACGCAACAAATGCAAACTTTTTTGCCCGAACCAAGCAATAATATATTTGCAGTTTTTTGTGGTCAAGGTAACAATGGCGGCGATGGTTTAGTGTTTGCCAGAATGTTGCAGGAGGCTGGTTTTAATGCACAAGTTTATGTGCTTAAACTAAAACAAAAAGGAAGTATAGATTTTGAAATTCAATTGCAAAAAACAATTAAAAATGGAGTGCCTCTTCAAATTATTGATAGTCCAAATGCTGTTACCCAAATTTCAACTTTTAATGTTTGTATAGATGCCATCTTTGGTTCGGGCCTCAATAAAAATTTAGATGGTTTAGCAAAAGAATTAATTGATTTTCTGAACAACCAAAAAGGATATAAAATTTCAATAGATATACCAAGTGGATTGTTTGGAGACATTGATTTGGCAATACGCCAGGAGAATGCTCCTGTTTTTGTTGCGCATCAAACCTATACT
>CAIYNF010000016.1 GCA_903927505.1 uncultured Bacteroidota bacterium | reverse complement strand
TACTATTCTGCCTTGGCATATTTAAACATGAGCGATTACCAAAATGCCATTAAGCAATTAGAAATGGCTGTTAAACACAATGCAAGTATTCCAGAGGTTTATTACTATTTGGCTAAATCTTATGACATCACAGGCAATTTGCAAAAGGCAGCAGATAATTACCAATTGGCATTGCAATTAAATCAAAACAACTTGCAAGCTTGGGGCGAATTAGCAAATGTATTTACTAAGATGGGTAGACCAGAATATGCGAAGCAATGTATGGAAAGATACAGCGCATTGGGAGGAAAATAAGGTTTAGATAATCATTTATTAACAACAAATTAATTAGTTGTCTAATTTTCACATAAAGGCCGGAAAGCTTGTTCACCTAAGTATCCGGCCTTTGTTTTTGCTATAATTTGAGTAGATAAAACGTAATCCACCATTCTGCAAAATGAGGTACCCCTAAAGGCCATGTAAATTCACCTTAGTTTCGTAGGTGATGATACTGATAAATAAATACGAACCCATTATTTCCATAGACGATGCCTTCTTGCAATGCGTACAAGAGCAAATGGAACTTTACAAAATTTATGAGTTCATTGATCTGCCAGATCACATCAGAAATATTGAAAAGGTTAATAGTGCCATTCTTAGAAATTATTATGCAAACGCATTGGATAATAATCTACTTGAAATTAAAACAGTAAAATACCTTGTCAATAAAAATGTACGCGCATCCAATATGCCCGAAAGAGCAGTTGAGCAGTACCAGAAAGCAGAACAATTTATTGAAGAGCAACTCCACGAAAATTTAAGTATTGGTTTCTTATACCAGTTGCAAAAAATTCTTATTGAGGACCTATACCGCAATAGCAGCGAAATCAATTTATTCTCCAATCAAAGTGCACGCATTCCAGAAAAATTAAGCATGGAAAGCGAAATAGAATTGGAGAGTTTATTTGATTTCCTAAATTCAGATACAGAGTTTCATCCAATTGTTCAAAGCTGGATCCTTCATTTTAGAATGATGTCGCTGCCGCTCTTTAGCGAATGCAAATCAAAGTTTGCAGTTTTGATGCAATTATTTTGGTTGCGCAAACACAAAATGGACATGAATGGTTTAATGGGTTTAGCGCATGAAATTTATATTAATAAGTTGCCCTACGACCAAATTATAAATAACGCCATACAAGGTGAGGAAAACAGCCTAAACGAGCAAATTACTTTTGGCTTGCAATTGCAACAGGTGCAATTGGGTAGATTAAAAGACCTATTCAGAAATTATTTCAGACAACAAGTTGATTTTGAAAAACTCAACCCTCGTCAGAAAAACATTATGAATTATGTGTTTGAAAGAGGCTATAAGTTAAAAGAAATTGACGACAGCATTTTGAATAAACGTCAGAAGCTGATTATGTATATTATTCAACACCGCGGATTTATTTCTACCAAAGAACTGGTGAATGAATTTGATTGCAATAGAAAAACCATTCAAAGAGATTTTCAAATGTTACTTGATTTAGGATTGGTTAAATCTATAGGTGCTGGCGCGGGTTTAAGGTATTGCATCAACCTCCATGAAAAAGGAAATCCGCTACTGGAAAAATACCAGGCGGATTTCGTTCTTGAAAATTCTTTAGAAGCAACTGCTACTATTGAAGAATTATAATTCGTCTTCGTTATAGAAGTAATCTTCGTTGGTTGGATAATCTGGCCAAATTTCCTCTATTGTTTCAAAAGGCTCTCCGTCATCTTCCAATTCTTGTAGATTTTCTATAACTTCTAAAGGCGCACCCGAGCGGATGGCATAGTCAATTAATTCATCTTTTGTTGCAGGCCATGGTGCATCATCTAAATAAGAGGCAAGTTCTAATGTCCAGTACATACTATTTCTATTTATTTTACGCGAAATTATAAAAAGCTTTCACTATTCAATCATGTTTTTTATTATCTTTCTGTAATAAACGAAACTAATTGATTATCAATCCATTCATTTAATTTTTGGCGGGCAATTTTACCATTTGCAGAAATTGGAAACGCCAATATTTGTAAAAAACGCTTAGGTAATTCTCTTTTACAATTCATTGAAATGAAATCTTTTCTTAATTTTTCTATTTTTTCGAGAGGCAAAAGAACATTGGAAACCAATACAATTTCTTCTCCCCAAAAGTTATTTTTTGCCTTTCCAATAAAAAATGTTTCTGCTTTCCATGTTAAATCGCTTGCACAAATTTTTGCTTCTAACAATTCGGGATTAATTTTAATACCACCCGTATTAATTGTAAAATCACTTCTGCCAATCACCTTAAAACAATTTTCATCCACCCATTCAGCCAAATCATTTGTGTTAATTTCTTCGCTTAAGAAATTGGTTCGAACACAAATACATTGATCTTCATTGATGCGAATTTGATTGGGGAATATGGGTCTAAACCCATTATCAAAAGCAATATTACGCAATGCTACATTTGACAAAGTTTCTGTCATACCATAAGTATGAAAAGTGTTGTTTTTAAAAGATTTAATTAGATTCACTTGTTCCTCAGAAAGACTGGCACCACCAATTAAAACCTTATTTATTCTTTCATATTTTTCTGCGGAGAAACTGTTTTGTTGAAAATGTAATGGAACAAAACTTGCAACAGTATAGGGATGCTCTTCCGTAAGCAGTTCAAAAATATGCATGCTTGGTTCAAAAACACTAATCTCACAATTTAAAACCAATGCCCTTGCTAAAACCATTGAGCCACCAACAAAATTGGCGTGTAAGCACATCAAAAAATGTTCTTTCTCTGGAATTAATTTAAGTGCATCAATTGTGTTTTGTGCACTTGCAATTATTTGAGATTTAGAAAAAGTAATTGCTTTTGGAATGCCTGTACTTCCGGAGGAATTAAAAACAAAAGGCAAATCATTTACCCATGCATGGCAAAATTTCTGTATTGCTTTCACCCATTCTAAGTCGGTTCGAACCGAAATAAATGCAGGTAAAGAATAGCTTTGATTTTGAAAATGAATGGTAAAACTCATGAAACGAAGGTATAAAAAAAAAGCGCCTTACCCGCAGGCAAGACGCTTTCAAATTTCTGTATAATTAGTTTTGTTGAACCAACAATTTATGGTTTAATACCTCATCGTTTGCTTCAATTCTAATAAAATAAATGCCGCTGTTTAAACTCGGCAAATCGTAAGAATTGCTGAATGCTCCTGCATTTTGGAAAGATTGTTGTAACAATGAAACCTCTTTGCCTTGCATGTCTAATAAACTGATGCGGATATTACCTGCAACTTTTAAATCGAAACCTAAGTTTATTACGCGTGAAACCGCTGGATTAGGATATATACTTAAGCTCGTTAATGCAGCATTTTCATTAATACCAGCAGCAACTTTTTCTGTGATACTAATTTTTGATTTTCTAGTTGTAGAAGTTGAATTGACAAAAGCGCCATAAAAATCTACCGCACCACTTCCTTTTGCAGGAGCAACCCATGTGAATGTCCATACCGCAGGATTAGTAGTTTTAAAGCCGGTATGCGTCACATATTTTCCCGAAACGCTATTCCCAGCACCAGCAGTTAATGTGCCCATTTGAGTGCCATCAATAGCTTGCGGACTTACACAAAATCCTTTTTTACTAGCCCCATCAACTGTTACAGTTACTGTATATGAACTTCCAGGTGTATAGCCTTCGGCTGGAACATTGCTTGAAATGATTCCTGTAGCATCAGACGGAACGCCAAAATGGCAACCACCACCATAACAAGTTTTGCCACCATCACCGGGAGAACCTGTTCTACCATCTGCTGGGGCTCCAGTTGGGTAAGATTGCAGATTAGGGATGCTTACACCTAAAGCAATTAAAAAAGCAATTGAAAGTAACGTTTTTCTTTTCATAAATTATAATAACACAATTTTAGGGAAATTAATTTGAAAAAGCTGTTGCTATGGCAAAATTAATCTGAAACGCTAGCGCAATTTTAGCCAAGGTGCAGGATTTTGAAAAACCCTTTGTTTCCAAATTTCAAAATGTAGTTTGCTACTGCCGTCCTCTTCATTGGTAGCAACCTCACCAAGAATATCATTTCTATCTACGGCCTGCCCTATTTTAACATTAACCGTTGCCAAGCGCGCATAAACGGTAAAATATTCTCCATGGTTAACCAATATAACGCGGTCTAATCCAGGTATAGGGAAAATAGCTTTAACGGTTCCTTTAAAAACAGGTTTAACAGGTGCATTTGGAGCAGTAGTAATGTCAATACCATTATTGGTAGTTGTTACCCCTTTCAGGGTTGGATGGGCATGTTCACCAAATGTTTGGCTTACATTTCCGGCAACTGGCCAAGGTAATTTGCCTTTGTTATTTGCAAAATCCCCACTTAATTTCAGATCAATATCCGACAAATAACTGTTATTGGTTTTAGGAGCTATTGGCTTGCCGCTATTCTTTGCATATAAGGCGCGCTTTTTCTCTTCTGCCTTTCGTGCTGCCTCAATTTCTAAGCTAATTAAATTATTGATGGATTGATTTAATTTTCTTGCTGCTTTTTCTTGTTCTGCAATAACTTGATTGAGGTTTTTAACTTTTTGTTGCACCTTATTTAAAACAACACTTTCCTCCTTTTTATCTTCTATCAGTTCCTTTTTTTCGCTCTCCTTTAAAAGAATTAAACCTGTTTTTTCTTGTTTGGTAACCAGCAATTGCTGCAAAGCCACTATCATTTGCTTCTGCGTATTTAAAATTAACTGGGCTTGCTGCTGCCTGTAATTACCGTAAGAATTTAGGTATTTTAATCTTTTAAATGCTTGATTTAAATTTTTTGCATCGAACACAAAGTAAAAGGCAGCATTGGCATTTCTGCGCTTATAAGCCGCTGCGATATAATCGCCATAATCTTTCTTGAGCTCAAGAATATCATTGCGCAAGGTTTCAATAACCTTTTGCTGGTTGCTTATTTCTATGCTAATCTCAAAGGTTTCTTGCGAAACATGATCTATCAGTTGTTCACGTGTGATAATTTGTTTGCCAATTGCCTGCAACTCCACCATTGAGTTGTGTTCTTGGGCTTTTGCATTTTGAAGCAGGCGTTTGTTCTGCTGAATTTGAACTTGTAATTCTTTGCGCTTTTGCTCTAGTTCTTTTCGTTTACTGGCTACATTTTGCCCAATAGAAGAAAAGCCCAAAAACAAGAAGAGGGCAACTAAACTAAAATACTTGAACTTTATACGATTTTGGTACAACAAACTGTGGCTCCTTTTTTAAACTAGTTACGAAGTTGCCAATAGAAAATCGGCATTCCATTTTTTTTTCTCCCTGAATGTTGATTAAAATATCATATGGGTAGCTCAATCCATCAACAATGCGTCTATCCCTAAAGCTGACCTGCATTTCCATGGATTTACCTTGTTCACTTAAAAGTACACTTTGTGTTTTAAGGTCTTTGCTATAACTAGATTTTTGCTTCACATTGGCCAAATCTGTTATTAATACAAATAGCTGGCCCAAAGAATCAATTTGTGTTGAACCAAATTTTGGGTCGAAAATAGCATTGCCCATGGCTAAATTTTGAATTTGTTGAAACCCTATTGGGGCACTAGAAAATTGCTGCATATATTTATAGGAGGCAGAAATATAGCGCCTGTTTATTAAGTCCAAAATTCTTATAGAATCTGGCTGAACCATAATTCTTGCTACATTAATAAATCCCATCGCTTTGGCATTTAAAAAAACATATTGGTCTTTTTTTGCAATCACTTCAATGTTTATAGTTGCACTTTGTTTGTCGTCTTTATAATCGGCTTCCGCATTAAAAGAAAACTGCTCAAAATTACTCTTGCTTAAAATAATATTATTAAGAAAAAGGGAGTTATCCGCAATCACCGCATCTTGATCGCCAATAGTAGTTTCCGGATTTTCTTTTAGAATTACTTTTTTTGTTTTGCAGGAAATGCTACTAACAAAAAATAAGGCTAAAAAAGAATAGACAATTATAAAATAGGATTTTATTTTCATTTGCTGAGAGGTAATTTTTTATTGAGAATTCTATAGTTCAATGCTTCTGTATCGCCACCTAATGAAAGTGCTTTCTTCCAATTTTCAATAGCTTTTACTATATCATCCAATTCAAAAAAAACATCCCCTAAATGTTCCACCACTTCTGCGTTATTAGGCGCTAGATCAAGTGATTTTTGAATTTGAATTTGTGCTTCTTTAAACTTCTTCTTCTGAAATAAAATCCAACCATACGTATCCAAATTTGATGGGTTGTATGGATCCAATTCAATGGAGCGTTTGCTCATGTTTTCTGCTTTGTCTAAATCCAAATTGCGCAGTGATAAAAAATAAGCGTAATTATTTAAGGCAAGAGGGCTATTCGGTTTGATTGCAATAATTGCTTCAAAAGCGGAATCTGAAACGCTGTATTGCTTGGCATAATGTGCCATATCTCCTAAATTATTGAGCATTTGAAGTAATACCTCTTCCTCGGCGGCATGGTATACGCCTTCCCTAGCAGAGTGAAACGCCAATTCATATTCCTTCAATTGTCTGCAAGCAATGCTATGGTACAAATAACCCGTTGCTTCCTCAGGAAAACTTGAAACCATTTGCGCCGCATCAATTTTCATTAAATCATAGCGCTGCAATTGTTGGTCGCAAAAAATAATTTGGGTCCAAGTTAATGCTGCAGAAACATTACCAATAGCAGCTAAATAATGGTTTCTGGCTTCTTCAAAATTTCTATCCTGCAGCGCTAAATCACCTTTGAACAAATAAGGATCTGCCTCATTGGGGTTGGTTTTTAGAAACAAATCAACCAAATATTTGCATTTTTCTCTGTGACTAAAACCAAAATCACTACTTGGAATAATTTCTGAAAGCACTTGGTATTTTATTTTTGGAGACAGAGACGATTTCATTCCAATACAAAGCTGTTCAAAGTATGAATTGGTATCACGTGTTTGCTGGTAAAAATCGGCCAATGAAAAAGCTGCAAATCCATTCAATGAATCTTTTTGCTGAATATCTTTATAGATAGCCAAACCCTTGTTTATTTGTTGGCTGCGCATATATAAATCTGCCAATAAACCTTGGTACTGTGGCTGATTGGGGTAGGTATCACTTAATTTCTTAATTTCTTTAATGGCACCTTTTAAATCGTTTTTAGCAAGATATAAATCTTCTTTTTGTCGGCTTAGCTCTTCATTTACGCCCAATTTTTTCTCTAACTCATCTAAGGCTAATATTGCTTTTGAGGCTTTGCCAAGTAATACATACAGGCCACTCAACTCATATAAAAAATGCCCGTTATTGCTATTTTTAAAGGCAACTTTACAAACCTCAGCGGCTACATCAAATTGCTTGTCTTTTTTATACAGTTCAATCAATAATTTACTGTACCATTCATTGCTAGGGTCTAATTGAAATGCACGTGCAGCTTCAAACAATGCTTCATCATTCTTCTTTTGAGGCAATAAGACTGTGGCTAATTGAAAATGGACATTGGCATTGTTTGGATCGATAAGAATTGCCATTTTAAATTCAGAAGCAGCATCTTCATAATTCTTTATCATCTTCTCCTTCATTCCTGAGAAAAAGCGTTTATCAAACTCCATTCGTTGTTGTTCGGTTAAATTGCTTTTGCCTTTTTGCCCAACAACAACAACAGGAAACAACCAAATGAATGCGAAAAAAACTATAGTGTAATATTTCTTCATTATTGGTTTTAACGAAATTCCCTTAGAAGAATTATCAATAGGAATTTATTTAAGAAAAATTAATTGCAGTTAAATAACAGTGGTATAATCTCCAATGCTTAAATCTTTTGCCTCACCCACATAATGAACAAAACTTCCTATCATGGCATTGTCTACAACAGCATTTTGAATAGTAGTATTATTTTGAATGATACAATTTGAAACAACTGATCGCTCTATAGTACAAGCCTCGCCAATACTGGCATTTGGCCCAATTATGCAATTCTTAAGGGTAACATTTTTACCAATTAAAGAAGGCTGGATTACTATTGCATTTTCTAATACAACAGAATCATCCACCATTTTTTCATTGGCTTCATGCATAAAATGCAAAATTCTTGAATTAGTAAATACTGTAGAATTTTTATTGCCACAATCTAACCATTCTGTAACCTGACCAGGCTCAAATTTGAGACCTTTTTGCTTCATATTTTCCAAAGCATTGGTTAATTGGTATTCACCTTTTTCACGAATATCATTGTCCAATAGATATTGTAATTCGCTTCTTAAATTAACGCCGTCTTTAAAATAATAAATACCAATAATGGCAAGGTCAGACACAAAGTGCTGTGGCTTTTCAATAAAATCGGTAATGGTATTTTCATCGTTTACCTTTACCACACCAAAAGGCCTTGGGTCGTCTACTTTTTGAACCCAAATAATTCCATCCTTGTTTCTATCTAAAGTAAAATCTGCTTTGAATAAAGTATCGGCAAATACAACTAAGCAATTGCCCTCCAAACTTTCTTTGGCGCACATAATAGCATGGGCAGTTCCCAAAGGTTCGTGTTGGTAATAAATACTTCCTTTTGCACCCAATTTATTTGCAACTGCAACCAATTCTTTTTCTACAGCAGCACCAAAACTAGGGCCAATAATAAAGGCAACTTCTTCAATTCCTGTGCCACAAACCTTTGCTAAGTCTTCAATAATTTTTTGAACAATTGGTTTCCCTGCAACAGGAATAAGTGGCTTAGGAACTGTTAAGGTATGTGGGCGCATTCTCTTACCCATACCTGCCATTGGAACTATTATTTTCATTTTATGTGCGTATTAAAGGGGAAATTGTTGTTTCTAAATGAGGCCGCAACCTAATATAATGGATGAAATTTTCAAAGTATTGTCTATCATAAATACCTACAAAATACTACTTGCCGGTGCTACCATAGCCTCCTGCGCCTCTGCTGGTTTCCGTTAATTCTTCAGCAGATAACCACGCTATTACTTCATGCTTGGCCAAAACCATTTGGGCTATGCGCTCACCTGATTTTATTTCAAATGCCTCTTTTCCATGATT
>CAIYNF010000015.1 GCA_903927505.1 uncultured Bacteroidota bacterium | reverse complement strand
TCAATGGCTTTTTTGATTGAAAAAAAGGTTGACAAAAAAATTGTTATTTTTCCAAATTGGGTTGATTGTTCTAGGTATTATCCAATTATAAATATTGCACACAAGAGGAATAAATATGGCTTTACCAAAGAACAGAAATTAATTGCTTACGCTGGGAGTATTGGGGAAAAGCAAGGAATTGAACAAATAATTTTGCTAGCAAAACATTTTAGAAACCATAAAAATTGGGTTTTTATAATTGTAGGTTCAGGCCCCAATTTATTTATGATTAAAAAATTGGCAGACGCAGAAAATCTCATTAATATTCAATTTCTTCCAATTATAGACGAAGAGTGTTTTAATGATTTTTTGAATATGGTTGATATTCATTTGGTTTTACAAAAAAGGGGGACTTCCAATTTAGTAATGCCAAGTAAGTTGTTAAATATTTTTGCATCTGGTGGAATAACAATAGTAAGCACAGATGAAAATTCAGAAATAGCTCAACTTTTTGAATCAAAGTCTTTAGGGTTTTATGTTGATTGCGGAAATACCACTGAATTGTTAGCTAAGTTGGAAAATTTGCCCTCCAATCTTCAAGATATTAGAGACAGTGCAGCTCGCTATGCAAAGGATTATCTGAACATCAATACGGTCTTATCCAACTATTTTTGTAAGATTCTAGAATAATTTAACAAAATATTTTTAATAGTATAGTAACATTAAGGTCTTTAGAATATTCTTTATTTGTAGTAGATATGAAAAATACTTTTAAATTTCTTTTACTTTTATTGTCTTTAATTTGTTTTGATTTCAAATTAAGGGCGCAGGACGTTTATAAAGGCAATCCTTGGCTTATTTCATTTGGAGGGAATTTAATTATTGAGGATGGAAGCCAATTTAAAGGGTATATAAATAATGAGCCTATAAAATGGAATTTAAGTCCATTTACCTTCGGTGCTGAAAAACGGCTAAATAATGGATTTGCATTAGCAGGTAATATTGGTTCAAATATTTTTCCTGAAAAACAGAAAATTTCAAACGAATCATTAAAAACATCCTCAGATGTTATTTTTATTGATTTCTATGCAAAATATAATTTTAATGCAATTCTTAAAGATACTAGTAATTTTGATCCTTTTCTTGAAATAGGCCCAGGATATATGTTTAAAAAAGGCCAAAATGCAACATCTATTAACCTATGCTTTGGATTCAATTATTGGATAAACAATAAATTTGCAATAGCTGCTGCTGCAGCTTACAAATTTGGTCTTATATATGCCCCAGATGCTCAGAAGGATAATTTATTTCATATGAATGTAATGTTAATTCAAATCATAGATTAAAAATAATAGTGTAAATAAAGATTCTTTGTTTATGCATTTCAATTAACAAATAGTTAATATAAATTTCAGATTCAAGAAACGTTGGAGAAAATAAATAATATTAGAATTGCCTATTAATTTTTAGGCAATAAATGAAACATAAATTTCGTAATAATTCGATTTATTTATTTCTGTTTCGGACAATAATTTTATTAGTTGACTTAATTGGTTTAAATGCCATTTTATATGCAATTCAGCAGATTTGGCAACCAACATTCTTGACACAAGATCCTAGCGGTAATTTAACATATTTATTGGTTATTTTTAATGTTACATGGATTTTACTTTCATACTTTTTAAAAACTTATCAAAGGAATTTTCAATTATCCTATAATTTAAAAGCGTCCCTAATTTTATTCATTGTTCATGTATTAATTAATTTAGGGTCTTTATTGTATTTTGATGTAAAAATTGTTGACCCCGCAGTTGTTACATTATATGCAATTCTTGGTTTATTTTTCATACCTATTTCGAGGCTAAGCACTAAACATTATCTAATTAAAATAGATAGTTTTTTGCACCTAAGAAAACGGGTTGCTCTAATTGGTAATGGGAGTTTATATGATGGTGTTTTTACTTTCTTGAATTCAGAAGATTCTGGCTTTAAATTGGTGGAGGGGATTCCTAATTTAAATAGAAATTTTGGCTCTATCAACTATTTTGAGAAATGTATACAATTTGCCCATAAAAACAGTATAAAAGAAATATTTTCAGTTATTCTGCCTGAGGATGAAAAAATGTATAAAAAAATACTTGCCGAGTGTGAAAAAAAATTTATTAGAATTAGATTTATTAATAGGCATAGTAATTTTAAAAGGGGTAATATTATCATTAGAAATGAATCTGAAATTCCTTTTATTGTTCAAAATAGAGAGCCTTTAGAAGATTTAGATAACAGACTTAGGAAACGCCTTTTTGATTTGTTAGTTGGTTTATTAGTAATTATTTTTTTTCTCAGTTGGATGTTTCCTTTAATAGCTTTATTAATTAAATTAGATTCTAAGGGACCAATTATTTTTAAGCAATTAAGAAGTGGTAGGAAGAACCAGCCCTTTTATTGTTTAAAATTTAGAACAATGGTGCCCAATCAAGAAAAAGATTTGGTTCAAGCAGTAAAGAATGATTCAAGGTTTACTCGTATTGGTAAATTTTTAAGAAAAACCAATTTAGATGAATTGCCACAATTTATTAATGTTTTATTTGGTCAAATGAGCATAATTGGCCCTAGACCACATATGTTAAGCCATACTGAAGAATATTCCAATACAGTAGAATCATATATGCAAAGACATTTTATTAAGCCAGGTATTAGCGGTTGGGCGCAGGTGAATGGTTTAAGAGGAGATTTGAACCAAGAAAAAATGGAAATTAGAGTAAAATATGATTTACACTACTTATACAATTGGAATATTTGGGTTGATTTTGAAATATTACTTAAAACAATTGAAGTGACTGTTTTGGGTGATAAAAATGCGTATTAGTTAAGAATATTTCATAAACATTAATAATTATTAAATTGAAATTTATTAAAATAAATCAAGCTCGAATCTTTGTAATTCTATTAATTGGAATATTTTTTTCATACACCAAATTAAGTGCTCAAGTTGGAAAAATAAGTGGGAAAGTAATTTCTACAAAAGGTGAAGAGTTAATGAGTGCAATTATTTATGTGGAGGGCACTGATAAGGGGGCGCAATCGGATTATGCCGGTATGTTTACAATTGCAAATCTTAAACCTGGAAAATATAAATTAAATATAAAATACGTTGGTTTTGATAATGCTTCTGTTGAAAATGTTGAAGTTTTGGCAAATAAAACAACTACAGTTAATATAGTCTTAAGCGAGAAAACTACTCAAATAGATGAGGTTACTATTAAGGCTAAGGCCAAAAAAGAATCTGCGAACGCCTTGTTAATTACTCAAAAAAATGCAGTTTCGGTTAGTGATGGTATTTCTTCTGAAACAATTAAAAGAAGTCCAGATAAAAGCACCAGTGATATCTTGAAAAGAGTTAGTGGTGCAAGTATTCAGGATAATAAATTTGCCATCATAAGGGGCTTAAATGAAAGGTACAATAGTGCTTTTTTAAATGGAGCACCCTTGCCAAGTTCTGAAACCGATCGAAAAGCATTTGCTTTTGACATTTTCCCATCCAATATGTTGGATAATTTAATTATCACCAAGACAGCTACACCAGATCAAACCGGCGAATTTGCTGGAGGTATAATCACAATTAATACAAAAAATATTCCAGATGAAAATTTTCAATCAATTTCTTTAGGATCATCTTATAATGCTATAAGTACATTTAAAAATAGTATTTCCTACCGTGGTGGAAAAACTGATTTTTTAGGTTTGGATGATGGCATTAGAGATACACCAAAAGGTATACCAGGATTAAATGCATGGCCAACTTCAAGAGAAGAAAAGGCCAATGCTGCTAGATTATTTCCCAATGATTGGTCGTTAAAAAATACTAAATGCATGCCTGGTGCAAGTTTCCAATATACTTTAGGTAGAGCTTATAAGAATAAAGCCAAAGACAAAGACATATTTGGTTTTATGTTCTCTTTAACATATAACAATTCTCCAAGTATTTCTACCAATACATTGTATGATTATGATCAAGGTGATGGGAATGCTTTAATGACTAATTTGAAAGATGATACCTATAGCACCAAGTATTTATTGGGCAGTATTTTGAATTTTACTTATAAACCGGGTAAAAATAATACGATTAGTTTTAAAAATATTTATTCAATTAATTCAGAGGATCGTGTGGTTGTTAGAAATGGGCAAGTGCAGGTAAATAGCGTTTCCCCTACAACTACTTATTCAAATGTTTTATGGTTTACCAGTAATCAAATTTATTCTGGCCAACTCATAGGTGAACATTTTTTAACAGGCCCAAAATTAAAAATAGGTTGGATTGTTTCAAATAGTGATATAAAAAGATTAATTCCTGGTTTAAGAAGAATGGTCTATAATTCTATCGATGGAGGTCCATTAAAAGCCAATATTGAGCAAAGTGCAAGTTTTTTGCCTACAACAGCTGGTACCTATTTTTATGCTGTAAACAACGAAACTATAAGAAATGCGCAATTTGATATTTCAACTAATTTTAACTTTTCTAAAAAAATTAAAAATACAGTTAAATTTGGCTTATATCTGCAACATCGGGTACGTGATTTTAATTCCAGAAAATTAAATATGGCTCAAAATGCCATCTCAGGAGGTAGCCTGGAATTTGAAGATTCATTAACACAACTAGACCAGTCAAAAATTTTTTCACCCCAAAATATTGGTTTATTAGAAAACGGGAAAGGTGGCTTTTTATTGGAGCAAATAATTAATCCTTATGATGCATATGGGGCCTCATCAGATATTTTTGCAAGGTATATCATGTTTGATAGTAAAATTGGTCCTAGGTTTAGAGCCGTTTTTGGGGTAAGATTGGAAACATTTTACCTTAAGTTAAATTCAATTAAAGACAACCGTGAGCCAGTAAATATTAATACTGTAAAATCAGATTATTTACCTTCTATTAATATTGTTGAATCTTTGTCTGAAAAACAAAATTTAAGATTTTCTTTTTCGCAAACTGTTAATAGACCTGAATTCAGGGAATTATCTCCCTTTTTATTTTATGATTTTACCACGCGTTATCAATATTCCGGAAATGATACTTTAGTTCGTTGCAAAATTACCAATTACGATTTAAGGTATGAGTTTTTTCCTGGCAGAAATCAGCTGCTTTCAGCAAGTTTGTTCTACAAATCATTTGAAAAACCAATTGAGCAAAAGTCGAACCCTAACGGTCAAAGAGATATTAATTTTTTAAATGCATATTCTGCTACCAATTATGGTTTTGAAATTGAATTTAGGGTAATGCTTGCCGCTTTATTTGCCAAAAAAGAGCATCCATTTCTTGAGAAATTTACAGCATATACCAATTTTGCTTATATTGAATCAAGGGTAATTGTAAGTTCTACTAATAAAACCCTAGATAGAGACAGGAGGTTGCAAGGGCAATCTCCTTATATTATTAATTCTGGAGCTATGTATCAGGATTTTAAAAGTGGTACAACGGTGTCCCTTTCTTTAAATCGCGTGGGTGATAGAATTTATATTGTTGGAGATATTAATAATCCTACTTTATACGAAAAAGGTAGAACTGCTTTTGATATACAAATTTCTAAAAATCTTTATAAAAATAAATTAGAATTAAGATTGAATATGAAAGATATATTTCATCAAAATTTGATTTTTTATTATGACCAAGATTTTGATGGTAAATATAGTTCTAACAAGGATTTGGTTGTTATGAGTAGGAATTTTGGAACAGAGTTTTCTGTGTCTGGAGTATATAAATTCTAGTTTAAAAACCATTTTTTTAACTATTAATTAATACTTTATTTCATTTTTCTTAATAATGTTTTTTGATTTTTGAGAATCAAAAAAAAACCAAAAAAACATGAAAAAATTTTCTTTATTTTTATTCTCCGTACTTTTCGGAGCTATGGCATTCGCTCAAACAAGAGGTTTGAATGTTGTTTCCTACAAAGGAGCTTTTGATCCTACTGATTCTATGTGGACAAAGAATTGGACAAACTTTGATCCTCAAAATGCTGTTTACAATGCGCCAACAGTTCAAGTTACAGGTTACATCACAGCTAACACTACTTGGTTGGCATCTAAGGTTTATCAATTGAATGGACCCGTTATGGTTAAAAATGGAGCTATCCTTACAATTCAGGCTGGTACTGTTATTCGTGGAAATGCTTTAAGTTCAAATTCTTCTTTAATTATTTGTCGTGGTTCTAAAATCATGGCTTTGGGTACAGAAGCAAAACCAATTGTATTTACATCAAGCAAAGCTGTTGGTTTAAGAGCTTCTGGTGATTGGGGTGGTGTAATTATTATGGGTAATGCAAAAATCAATCCTTTAGCTGGTCAAGCTAATATTGAGGGTTTAGAGGCAACTTCAGATTCTTATTATGGTGGAAACAATGACAATGACAATTCAGGTGTATTCCAATATGCTAGAATCGAATTTGGCGGTTATATTTTCTCTTCTAATAATGAAATTAATGGTTTAACCATGGGTGGCGTTGGTAACCAAACTAATATTAATCACGTTCAATGTTCATTTATTAAAGATGATGCATTTGAATGGTTTGGTGGAAATGTTAATTGTTCTCATTTAGTTGCATATAGATGTACTGATGATGATTTTGATACTGATTTTGGATTCTCTGGTTCAGTTCAATTTTGTTTAGGTTTGCGTGATAAAGACAATTCTGATGCTATTTCAGGTGGAGAATCAAATGGATTTGAATCTGACAATGATGCATCAGGTACTACTGCTAAACCATTTACAAAAGCAATTTTCTCAAATGTTACTTTGGTTGGTCCATACAGGTATGACAACGTAACTTCTGCAGCTAATACTTTAACTACTGGTGGTGCAAACAATAAAAGAGCTGTATTTATTCGCAGAAGTTCTAACTTACGTGTTATTAATTCAGTTTTCACTGATTACAAATACAGCATGCACATCAAAGATGCTTCAACAATTGCTGCGTATAATTTAGATTCATATTATGCAGATTCTTCAAATTCTGCTACAATGTGTATCAAGAATTGTGTTTTTGCTTCAATGAATTTAGGTTCTACTAATAAAGGTATTGAAACACTTTTCACGAATTCTGATAGTCTTTGGACAATGCATGGTAACTCATACCAAACATCATCTTCAAATTTATTTAAAGCCGAAATTACTAATAGTAATTATAATATGGATTACCGCCCTAAAGCTGGTTCAGTAATTGAAAGTGGTGCAGATTTTACAAATATTTATGCTTCTACTAGAACTAGAATTGGTCCTGGTCTTCTTGCACTTACTGTAGATTCTGTTGAAATTGGAAGTACAATTGCTTCTGATACTATTACTTTAACTGCAAACAGTTTGACAAATGCAAGTTCTTATACTTGGACAGTGCCTACTGGAGTAAATATTATTTCAGGTCAAGGTTCACGCACTTTGAAAGTATTTTTCTTAACTACAACAAAACACGCTTCTAAAATTTATTGTATTGCATACAACTCACCTTCAAGAGTCTATTCAAATTTAGATTCTATCAAAATAACCAAAGTTAAACCTACATTTAAGATTATTAACTTAAATAATAATTCTGTAGTTTATACTTCTAATGCTGGTGCAACTAACTTATTGAATATTATTACAGTATCAAGTACAACTGGTTTAACTGAAGGTTCTGTTGTAGTTGTAACCGCTGGAACAGGTGTTTTCAAAACCAACACAATTGTAACCAAGGTTTTATCTTCTACCACTTTCCAAGTTTCTGTTGCGCCTTCAACAGCATTATCTTCTAGTGCAGTAGTAACTGCCTTTACCAATAATTCAAATTTGTGTGGTATTATCCCTACTGTAGGCTATTCTTCTCCTGTTGCTTATAAAGTTTATGCTCCAGCTGCTACTAATATCGTAGGTTATACTTTTGTTGCTCCCGCAGGTTCAAAAATTCGCTCAGTAGGTTCAGTGGTTTTACCTACACCTTCTCAATCTTGGAGTACTTATGATTCAACCAGAGATGTTATATCTGTTATTGATAGCATTACAGTAATTTATGATTCATCTTTCTTAAAAGGGAATTTAACCGTTACTCCATACAACGTAGCTGGTACAGGAACAAAATTCACTTTGGCACTTGCAAAGGGTTTACCAGTTCTTTATAAAGTTACAGGAAATGCAGCAAATCCGAGTTCAACTGTTACTTATTCAGCTGTAATGGCAAATGGAACAAGCGCATCTTCTTATGAGTGGACAATTCCTACAACTAAAGTTACTATCAAGCATGGTGCTGCTGCTGGAACAATTGTAGGTAATGTAATAACTACTACTGTAGATACATTAACTTTAACTTTTGCATCTAATTTTACTACCGGATCATTAAAAGTTAAACCAATTAATTCATGCGGAAATGGTTTAATTAAAACTTTTGCATTGAGCACTGCAGCATTAACTAAAAATGGTTCATCTGATTTAGTTGAAATTCCTACTGATTTGTCATTGGAAGGATTGAGTTTATTCCCTAATCCTAATAATGGTAAATTTAGCTTAAATATGGTTGCTGATAATACTGAAGAAGTTGCTAATGTTTCAATCATTAACGCAATGGGTCAAGTTGTTTCAACAGTAAATGTAGAAAACAACAATGGTATAATTAGCGCAGATTTAAATAACAATCTTGAGCAAGGTATTTATTTTGTAAAAGTTGTTGTTGGAACTGAAGTTAAGATTGTAAAAATTTCTGTACAGAAATAAAATAAATCCAAATTTCTAAATAGTTAAAAAGACCCCTGGCATAGCTAGGGGTCTTTTTGTTTATTTTAAGTTAATATTAAGGGCGGAAATTGTCATGAAATCAAAACCCATGAGAATATTTTTTTCGCTATTCTTTGTTGTTGCCCTAGCTACATTTTCTTGTAAAAAGGATAATTACAATCCTCCTCTGCCCAATCCTCCCAATCTTTATAGTTCTAATTGTTTTATATTAAGTGAGCAAAATGATACAATTAGAACTGAATATGAATATTCAGTTTCTAATAAATTACTATCAATTAATACTTACTTTAATGATGTTTTATACGAAAAAATAAGCTATATCTATCAAAGTAATTTTGTGACGGTAACCAGTTCTCAAAACCCATATATTTATAAATATTTTTTGAACCGGAAGGGATTAGCTGATAGTGTTGCCATTACCTATGTTGGAAATATTTATTTAAAAAAATATTTTGTATTTGATGGCAATGGGTTACCGCTTCAAATTACAACAAGGGGAAATGTGATTTCTCAACCTTATGAAGAAATTACTTACAATGAATATGTCAATAACAATATTGTAAAATCAAGAACAATAATAGATGGCGTAGAATCTATTACCTCATTTGAATATTATTTAGATTCTGTTAATACACTTGGTGCAACGAATCAAGCAAAATCGTTCATCCGTCAAGGAAATAACTTATTGAAAAAGGTTTTATATGATGATGATTCATTTCTGGAATACACCTATACAAAAGATGAGAAGGGTAATTGGTTAGTTTCAACTTTAAACCAAAATGATGAAATTGTTCAAAACACCTTGAACCTTTCCTGCAATTAATTATTTTAGTCTTTTCAACAATATTTTTTTGTTAAGTTTTAGGTTTATTCCACATTTTGCATGCAAAGCTAATTCAATTATGTTTATTTTGTAATTACATGAAATTTATATTCTACTCATAGTTTATTTGTTAAAAATTTTTCTTCATCTTGATTAAATTATAGACGCCAAAATTTAGAAAATTTATGCTTTCGAAAACTTTTTATTCCTGGGAAATAAAATTTCCGAAAATTCTTCTTTTATTTTTTATTTGTTGTGTGTCCATTCATTCAAATGCCCAAGAGGATAGTAGCCAAGTATTTAAGAAGAAAAGTGGGTTTACCCTAAATCCTATTGCTGTTTCAGCTAATATTAGCACCGCAGGAGCCGGATTAATGCTTCATTACCAAATTAGTAAAAGATTTGGGATTAAAATTGGAGGCACAATTGGAAGTATAAATCTTTCTTACATAACCATATTTGCTGGAAATGAAACCCAAGTAAAGGCAAATTTTAGCCTAAAAATGTTCGATTTGTTTTTTGATGCGTATCCATGGAAAAATAAAAATTTCCGAATTACAAGTGGTTTTTCTTTAAATGATAATCTATATAATGTTAATATTAAAGCAGCCAAAGGGCAATCATTTGGTTTCATAAATTATACGCCAGATCAAATTGGGTATTTAAACGTTTCTATTACGGGTTTAAAATGCGCGCCCTATTTGGGTGTGGGTTTTGATAAAACGGTACCTTTGCATAAAATTGGAATTGCATTGGATTTAGGAGCTTTTTACATTGGGCCACCCAAATTTAATATGAATGCCACAGGCTCTTTTGCTCCAAGCAATAATATTGAAAACAAACAGATTTTTGAAAAGGCCTTTATAAAATACCAGTTATTTCCTTTTGTAAATTTCCAATTGAAATACAGAATTAATTAATACCATTTAAATGAAAAAGTGCTTTCAATTTCTGTTATTCTTATTGTCTATTATTTGTTTGCAAAATTGCAAATTCCCGAAATCTGATTTGGATGATTTAAATATTAATATTGATGGGAATTTAGTTAATTCTATTGTGTCTGTTAATCTATATACAGACGACTCTTTACCAGTTGAAAAGCTTGCGTTTTTTGTTTCCGGTAAAAATGCAGCCGACATTTATGATCAAGAAGGTAAATATAATTTTAATGCTGAGGGTGGTCATTTAAATTTAATTTTAAGTCCAAATGCCAAACCTACTCCAAATAATCCATGGGTTTTTATAATTGAGGCACAAAAAGAAGGTTATCTTCCCATTAAGGAAGAAGTATTTATTTTTGATACAAAAACGCGTATTAAACTTAAATATACTTTTAAAAGGCCAGTTAATTTAACCCCAGGAGTAGATTATACTGCCCTTTCACTTAAATTTTTAGGAAAATCTAGGCCTGATACTCTAAGTTTTAATTTTAAGCGCAGTGATGGTATTGAATTTACATTTAAATATCCAAGTAAGGGCTTAAGTTTTATACGTAAATCCTCACTTAAATATACAAACGAGGATGCAAAAATTTCATTGGTAAATTTATTAGAGAATCCTGCAATTTTTCAATTCGATTCTTTAAGCACTGCAATACCTCAAATTAATAATTTTCTTCAAAAATTCAATAAACTACCTATAAATGGCAAGGTGTCTTGCATACCATTAAGTATTTTTTCGAAAACGCATTCCGAATTAACAAGAATAGGTTATAACAAGCAAACGCAGTTAACTGAATATAAAAATAAATTATGCCCTGATACTGTTGTGCTTACTAATGTGATGTCCAATATAGTTAGTTATTCAAATTTCTTTGAATTTGGCTATTTTGATGAAAATGGAAATGAAATTAATTCCTTGTCGAATTTTGAGAATGCAATTGGATTTCCTCAGGTGTACTTTTACGAAGCAAATACGGGTTATCCAATTGTGCCGTATTATTCAAATGGTGGGGGAGGTGTTTCAATTGAAGTTGCTTTGCCAAATAATTCATATAAATTATTTGCAAATGGAATAGAGTATAGCACTTCTACCAACCAATATTACCAAGTAAATAGGGCAATTGATTTAAGTTCTGATGCGTTTTCTATCAATGATTTGGGGAAGTTTGTCCTAAAATTTAGCGACAACATGTTAATGGGTAGGTTTTTTCTTTATTCAAGTTCTACCCAAAGTTGTGGTTATTCAAATATTTCAATTTCATACCCTAAAATTCCATTAAATATTGGATTTTTAGGTGAGATTGAAATTTCTAATTCAAAAAATAATTCTACCTATCCAATTGATTTTAATAATGCTATAAATACTTATAGGGTAGCGGCATTCCCAAATGAAATTACAAGTATAAAAATGCTGTTGGATCATCCTTTGAATAAATGTAACAAAGGTCCAGTTTTATTTTCTGGGGAAATTGGATCTGCCAGTATGTGTAATTATACCACTAGTGATTTAAATTTAGTTGCAAGTTACGACCCATCTGTGTTTGCTAGTGGTTTAATTAATTTAGCTCCCTTAACAGCTGAAGCAAGAATAAATTGTCCATCTGGGAATTATGTTGTTCCGCCAACTACAAATTTGGCAATCTATAATTTGGGCTGCAGCGCTGAAAATTTAATTGTTTTTGAAAATGGAAAATTCTTCAGTCCTAATTTAATTAAAAGCAACCAAACCTATGTTGTTAGATACGATAAGCCAAATACAGTTGGAAAACCGACTCTAATTTATGATACCTTAACTTTTGATACCTCAATACCTGAAATTAAGATTGCTGATGAAAAAACAGGATATTGGACAGGTCTTTTAACCTATGATATTGTCAATGGTTTTAATCTGAATATTTTCTTTGATAATAAAAAAATGAAATTGAAAATTCCGAATTGCAATTAATTCTCTTTATCAATTTATAAATATGATTTTTTTGAAAAGTGTAAAATCCTTAATTTATAAATTTAGGAAATGGTCTGTAAATGCTAGATTAAGAGATAAAATAATTTTTTATTATAATAATAATACCATTCATAATGAAGAGCTGAAACTTGCATTAGCTTATTATTTGCATAATGAAATTAGCGTTTTCCCTTATTCGTTCAAAAATGAATACGCCTATAAAGAATTAGTGATTCAAAACGAGAATGGATATAATTATTATTTGTTGAATGGGATTAAATTGTATTTTAAAAAGAATTGGTCTAATCAAAGTTGTAAGAGTTATATTAAATCTTTATTAGTAGAACAAGATTTTAGATCACCTCATGCCTATTGCAGTAATACATTTGCCCCATTTCAAGATGAGACATTGTTGGATATTGGTGCAGCCGAGGGAAATTTCTCTGTTTTATCTTTAGATAAAGTAAAAGAAACAATAGCTTTTGAGTGCAATCCTGATTGGTACAAGGCTCTATCAAAAACCATGGAGCCTTATTCTAATGTTAAGGTAATAAACAAGAAGGTTAATTGCCACACAACAAAAAAAACAATTGCCCTAGATGATATTCCAGAATTGTTTTCAAAAAAACTATTTATTAAAAT
>CAIYNF010000014.1 GCA_903927505.1 uncultured Bacteroidota bacterium | reverse complement strand
ATAATTACCTTAAAATAATAGTAAACCCCTATCATTGAAGCCGCTATGGCCACCAATGTGGTTTTAAAGAAATCACTGTGTAAAGCTTCTGTAAAAATGTAGTATTTACCCAAAAATCCTGCAAATGGCGGAATACCTGCTAAGCCTAAC
This sequence comes from uncultured Bacteroidota bacterium, assembly GCA_903927505.1. Lineage (GTDB taxonomy): Bacteria > Bacteroidota > Bacteroidia > UKL13-3 > UKL13-3 > B1. The sequence continues at coordinate 1,498 of CAIYNF010000014.1, read as the reverse complement.
ATGGCCATGCTCATAGCAGCAGCGGCTAGAGGATTCTTTTTAGCCAAACCATTAAACGAATCTATTTCTTCTGAATTGGCTGCTTTAAAAATAGGGATGGCAATAGCAAATGCAGCCAAAGTACTCAGGGCGTATGCTAAAGAATAATAAAACAGGGCACCTGCAGTTTGGTCTTTGGCACTTAAAATAAGCAACATCATATACCCTGCATGTGAAATTCCGGAATAGGCTAAAAGTCGTTTGAAATTGGTTTGCGCCAAGGCCATTAAATTACCCACGGCCAAAGTTAAAATGGCAGTTACATTTAAAATAAGCGCTGCCTTTTCTGATGTGTAGAAAAAGGTTGAACTCATTAATTTATAAAATGCGGCAAAAGCAGCAATCTTAACCAAGGTACTCATAAAGGCTGTAACCAATGCAGGTGAACCTTCATAAACATCTGGTGCCCAGAAATGAAATGGTGCTGCAGAAACCTTAAATAACATAGCAAAAACCATTAATACCATACCCGTATAAAATAAAGGAGAAATATGTCCTTGGTTTTGCAGAGTATATTCGGCAATCTTATTTAAATCAAAGGTACCTGTTGCGCCAAAGATGAGGGCAATACCAAATAAGAGAAAGGCAGAGGCAAAAGATCCTAATAAGAAATATTTGAAACCCGCTTCATTGGATCGCAGATCAAAACGCTTACTTCCCGCCATTATATAGAGAGCAATAGATAATGTTTCAATACCTAAAAACAACATGGTTAAATTAGAAAATGAAAACATCATCAAAGCGCCTACCAATACAAAGGTTAGGATCGACATATAATCACTGATATGTGCTTGGTCGTTGGCATAAAAATCTGTTGATAAAATAAAAACCAGTAGCGTTACAAAAATGGCTAAGCCACTGAAGGCAACAGAGAAATTATCAACCTTCACCATATTGTTAAAATACGATTGATTGCTATTCCAATCGTTTAGGTTCAACCCGAAAATAACGGCTAAACCAATAACCAAAACAGGAACTATTAATTTCCTTAAGTTTAAGATTTCTGCTACCATGCAGAAGAACCCTAAAATGGATGTATATATAATGGTATTCACGGTTCGTCCTATTTAGTTAATGTTTTTAATACGGGCTCTGTAAGTTCAATTATTGGAGCAGGATATACTCCCAAAACAAAGATCAAAATGGCTATGGTAATTAATACCAACTTTTCATTCCAATACAAATCTGGAAATACCATATTTTCCATGACGGGTTTTCCAAGCACTACTTTTTGGTACATGCGTAACATATAAACAGCGCCAAGAATAACGGTTAAACCTGCAAAGAAACTCAACCAAGTATTGTATTGGTATACGCCAAATAAAAGCATAAACTCTCCCACAAATCCATTGGTAAGCGGCAAGGCCACTGAAGCCAAAACTACCACCATAAACCAAGTGGCAAATTGCGGAGCTACCAAACGAATTCCACCAATGCCTTCCACATTTGGATTTTGGGT
>CAIYNF010000013.1 GCA_903927505.1 uncultured Bacteroidota bacterium | reverse complement strand
ACTGACGACCAAATTGAGCCAAATTTGTTCATCGGCAAGGATAAAATGTGGCTTTAAAAGCACACTCAAAAGAAGGTTTTTACCCCGCTCCGATTCCCAAACTGCATTTTCCTGTCCTCGGCCATTGCTCTGAAAATGGGTGTAAATGAGGGCGCCATCGGGCAAGTCTTCCTTGCCAAACAAGAGTTTGAGGGCATCATTGGTAGAGTTGGTCTCTTCCAAAAAAACAGAATATTCGCCAATATTTAAGGGTTGGTAGGCCAAAGAAAAAATGCTTAATTTGCATCAAATTTACTTGTAGAATCTAGATGGCAAACACACCAGCGAAAAAAATCGCAAAAAAAGCAGCAACTCCTAAGAGTACTGCACCTAAAAAAACGGCTGCTAAGAAGGCAGCAGCTCCAAAAAAAGTAGCAGCAAAAAAAACTGAAACTAAAAAAGTAGCAGCTAAAACTGCACCTGTAAAAAAGGTGGCGGCTAAAAAAGTAGCAACTAAAACTGCACCCGTTAAAAAAATAGCGGCTAAAAAGGTAGCAACCAAAGCAGCTCCTGTTAAAAAGGCAGCAGTTAAAAAAGTGGCAAAAAAAGTAGCTCCAGCAAAAAAAGTAGCAGAAACAAAAACTGCCTCGGCAAAAACTACTGCTAAAAAAGCTATCGATATAAAATCAATGTCGCCAGACTTATTATTGGCGCTTACTGTGGCGCAAGGAATGTTTGAGCGCAAGGCAGAGAATATTCGTATTTTAGACATGCGCAAAATTCACAATGCCTCAGCAGATTATTTTGTAATATCTCATGCCAACAACGATAAACAAGTTGAAGCCATTGCAAAAAGTGCAGAAGACGAAGTTAAAAAACACCTTGATGAAAATCCATTACACCGTGAAGGTTTTGAAAACCTAGAATGGATTCTACTTGATTATTTCAATGTGGTAGCCCATATCTTCCAAGAAGAGAAACGTCATTTTTATGGCATCGAACAATTATGGGGCGATGCAGAAGAAGTAGTATTCAAAGGAAAATAGCAAAACAAAAATTTATGTTCAGAAAACTTCTACTCAGCATTTGTGCTGTTGGAATAATCTTTTCGGCAAATAGCCAAGACAATTCCGATAAAAAAGTTGAAAAAGGTGAATTCTCAGGAAACTTCCAAACCACCAATCAATTTTATGTGAAAGACAGCAGTATTGGAGCTACCACCACCCAGTACCAAAAACAACTTTCATCTGCCGATGCATGGCTTTTACTGAACTATAAATACGCAGGGTATACCTTTACCGCACGCTACGATTTATTTAACAACTCACCCCTGCTTAACCCGCAAGAGGCTTATACCAGAAGTGGCTTGGGAATGTACAGCGTTAGAAAAGACATGGACAACATGACTATTACTGCGGGGTATTTCTACGACCAATTTGCGAGTGGTATGGTATTTCGCTCCTATGAAGATAGAAACCTTGGTTTAGATTTTGCCATACAAGGAGCGCATGTTAAATATAGGCCAACAGAAAATACCACCATCAAAGCCTTTACGGGTTTGCAAAAATTTCGTTTCGATTTAAGACCCATGGTAATTAAAGGTGTAAATGCAGAACACCATTTAGATATTACAGATAATTTTAGCATTGAACCAGGCGCAAGTTTTGTAAATAGAACAATAGATAATGAAACCATGAATGTAATGGCTGCAAGTATTAATAACTACGAACTGTCGAAACGCTTCTATCCAAAATACAATGTTTTTGTTTACAATGTATACAATACGCTTCGCTATAAAAACGTAACTTGGTATGTAGAATTGGCGCAAAAAACGCCTGAAGCCATTATCAATCCAAACAACGATTTAATGGAATTACATGCAGGTAAATCTTACCTTACTTCCTTGTCCTATTCTACAAAAGGATTTGGTGTAAACATGCAATACCGTTATATAGATAAATTTTCTTTTAGAACTTCTCCTTTGCAAACGCAAAACACGGGTATGATTGCTTACTTGCCATCTGTTACCCGTCAGAATGTATACCGTCTTTTGGCGCGTTACAACGCCTTTACACAAGAATGGGGAGAGAATGGTTTGCAACTAGAATTGAGCTATAAACCAAAAGCTTTGAAGAAACACCAAACCCAGTTTAATTTCAACGCTTCTTTGGCCACACCGCAAGGTTATTTTAATGGACAAACAATTAATCCGCTAAATTTTAAAGAAGATCCAAACAGGTTTTTCCGCGAATATTATTTTGAAGGTCAGCATAAATTCAACAAGAAATTTAAATTGTTGTTAGGCTACCAAATTATCAATTACAACCAACGTTTATACGAAGCAAAACCAACCGTTCCTTATGTTATTGCCCATACGTTTTTTGGAGAGGCTACCTACAAATTTACAAACACACGCTCCCTTCGCATGGAGTCGCAATACCTGCAAACTAACCAAGATTTAGGTAGTTTTGTAAATGGCTTATTAGAATTTAATATGGCCCCACATTATTCATTTAGCTTTGGCGACATGGTAAATGTGAGACCAGGTTATAGAAACCAACCAGAACCGGGTAAAGCATTTAAATTGGTTCATTACTGGAATGTATTTATGGCTGTTACGCAAAAAAATACACGCTTTACTGCCGGATATATCAAGCAGGTGGAAGGTGTAAATTGTACAGGTGGCGTATGCCGTGTAGAGCCTGCTTTTAGTGGTGTTAGATTAACCTTAACAACTAATTTTTAGACATGAAAAAACTAATTAATGGCTTATTTATACTAGGATTTCTTTTTGTCATCAATGCCTGCAAAGAAGAGCCGCCTTATATTAACTTTTCTCCAGAAAATACCATTGGCGATACTAGCTATATTATTTCTCCAGTGCCAAGTGCCGAATTAAAAAGTGTTTTAATAGAAGAATTCAGCGGCGTAAAATGTGCCAATTGTCCTTCTGCCCAAGTAAGCGCAAAAGCAATTTCTACTGCAAACCCAGGTCGTGTAAACGTTGTAACCGTTCATCCACTTAATAAATTAAATGCCCTAACACGTCCGTTCGACAAAGCAGGTGGTGATGAATTTACCAGCAAATATGATTTTAGAACAGAAGCCGGTGCGCAAATTTTTGAAATGGTTGGACTTACCTCAGGAATTCCTACTGGAAATGTAAATAGAAAATTATTTAGTGGTGAAATATTGCCAAACATAGATTATCCAAAATGGTCGGCTTATGTAAACCAAGAACTCAATTCACCTACTCCTGTAAATATTAAGCTAAACGCAAAGAATATAGGTGATTCTATTGAAGTGGAGCTAACGCTCACCTACACCCAAGCACAAACAGATTCGCAATATGTTACCATTTCTATTTTAGAAAGTGAAATGGAAGATATTCAAGAAAGCAAAGACAGCACGGGTGCAACTATTTTCGTAGAGAACTATATTCACCGTCATGTTTTAAGAGGCATTATAACTTCATATTTTGGTGATTATTTAAATGCATCTTATGTGCCAGGCAGGGTGTTTTACAAAAAATACAGAATTAAACGTGATCCAAAATGGAATGCAGCAAACCTAGATGTTGTGGCATTTGTTCATTTGAATACTACCAAGAAAAATGTGTTACATTCAAAAGAAACTAAGGTTAATTAGTTTTTTAATTGCATTGGCAATTGGCCCAATTGCTTGTCAAAACAAGGAAGACAAGGTATACAGACAAGCTTTGTCTGCAGATAGAATGGCCATTAATGAGCAGTTTTTCGACCCTAAAGAAACACCCTTAGACAGCAATCATTTTAATGGTTTTAAAGGCCTTAAGTTTTTTCCTATCAACGAAAATTTTAAAGTAACTGCGCAACTTACTTTATTGCAAAATCAATCTATTTTTGATTTGCCACACTCACATGATAAAACCCGCCCCTACAAAAATTATGCTTTGGCAAAATTTTCTTGGGAAGGTGAAAACTATGCGCTCCTAATTTTGGAACAAGCAGAGAAAAAACCCGGCAACGAAAACTATTTACTATTACCTTTCACTGATGTAACAAATGGCCAAACCACATACGGCGGCGGTCGTTACATAGATTTAGAGAAGAAAGCAAATCAAACAGAAATCACCATTGATTTTAATACCGCCTACAATCCATATTGTGCGTACAATGCCAAATATACTTGCCCAATTCCTCCCAAAGAAAACCATTTGCCAATAGCAATGGAGGCAGGTATGAAATATGAAATGAACAACTAAAGAGTTCAAGTATTATGAAAAAATTTACCCTGCTTTTAATTGGTTTTTTCGTTTTTATCAATGGAAATGCCCAAAACATTTTTGTTTCAGATGTATTGGGTGAACCCTACGAATCAACTACCATAGAACAACCCAACGATTATGAAGGGAAGGTAAATTGCACCCTGGTTCATTTAAAAGAACAAACCCGCAACTATGCGGCAGTATTATATATTCATGGCTTTAACGACTATTTCTTTCAAAAAGAAATGGCAGAAAGGTTTCACCAACATGGCATTACTTTTTACGCACTTGATTTAAGAAAATATGGGCGTTCTCTTTTGCCCAATCAAAAGATGAACAATGTGCGAAGCCTTGATGAATATGATGCCGATATTGATACCGCTTTGAAAATCATTAAATCATTGGGGCATACCAGAATTTTGCTTGCAGGACATTCAACAGGTGGATTGGTTATTTCCTTGTACGCGGCAAAAAACAAAGGCAAAGAAAATTTTGATGCCGTATTTTGTAACAGCCCCTTTTACGACTATAACGTACCATTTTTATTGAGAAAAATAGGTGTGCCTTTGTTCTCTGCCATTGGCAAAAAATATCCCAATAAATTGGCCCCAGATGGCATTCCAGGGCAATACGGCATGAGCCTCCACAAACAATTTTATGGCGAATGGGAATACAACTTAACATGGAAACCCAATAGCCCTCCAGCGGTTAATTTTGGTTGGCTAAGAGCCCTACACCAAGGACATTTAAAAGCAAAAGCAGGATTAGCAATTGGCAAACCTTTTTTAATGATGCGCTCAGATAAATCTATTTATGAAAAAAAATGGAACGATAATTATTTTACAGGTGACGCAGTTTTAAATGTAAAGGACATGCAAAAAGTTTTTGCTAAAATAATTGCCGTTAAAATAGAATTGGTTGTTCCCAATGCCATGCACGATATTATACTTTCTAAAAAAGCAGTAAGAGAAAAAGCTTATGAAGAATTGTTTATTTGGACAGAGAAATATTTTTAAGCATTAACGGTAAAAACTATACACCAAGCGGCCATCAAAAATAAAGGCCTTCTGTAAATTGGCATTGAGGTTCATTCCTAGCATCCAATTTTTGGTGAGCTTGTAAGTATACCCCCAGCGGTGATACACCCTATTGATAAGACTCCCGGGCACTTCTTTAAATAAATATACGCCCAATTGCTGACTAAATATACAGCGATTAAACAAAAACTCGTGTCCTCCTAAAAGCCCCCATAATTTATTGCTGTAATGCATTGTGCTATAAGTTGGATGCCCATCCATAGCCTTGCGCATACTTTGGTCAACATAAAATTCAGAGCCAATAGTCCATGCATTTATGTCTCCCGTCTTATAAGACGCCTGCCCATAAATTCCATAAGTCCAAAATCTTTCTTTAGGATAAAAAGGTAAGGATTTATTGCAAAGAAAAAGTGCGCCATCAAAACGCCATTTTTCTGGATAGAACAAAATTTTCCCTAATGGCTTATTGCTGTTTTTTATTTTGTATTCCAAACCTATACCCAGGTTAGGAAAGTTTACCCCGTAGTTCGGATTTTTTATATTGCCATTAGAAAAATGGCTGTAACTGGCATTCAAAAAAACAGCCAGTTTAGGTTGAATGGCATAATAGGCAGACAGGCTAAAACCTAAGTAGCCATTCACTTTAGAACTATAGGTTAAATTACCATTATTGGAAATTTCGTTGTACGGATTACTCGCAAAATTGATGCCTCCTGCGGCTCTTAATCGAAAAGAGAAATTTTTATGTTCCAACAAAAAAGGCTCTATAAAATAAGAAATATTGATGGCATTTCCCAAACTGCTATTGGAGAAATGCATGTACTGAATCATATAGCCAGAAGTAAAATGACGCTTGGCATAATCATACGCCAATTGATCTGTTCTATAGCGATTAATATCTAATTGAAAGCCGGTTCCTGTGGTTCCTGCTAAATTGCTTAAGTCATTATT
>CAIYNF010000012.1 GCA_903927505.1 uncultured Bacteroidota bacterium | reverse complement strand
ACGCTTGGTGCCGATTATAAACATGAATTAATTGGTGAACGTATAACTACTACGCCAGCGCATTATGCCTATTTAAAAGTTTCTGAAGGTTGTGATAGACCTTGCTCTTTCTGCGCCATTCCTATTATGCGCGGGAAACATGTTTCTAAATCTTTAGAGCAAATTGAAACGGAAGTAAAAGGCTTGGTGAAAAATGGTACCAAAGAGATTTTGCTCATTGCCCAAGATTCTACCTATTATGGCCTAGATATATATGGCGAAAGAAAATTAGCAGAACTCTTGCGCAGAATTTCTGATGTGCCAGGAGTTGAATGGATCCGTTTGCATTATGCTTATCCTTCTCAGTTTCCTCTGGAAGCCTTGGAGGTTATGGCCGAACGCGATAATATTTGCAAATACATTGACATTCCTTTGCAACATGTAAGTGATAATATGCTCAAAATTATGCGCAGGGGAATAACTGGTAAGAGAACAGAAGAATTGGTTCAAACCATAAGAGAAAAAGTTCCAGGAATTGCTATAAGAACAACTTTAATTGCAGGTCACCCAGGTGAAACAGAACAAGACTTTTTAGACCTATGTGAATTTGTGAAACGCAACCGTTTTGACAGGTTAGGTATTTTTACCTATAGCCATGAAGATGGCACCCACGCTGGAGAAATGGTAGATGATGTGCCGCAAGAAGTAAAAGAAGAAAGAGCTGCTATTGTGATGGAGATTCAACAAGGTATTAGCACAGAAATTAATAAAACCCGCGTTGGTAAAACGCTCAAAGTATTATTTGATAGAAAAGAAGGCGGCTACTATATTGGTAGAACAGAATTTGATAGTCCTGAAGTAGACAACGAAGTTTTAGTTGATGCCAAAACCAATTATGTGCGCATTGGCGATTTTGCAAATGTGTTAATTGAATCGGCAGAGGATTTTGACTTGTACGGTAAAGTAATTGCCTAATGCTTCGTCCTTATTTAAATTTGCCTTTGTCTGAAACCAATCTGGTTTCGCCCATGGTGAAAGATTACCTCGCCAAAAAGGAATCATTAAAACCATTTGTAGGCAAATGGCAAGACATGGCGGATTTGCAGCACCTTATTGAAAATAGAAATTTTGAGGAATCAAAAAGGAGAATATTATATGCACATCTAGTGAAACAATATTCCAATGCTGGCATTAATTTAAGGTCAGATTCAAAGGTGTTTGCCAATATTGAAAATTTAAAAAACGAACAAACATTTACAATTACCACAGGACATCAATTGAGTTTATTTGGTGGTACTTTGTTTATGTCGTATAAGATTTTAACAGCCATTAAATTGGCCGCTGAGTTGCAAAAAAATAATCCCCAAAAAAATGTAGTGCCAGTTTTGTGGTTGGCCTCGGAAGACCACGATTTTGAGGAAATTCAATCCACGTATTTGTTTGGTAAAAAGTATGTTTGGGAAAAGGATACACAAAACAAAGCGTGTGGAACAATAGATTTAGAAGGCATCAGCAAGCTTATTGAAGAAATGAAGGTGGTTTTAGGTAATACTGAAACTGCGCAAAATTGGATCGGCCAAATTGAAAATGCATATAAAGCAACCTATGATTTAGCTGCTGCAACCTTACGTTTTTACCATGCTTTATTTGAGGATTTTGGTTTGCTTATTCTCGATCCAAACGATAAGACTTTAAAAGATTTATTTGTCAAAGAGATTGAAGCAGATCTACTGGATCAGCAAAATTTCAAAGTGCAAAATCCAAGTGATAAATTATTAGGGGATACTTATAAGTTGCAAATCAATGCCCGTCCCTATAATTTTTTCTATATAGATGAGCTGCTTGGCAGGGTAATGGTTAAAAAGGAAGGAGATTTTTGGGTTTGCGGTTCGAACCAATGGAATGAAAATGATTTGCGTAAAGTGATCAAATTGAGTCCTGAAAAATTCAGTCCTAATGTAAATTTACGTCCTCTTTACCAAGAAACCATTTTGCCCAACTTGGCCTATATTGGTGGTCCTGCCGAAATTTCCTATTGGATGCAACTAAAACCAATTTTTGATGTAAATGGAGAATCCTATCCCGTTTTAGCAGTGCGTTTTATGAATGTATTATTAGGAAATGGTTTTGCGGAAAAAGTAGAAAAGGCACAAATAAAACTAACTGATTTGTTATTAGAGGAGAAAACCCTTGCCGAACTTTATATCCATCAATCACAAGGTTTTGATTACAAGCAAAAGGTAGAAGCGGTTTTAACTGAATTGCAACTTTTTGTTGATAGCTGTAAAAATACAGCGCCCAATTTGAGCAAGGCATTTTTAGAGCAAAAGCTAAAAATGAAAGATTTCTTCAAGGATAATTCTGGTGATTTTAACAAAGCAATTACCAAATCAGAACAAGCTCAAATTGAAAAAATATTTAAATTAAGGGCCAAATTATTTCCAATTGGCGTATTTCAAGAGCGTATGGAAACTATGCTGCAACAGGAAGTTATGGCTGAAAGAAATTTACGCCTCGAAATATTTGAAATTTTAGAGCCGCTCAGTGGGCACTTATATTTTACGGATATCTAAATCAACTTTCCTTCTTTTAAAAGTTGGTGGCTTAGATGCCAAATTACCATCCCCGCCGATACGGCAACATTTAAAGAATGCTTGGTTCCAAATTGTGGGATTTCAATGCAGCCATCACACTGATTAATAATTTCTTGGTCAACACCATCTACCTCATTTCCAAAAACAATGGCAATGGGTTGTTCTGTTTGGTATTCAAATTTTTCAAGGGAAATGCTATTGGCAACTTGTTCTATGGCAAAAACAGGAATTCCACTTTCTTTAAGTTTTTGAATGGCAGCCAAACCATTTTCATGGTATTCCCATTCAACTGTATCGCATGCGCCAAGGGCTGTTTTAAGAATTTCTCTATTGGGAGGAATGGCAGAATTGCCTGTAATGAATATTTTTTTTATTAGAAAAGCATCTGAAGTTCTAAAGATTGAGCCAATATTGTTCCCGCTTCTAAGGTTGTCGAGCACAATGTAAATGTCGGATTTCTGACTTACTTTAAAATCAGCTATTGATAGCCGTTGTAAGTCCGAATTTCCTGTTTTTTCTTGGCCCATGGTCATTTCTAATTATTAAGTGGTAATAGAATACAAATAACAATAAATTTATTTTGTATTCATAAAATAATGTATCTTCGGATAGTTAATTAACATTTAATAATTGCCTATGAAACCCCTTTCAAAATTGAATTTTATTGTTATTTTAGCCTTTACTATTAACTGTTTTATAAATGTTAGTATAATTAAGGCTCAGGGCAGTGCCCCTAGATTGTCTGCTTCAGTACAATTGGGTTTGCCTGTTACCTATTTTTCTGTGCCTTCAAAACCAGTTGGTATTTATACTGCTGCATTGCGTTATTCATACAGTAGAAATTGGTCGTTTGAAGCCAGAGTAACCTCTAATACTTTTTATAACAATGCTACCGGCCATTCAGCAAAAACAATTTTAGACAATACGGCAACTGATATAGCTTCTTATAGAACGCCCGTTTATGGCTTTAATGCAATAGCTTATTACAATTTGCATAAAGTCTTAAATTTAGATAGCAAGCCTCAAAACAGGTTCTTGCCCTATTTAAGTTTAGGAGCTGGAATAAATATGTATAGGCCAGAAGTTAGTTATGTTAATGGTACTTCAAGCAAAGCTAAAACCTTTGGCAAGCCATACCGCGATTTCCAATTAGGATTAGGTACACGTTATTTTATTAATTCAAATTTGGATTTATTTGCTGGTGCAGAATACCATATTTCTGAAACTTATTATTTAGATGGATTTAAAGAATTAACCAATCCAAGTCTCGATCAATACTTAAATTTTTATGGAGGCTTAAGTGTGAAGTTTGGCGCTAAACCTTGGAATAATTTAATTGATTGGAACCATAAAAATAGTGTAAATCCAAATGAGGAAACCAAGTCTTATGCAAAGTTTGCATTAGATGCTGGGACAGGTTTGCCCTATTTATTTACTTCTGTTGGTCACAAGGCAACCGGAATGTATAATCTCGGTTTGCGTTACTCATTTAACCGTGCAATTGGTTTGCAAGTTAATTTTGCTCAAGGAAAAGTTGCTGGCGAACAAAAAGGAAATATCGCTGCAGCAGATAATACGCCAGAATCAATAAATAGCTTTACAACTGGCTTAAGCCAGTTTACCTTAAGAGCTTATTTTAATGTTTTAAATTTATTAGAGGAAAAAGTTGCTAGGCCGCAATGGAATCATTACCTGATTTTAGGTGCTGGTTATTTAAAAGCTACTGGCGATGCCACTTTAGCCAATGGTAAATCTGTAACTGGTCGTATGCTTTACAAAGAACCCGGAATTCAAAATATTGTTATTGGTTATGAAGCTAGGAAATATTACAACTCTTATTTCGATTTAATTGCCGGACTAGATTTTAGTTACAATCAATCTAAATATTTAGACCAAGCAGGAAGCAAGCCCAATTTAAACAACCACCTTTATTTTCACACTGGCATTACTTACAAAATAGGTGCAACCAAGGAAAAGGAACACATTGATTGGTCGTATAAAAATTACAACCATTACAGAAACAAAAAATCAATTATTGAGCAGGAGTTGGTTCTGGAGCGTCCACCAGCAGCACCAAGAATTGATACAAGTAGAATGGTTGTAAATACAATTCCTACGCCAGCGCCAGTTGATCCGGTAAAAACAGAAGTTGCTCCTAATATTTCAAAAGAAAATGTGATAGTGCCAATTATTGAAACTCCTGTTCCTGCAGTTGTGGAGCCAATTCAAAAAGTGGAGGCGCCTAAAGAAATTGTAGTTGCTATCCCGGAAGAAATTAAGAAGTCAGAAACAGTTCCAACAGTAAAACCTGCTGAAGCTCCTGTTTTGGTTGCGCCAAAAGTGATTAAGCCTGTGGCGCCTAAAGTAGTCGAAAATGTTGTTCCAAAACCTGTAATAATTGATCCTTCATTAAGTGGAAATACTCAATTAGCGCCACCTAAAGCTAAATACAACGTGGTTGTAGCTTGTTACAGTGTAAATAGAATTGATGCAGCTTTAGCATACCAACAAATATTACTTAGCCAAGGGTATAAGCCAGTTATTAGCAAGAGCAATGGAAATTCTAAAATTGTTAGAATGACAATACTAACTACAGATAATAGGAAAGAGGCCTTGGCGGCAAGCAGAAAAGCGCGCAGAAGCATAGAATCGCATGCTTGGTTATATTTGTACAATAAACAGTAGTTTGTAGATAACTGACCATTTGAAATTATTTTGTTCTCATATAATGGGCTAACTTAGCGGATATTTTTACTGCAAAGTACCATTGTATGAGAACTAATTTTTTAATAGGGATTTTCGTTTTGTTGGCATCGGTTTCGTTTGCCCAAAATGCGCCCAAAAAAGAAAGAAAAGGGTCTGAGGCAAAACTCGAGGCGCCAGATATGAGCGTATTAGATGATTCCAAAGCCAAGCCCGGAGCAAAGGCTACAAAAGACTCGGATACAATGAACATTATCCCGCTTACCAAATACAATCATTTGTCATTTGGTGCCAACTATGGGATGGCATTTTTCTCAGGGGATGTTGCAGCAGATGCTGTTTATCCTGCTTTTGGAGGCTATGTAAAATATTCTTTCGGACATGTAATGGGAGTGCGCTTGCAATACTTGCAAGGGAAAGTTTCTGGTGCACCTTCCGACAAAAAGCCAATTGATAATGGCTATTTTCATTCAGATGTTACCAATATTAATTTACAATTACTATTCAATATCGGTAGTGTAGATTTTCGTCAAAGCTTTCCACGAAACAGTTTTTATTTTGGAATGGGTGTTGGCCGATTAAACTACAATAGCACCAGAGATTTTCCAGATACGCCAAGCCTTATTACCAGAAAAGCAAACGAAACCATCTTAGCAATTCCTCTGACCTTAGGTTATAAAAGAAAAGTAACTAAGAATTTTGATGTTGGATTTGAATTTAATTACAACATAAGCGTTAAAGACAATATAGACTTAGCCAATGTTGATGGCACATTGCCAGATTGTAATGGCTATTTTGTTGCCAATATCGTTTATAACCTTACTACAAAAAATAAAAGTGGTCACATTGATTGGAGCAATCCAGTTGATAAAATATACAGGAACTTAAAAGATGTAAAAGACCAAACGGATGCCATGAAATTAGATACCGATAAAGATGGTGTGCCAGATTACCTGGATCAAGAACCAAATACCAAAGAAGGTTATAAGGTAGATGGTAAAGGAAAAACCCTCGACAGTGATGATGATGGTATTCCAGATTCAATTGATCCAGATCCATATGGTTTTAGTCAATCTCTAGGACTGTATTTTCCCTCTGGTATTGGTAAAAATGGCGCAGATTCAAATGAGTTAATTTATCAATTTAGTGACTCAATTCCCCAAACAGATTTTGTTACAATTTCAAAAAGTGGTTACGGATTACCAACTATTATTTTCCCTCCAAATCATTTTACAGTGCATGTAGAGCAATTCCCTTTGTTACAACAAATTGCCCGCATATTAATGGTTGATTCTTCGGCTTCACTTGTAATAATTGGTCATTCCGATAACGACAAACCAAACTTAACCCAATTTAGTTTGGCAGAAAGAAGAGCGCTAGAGGTAAAAAGAAAGTTGTTTAAGGTGTATGAAATTGATGAAAAACGGATGTTGGTATTCTCGGCTAAAGATCCTTATGTTACCAAATACCAAATGAGTACAGAAGGCTTAGATCGTAAAGTAGAATTTAGAATTATTCGTCCGGTTCAAAGACGCCAGCCGCGGGTTGATCAAGAAGACTTGAGAGAAAAGATTAAATAAAAAAAAGTCCTGGATTACTCCAGGACTTTTTTTTATTTTCTTTCTTTATGTTTTTCCCAAGGTAATGGGCCAATTTTATACATAAACCTTGTTATCAATGCCTGTTTCTTTTTAATATACCTTGAAGGTTTATTTGCCTTCCACCTGCGTGGATTAGGATAACACGCCGCAATTGCTGCGGCTTCAGATTGCGTTAATTGGGCAGATGGCTTATTAAAGTATATTAAGGAGGCAGCCTCCGCACCATATATCCCATTGCCCATTTCTATGATATTTAAGTAAACTTCGAGAATGCGTTTTTTAGTCCAAAATAATTCTAAGCAAACGGTTACATAAACCTCCAATCCTTTTCTTAACCAACTGCGTGTGGGCGTAAAAAATAAATTCTTTGCAGTTTGCTGACTTATAGTACTTGCACCTCTTGGTTTTTTGCCTTTATCAAAGCTTTTCTTGATAGAATCAAAAATTTGTTCAAAATCAAATCCATAGTGTTGGAAAAACTTCGGGTCTTCTGCAGTTACACTTGCCAAACAAATATTTTTACCCAAATTTTCTATGCTTTCCCAATCTTTTCTTAGGCGCATGGGGTCGTCGCCAAAGGCTTGCTCTATCAACCTCACAATTGGAAGTGGTGTAATTGGAACTGGAACCACGCGGTACATAATTATTAAAAACAAGCTCACCTGAAAGGAAAGAATACTTACCTTCCAAATGAAGTCTTTTAATTGACCCAGTTTTTTCGCAATTGCTTTTCCTGTTTTTCCCATTTTGATTGATGCAATTTTAATAAAGAAATCCTGATTCCCAACTTCTTTATGATTGTTTTTATTGATTCGAAACTTTTAGTTAATTATTTTTTTTATTTTATCGATTTCTTGTCGATTTAGTTAAACTAAACAGGATTTCTTTTGTTAATTTGAAACGAATTTAAATTAGCATGCAATCTTTTAGAATTAAAATGTTTTTGGGATTTACCCTCTTTATCGTTTTGCTCGATTTGTATATCTGGCAAGCCGTTAAAGTACTAATAAAAAACAAACCTAAGTGGTATCAAATTACAATTAAGTTTTTGTATTGGGGAATTCCAACATTGCTATTATTGGTTACAATTCTGTCTGTCTTTGAAAGTTTTGCAATTAACTTCAAAGTACTAAGAAGCTATGTGCTTGCTATGTTCTTTGTTATTTATGCATCCAAACTCATTACCTTTTTATTCATTGTTCTTGATGATATTAAACGACTTTTTATGTGGACTTGGCATGGCATTGAGCGTAAGTTCTTGCACCGTGAAAAGGAAGCTGATGAAGAGGAAATGGAAGAGTCTATTGAAGAAGGTACAACAAAAAAAATCACACGCTCGCAATTTATTGCCAGAGCAGGTATTTTGGCTGGTGCTGTGCCTTTTGTTATTTTGTCGAGAGGACTTACTTCTGGTGCCTATAATTACCAAGTGAGGCGTGTTAATTTGGTGCTCCCTAATTTACCTGAGGCTTTTGATGGCATTAAATTACTGCAAATTTCTGATGTGCATTGTGGCTCTTTTCTAGATAGAGATGCCGTTTACCGTGGAATAAAATTAATCAAAGAACAAAAAGCGCATGTGGCATTCTTTACAGGTGATTTTGTAAATAACCGAACCAACGAAGCAGATGAATGGGCCGATATGTTTAGCGAAATTAAAGCGCCAATGGGTGTTTATTCTATTTTTGGAAACCATGATTACGGCGATTATGTTAGCGATTGGAAATCGCCAGAAGAGAAGGCTAAAAACCTGCAAGACCTGGTTGATGTTCATAAAAACATGGGTTGGCATTTGCTGCGCAACGAACATGTTTTACTTGAAAAAGAAAACAAACGCATAGGTTTGGTAGGCGTTGAAAATTGGGGAGATAGAGGTCGTTTCCAAAAGTTTGGAGATATAGATAAAGCCAAAGCAGGAATGCCAGATGTGCCTGTTAAAATTTTATTGTCACATGATCCAAGCCATTTTGATACCATCATATCAAAACAGCATCCAGATATAGACCTTACACTTTCTGGGCACACCCATGGTTTTCAATTTGGAATTGAATTGGGCAATTACCGTTGGAGTCCTTCTAAATACATTTATCCGCATTGGGCAGATTTGTATAAAATAGAAAAGCAAATGCTATATGTAAATCGTGGATACGGATTTTTAGGTTACCCAGGTAGGGTAGGAATAATGCCCGAAATAACTGTATTTACCCTCAATAGAACGGCTTAGTATAAATACTTACCCGAAATAGGTACACGTCTTCCTGGTCCAAATGCTTTTTTAGAAACACGCAAAACGGGTGGCGCTTGCCAACGTTTCCATTCGTTCATGTTCACCATCCTTAATATTTTCTGAACCAAAGCGCTGTCAAATCCTTTGGCTACAATTTGGCTCGGACCAAGTCTTTCTTCAATATAGAAATGTAAGATTTGATCCAAGGTTTCATAGGGTGGCAAGCTATCGCTGTCTTTTTGGTCGGGACGCAATTCTGCAGAGGGTTCCTTGGTAAGAATATTATTTGGAATAATTTCTTTCTCGCGGTTGATGTAAGCGCACAATTCAAAAATTTCCGTTTTGTACAAATCGCCAATAACAGATATTCCACCACACATGTCGCCATACAAGGTGCCATAGCCTACAGCCAATTCACTTTTGTTGCTTGTGTTCAATAAAATATAACCAAATTTATTGGCCAATCCCATTAATATTACACCACGCGAACGCGATTGTAAATTCTCCTCACTTAAACCAAATGTTGTTCCTCCAAAATAAGGTTCTAGTGTGTTTAAAAATGATTGATAGGTGTTTTCAATAGGAATAATACTGTGCTTAATTCCTAAATTTTGTGCCAATGCAAGGCTGTCGTCAATAGAATGTTGGCTGCTGAAATGGGAGGGCAATAATACCGCCCAAATATTTTCTTTACCGAGTGCTTTTTCTGCCAAATAAGTAACCAAGGCAGAATCAATTCCTCCAGATAAACCTAGTATTGCTTGGCTAAATCCAAGCTTTTCAAAATACTGGCGTATGCCCAATACCAATGCGTTTTCTATGTCTTGGTATTTGTTTCTAAGCAGATTTGGTGCGGCATAAAGGGTGCTTGAAGTGATTACAATCTTTTCACTCTTTTCAATTACAAATGATTTTTCATCTTCCTCAAAATAATTGAGTTCTTCAAATACATTCCCATCTGCAGCAATAACAGCGCTGCCGCCGTCAAAAATTAAATGGGTTTGTGCACCTATATGATTTACATAAAATAGCGGTAATCCATATTTTTTAGCATTGCTCTGCAGGGTGTTTCTGCGCTCTTCAATTTGCGTTTTAGAGTAAGGCGAAGCTGCAATATTGATAATGAAATCAGGGTTTTGTTTGATGAGCTCATCCAATGGCGTGGTAACATACATTGGGTTATCATTTAAATTCCATAAATCTTCACAAATAGTTAAGGCAATTTTAAATTCTTTAAATGCTATAACTTGAAACAATTTATTGGGTTCAAAATACCTGTACTCGTCAAAAATATCGTAATTAGGTAAAAGCGTTTTGTCTGTAATTTGCTTTACTTTTCCCTCTTCCAAAAAGTAGGCAGCATTATAGAGATCTTTTCCTTCTACAATTGGATTGGTTCGGGGCGAACCAACAATAGCCGCAATGCCAATACAATGTTGTGCAATGGAAAGAATGCTTTCCTCTGCTTTGGCAATAAAATCTTTGAATTCTAAAAAGTCACGCGCGGGATAACCACAGGTGGCCAACTCAGAAAAGACAATTAAATCTGTACCATTTAATTTGGCTGAATGAATAGAGTCTATTATTTTCTGAGAATTTCCTTCAAAATTGCCTGTATGGAAACTCAGTTGCGATAATGTTATTTTCACGCTAGGGTTTTAGAAAAGGTTGTTTTTGGTTCGAACCGATGAAAATAAAGTTGATTTTAAATATAAGATGCGAACCTATAAATTGAAATCAGTATTATTTTGCATTTAATCTCTTCAAATTTAATAGCAAATACAGATATTGCAAGAGTTTAGTTCTTGAAGCCTAAACTTCTTAAACAATATATAATAAATGAAACGCATCCTACTGTCTTTGTTTTTATTCTCATTACTTGTTATTGCTGCCTGCAAAAAGGAAATGGTTCCAATACATGTTATCCGTTTTGAACAAGATTTATTTGACAAAAGTGCTGTTACAAAGCCAGATCATTTTTATAAAATGCAAGAAAAATATGGTGTATTTTACAATAGTTATGCGCAAGATATTTTAAGCATTAGTGAAGATGAAAGCGCAGAGGCCTTTCAGCCCAGCTTGAGCCAATTTATTGGCCACCCAAGTATTTTACAGTTAAAACATGAGGTAGATTCTGTGTTTCCAGATGTGAATGAAATTGAGGCGGGTTTATCTGAAGCAATGACAAATTACAAAGCAGAATTTCTAGAAAATAGAATACCTAGCTTTGTTACTTTTATATCAGAATTTGGTTTCGTTAATGTGAGCTACGATTCTATTATTGGTATTGGCTTAGATATGTTTTTAGGTGAAAAATATCCGCTTTATCCTGCCTTAGAATTCCCAACTTTTATGATTGCCAAATTGAGGAAAGAATATATAGTTCCCAATACCATTAAAGCACTGGCTATTGGCAAATTTGAGGGGCAGCTAAAGGATAAGCGTTTTTTAGCTATGATGTTATTTGAAGGTAAGGTGCGTTATTTTATGAAGCAATTATTACCTAAGCTAAGTGATACCTTGGTTTTTGGCTACTCACAAAAACAATTAGAATGGGCGCAAAAAAATGAAGCCATGGTATGGGTCCATTTGGTTGAAAATAAAATGTTATTTAATGTGGAGCCGAACCAATATATGCGCTATTTCAATGATGGCCCATTTACAATAGCAACAGGTGTGCCCCAAGAATCAGCTCCTGCCATTGGGGTGTTTTCAGGTTATAAGATTATTGAAAAATACATGAATGAGAATTCTCGTGTAAGCCTAAAAGAATTAATGCTTAACGCTAATTGGGACGAAATTTTGAAGGCAAGTAATTACCGTCCAGAATAGGTGATTTTGTAAAAAAAAGCATTCTTTCAGTTGTTTTTTTTTGTTTTCTTGAAACTGATTACTAACTTCTCTTTTGTAAATAAAAACGCAAATGAGAAAAAAACTACTTACTTTACTACTGGCATGGATGGTATCCATGGTTACAGTATGGGCACAAACCCGCCAAATTACGGGACTTGTGTCGGATCGCAAGGAGCCCATTATTGGCGCTACTGTGCAAGTTAAAGGAGCTGCTATTGGCACAGTTACCAATGCAAATGGTCGTTATGTGCTCGATGTTCCAACAACCGCTACTGCAGTTGTTATTAAATCAAAAGGTTACAAGACTATTGAATTGAGTATTGCCGGTCAATCTGAAATCAATGCGATTTTAATTGTAGACAATGAAAACCTAGATGAAATGGTTGTTACCGCTTTTGGTATTGAGCATGAAAGAAAAACTTTAGGTTATTCATCTCAAAAAATTGGTGGCGATGATTTGAAAAAATCTGGCGAACAAAACATGATTCAAGGTTTAGCGGGTAAAGCTGCGGGTGTTTATGTACAAGGTTCTGGAGGTACTCCTGGAGCTTCCGCAAAAGTGCTATTGCGTGGTAACGTAACTTTTACCGGTGAAAATCAACCCTTAATTGTGGTAGATGGTGTGCCAATTGACAACAGCACTTCTCAAAGTGTTGCCGGAGATTATCCATACAATGCCAACTTACAAGGTGTTAACTCCTCTAACCGTGGGGTAGATATTAACCCTGATGATATTGAAAGTATGAATATCTTGAAAGGCCCAGCCGCTGCAGCTTTATATGGTGTGCGCGCAGGTGCAGGTGCTATTATTATTACTACCAAAAAAGGTAAAAAAGGAGCTAAAAGTTTCAGTGTAGATTTAAACTCTTCAATTGAAATTTCTCAAGTAAACAAACTTCCTAACTTGCAAATGAAATATTCGCAAGGTACTGGTGGTGGTGCTTTAAATGCAGATCAATCTGGTTCTATTGGAGCTGGTATTTTTAAGCCAGGCACAACCTCTGCAAATTGGGGTAACTTAACCAAAGACAGTTTGGGTATTACTCCTACAGATAATATGGGTAACTTCTTTAAAACGGGTTATGCCTACAACAACAATATTTCAATAACCAATAACACAGAAAACAGCTCTATGCGTGTTTCTATTGGTAGGTTAACACAATCGGGTGTTGTTCCAAATACTTCTTTTGAACGTACTTCTGCGCGTATCTCAATGGACTCTCGTTTGAGTAAACGTTTTACAATGGGTGGTACAGTTAATTTAATTAATTCAGGTGGAGTGCGTTCGCAAAATGGTAGTAATCTTTCTGGTGTAATGTTAGGTTTATTAAGAGCGCCAAACAGCTTTAATTTAAATGATCCTAACCAAGGTGGTTATAAAAATCCTGATGGAACACAACGTCAATATTTCGGAATCTATGACAATCCATATTGGACAGTTTATGAAAATCCATTTAAAGACAATGTAAACCGTGCTTTGGGTAATATTAACTTTACCTATGATCCATTAGATTGGATGAGTATCACCTACCGTTTGGGTACCGATATGTACACAGACCAACGTAAACAAATTTTTGCAATTGGATCATGGGCGCCAGACAATGCACCTGGCGGAGAAATAGATGAAAATACCCAAAGGTATAAAGAATACTATTCAGACCTTTTGGTAACCATCAAAAAAGACCTTTCTCCTGATTTGAAAACTACTTTATTAGTTGGTAATAATTTAAATCACCGTTACAGCCAAGATTTATTCTTAAGAGGACGTGATTTAAGTGCTCCTGGTAATTATAACTTATCTAATGCTGCAACTTTATATTCAAGTGAAGGAAATGTTACCATTAGAACTGCAGCTCTTTTTGCAGATTTTAACGCAGCCTACAAAAACTTTTTGTTTATTGGATTAACTGGTCGTAACGAATGGGCTTCTACTTTTGGAACTGCAAAAAATAATTTCTTTTATCCATCAGCTAATATTTCATTAGTATTTAGTGAATTGGTGAAAATTCCAAAAATGAGCTTCGGTAAAGTACGTTTAGCATATGCGCAAGCAGGTATGAGTCCTGATCCATACAGAACGCGCACCTATTTTACACGTGCAACCTACACAGATGGTTTCACTGGTGGTTTATCATTCCCTTACTTAGGTCAAAATGGTTATGGCTACTCTTCTTTAATTGGAAATCCAAACTTGCGTCCTGAAAGAAATACGGGAATGGAAGTT
This sequence comes from uncultured Bacteroidota bacterium, assembly GCA_903927505.1. GTDB lineage: Bacteria > Bacteroidota > Bacteroidia > UKL13-3 > UKL13-3 > B1. The sequence goes on along the minus strand of CAIYNF010000012.1, from coordinate 79,500 downwards.
GGTGCCGATTTAAGATTCTTCGAAAGTCGTTTTGGCATTGATTTTACTTATTACAACCAAAAATCTACCGATCTTTTGGTAACCCGTCCTATCGCACCATCAACTGGTTACTCTAACTTATATACCAATGCAGGTTCAATGGTAAACAAAGGTATTGAGTTAATCGTAAGTGGCACACCTGTTAAAACAAAAGATTTCTCATGGGATATCAATGTGAATTATGCCCGTAACAGAAATACTGTTTTAGAATTGGGTGAAGGCTTAAAAGAAATTAGTCTTGAATCTGGTTTCACCGAAATGGGAGCTTATGCAATTAAAAACTTGCCTTATGGCGTATTGTATGGCACACGTTGGGACAGAACCTCTAATGGTGATTTAATTATTGGCGCAAATGGTTTGCCTAGAAAAGCTTTAGAAAGAGGTCAAATTGGTAACCCTTATCCAAAATGGTATGGCGGTATCAGAAATACTTTTACCTACAAAAAACTTAGTTTCACATTTTTATGGGATGTGCGCGTTGGTGGAGATATTTGGAATGGAACTTGGGCACGTTTAAATAATATTGGACGTACCGCAGAATCTGCCGAAGGTCGTGAGAAATTCTATATCATCCCTGGTCAAAAAGTTGTGAGCGTAAACCCTGATGGTTCTGAAAATTACGAAAGCAATGACATCAAAATATCTGCCTACAATTACTACAGAACTTTCAAAGGTGATGGTGGTGCTTATGCAGCAGAAAATGCTATTCAAGATGGTGGATGGGTTCGTTTACGTGATGCAAGCATCAGCTATGCATTGCCAATTGGCCCTAAAGCAAGCCGCAAAATTAAAGGTGTAACCTTAAGCGTAACTGGTCGTAACTTATTATTATTTACAGACTATACAGGAGTTGATCCTGAAACCAGCTTAACGGGTGCAGGTTCTAATATTGGTGGATGGGATTATTTCAATAACCCTGGAACCAAATCATACACTTTTGCTTTAAAAGCTAGTTTCTAAAATGTTTAACGATTAAAAGAATTTACAATGAAAAAAATAACATATAGCGTCTTAGCCCTTTTGCTAATAACGTTTACGGGTTGTAAGAAATTCGTTGATGGATATGATACATCTCCAAACGATCCTTCGGTAGTTACCCCTGCCTTGTTATTGTCTAATTGCGAGGTTGCTTATTTTGCAACTGCCAACGGACAATTAAGCCGCCAAACTTCAATGATGGTGCAACAATCTACTGGCGTTGATGGCCAAAGTCGTGATGCCAACGAATATGCCATTGATGAAGGTTCTAATGTGAACGAATGGTCTGTAATTTATGGTAATGGATTAAATAACCTAAAAACCTTATACAACCAAGCTGGTACAGCGAATCCGCATTACCAAGGAATCGCTAAAATAATGCAAGCCATGTTCTTGGGTGTTGCTACAGATTTATGGGGTGATGTTCCTAACAGAGAAGCTTTAAACGGCGAAAAAGGATTGTCTCCTAAATATGATGCACAAGTTGATGTAATGAGTGATATTCAAAAATACCTTGATGAGGGTATTGCATTGCTTAAAAAACCTGCTGATGCAAATAAAATTATACCAGGTACTGATGATTATATTTATGCAGGGGATGTAAATGCATGGATTGCTGCTGCGCATGTTGTAAAGGCGAGATATTATAACCGCTTGAGCAAACGTGATGCTGCAGGTTCTGCAACTAGCGCTTTGGCTTCTTTAAATGATGCAAAATTAGCTGGCTTTGCGGGTAACGAAAACAACATGAATGCCCAGTTTGGAACAAAAAGTAACGAGTACAACCAATGGTATGCTTTTACTGTTGTTGAGCGCGCTGGTTATATGAAAACTGGACTAACCATGACAAACATAATGAACGCATGGACTGATCCTCGCTTGCCTTTCTATTGTTTGCCTGATTCTGGTAATACCTATAATGGTTCGGCAACAGATGCGCAAAACTTGGATGCATCTGAAGTTGGTCCTTATTTGGCAACAGATGCAGCACCATTCCCATTGGTTACATACGCAGAAGCTAAATTTATTGAAGCTGAAGCCAAATTTAGAGCCAATGATAAAGCTGCAGCAGCTACCGCACACAATGATGCAATTATTGCAAGCGTTAACGCAGTTACAGGTGCAGCGCCAGTACAAATTTTTGTGGATAGCCAAGCAAGTGAAACGGCCGCAACTATTTCATTAGAAAAAATAATGACACATAAATATGTGGCTATGTTTGGGCAAATTGAAGCTTATGCAGATTGGAGAAGAACAAATATTCCTTCTTTAACGCCAAATGCAAATTCAAACTTAACCGCTATTCCTAGACGCTTGCCAACTGTATTGGATGAGCGTCTTTATAATTCCAATGCACCAAAAAATTCAGATCTTAAACTACCAGTTTGGTGGGATAATTAATTATTAATTATTGAAATGAAAAAAAACGGATCACATTATTTGTGGTCCGTTTTTTTTATTTTTGCCCTGTGCTAAAAGTTACCGCCATAAACATTTATCCTGTGAAAGGGCTTCCTGCCATTTCATTAAATACTTCTAGGGTATTGGCGGCAGGATTAGAATTTGATAGGCGTTGGATGCTCGTTGATGAAAAAGGTATTTTTATTAGCCAAAGAGATACAGCCTTGCTCTCTCAATTCACAATTGCACAAAATAAACTTGGATTTATAATTGGCTATCCTTCGTTAAATCAAAATCTTCAAATCCCATTTTTTTCTTCGGGTAATCCGCTACCCGTAAAAGTTTGGGACGATGAAATAATTGCCTCGCATTTTTCTGAAAATGCCGACAATTGGTTCAGCCAAATTCTTGAAATAAATTGTCGCTTGGTTTGTATGCTGGGCAATGTTGTAAGACCTATTGAAGCAAATTACAATAGCGGAAATGATCAGGTGAGTTTTGCGGATGGATTTCCAATTTTAATGATAGGTGAGGAGTCGTTAAATGAGTTAAATCAAAAACTTGAATTCCCCATCCTTATGGATCGCTTTCGCCCTAATATTGTTTTTGCAGGTGGTACCCCTTTTTATGAAGATGAAATAGCAGCCTTCGATATCGGTTCGAACCAATTTATTGCAGTTAAACCTTGCGCCAGATGCCAAGTTACAACCATTAACCAGCAAAATGGAATAATGGAGAATGAACCATTGAAAACTTTGTCTACCTACAGGAAAATCAATAACAAAATAATGTTTGGCCAAAATGTAATTCCTAAAAACATCAATGGAATTATTTCAATTGGCGATAAATTAATTGTTCATTCCCACAAAGCAAATCTGTTAAAATAAAAAAGCAGGACTCATTTCTGAATCCTGCTTTTTTTATGTGTTCGCAATAATTAATTGCTTGCTTGTTCTGCGTAAGCTTCAATTGGTAAACAGGCACATATTAAATTTCTATCTCCATGTGTATTGTTAACTCTGCCAACAGTTGGCCAGAATTTAGCAGCGCGCACATAAGGCAATGGATAAGCCGCTTCATTACGTGTATATGGGTGCAACCAAGTGTCTGCAATTACCACAGATGCAGTATGTGGTGCGTTCTTCAATACATTGTCAATCATATCCGCAGTGCCGTTTTCAATTGCGTTTACTTCGTTTTTAATGGCAATCATCGCATCGCAGAAACGATCCAATTCAGTTTTAGGTTCGCTCTCCGTTGGCTCAATCATAATTGTTCCTGCTACCGGAAAACTCATTGTTGGTGCGTGGAAACCATAATCCATTAAACGTTTTGCAATGTCTTCTGCTTCTACACCTGTTGCGCCTTTGAAAATACGTGTATCTAAAATCATTTCATGTGCGCAACGTCCTTTACTACCAACATATAAAATTTGGTAATCTTTTTCTAATCGTGCTTTAATATAATTTGCATTTAAGATGGCATATTTAGTTGCATTTTCTAATCCTTTTGTTCCCATCATTCTTATGTACGAATAAGAAATTAATAAGATAGATGCACTTCCCCATGGTGCTGCAGATACAGCGCTCATAGATTGGTTGCCACCATCCATATCAACAACAGCATGACCAGGTAAAAATGGTACCAAGTGTTTTGCAACACCAATTGGACCCATACCAGGACCACCACCACCGTGAGGGATACAGAATGTTTTGTGTAAATTTAAATGGCAAACATCTGCACCAATATTAGCAGGACTGGTTAAACCAACCTGTGCATTCATGTTAGCGCCATCCATATAAACCTGACCACCATTTTCATGAATTAAATTGCATACATCATTGATTTGCTCTTCAAAAATTCCAAAGGTACTTGGGTAAGTAATCATTAAACAAGCAAGATTGTCTTTGTGCTCAATGGCACGTGCTCTTAAATCTTCAATGTCTACATAACCATTCTCCAAAGTTTTTGTAACTATAACTTTCATACCCGCCATAGCCGCACTTGCTGGATTTGTACCATGCGCAGACGATGGAATTAATGCAATGTTTCTATGGGTTTGTCCAATACTTTTAAAGTATTCACGAATAACCATCAAACCAGCATACTCGCCTTGCGCACCCGCATTTGGTTGTAAACTTATGCCAGCAAATCCTGTAACTTCTTTCAGTGCATGGGTAAGTTCATTAAAAATTTGGGTATACCCTGTTGCTTGGTTGCGCGGTATAAATGGATGTAATAAACCAAATCCAGGCATAGTTACTGGAATCATTTCAGCAGTTGCATTTAGTTTCATTGTACATGAACCCAAAGCAATCATTGAATGGCATAAAGACAAATCTTTTGATTCCAATAATTTAATATAACGTAACATTTCATGCTCACTGTGGTAAGAGTTAAATACCGGATGTGTCATGTAAGTACTTTGACGGGCATAACCTGCAGGTGCTTTTAAATCAACTGTTTCAGCTTGTGTTTTGTTAATTGTTTTACCTGTTAAAATAGAAGCCAATTGGTTTACATCAGCAATGGTATGTGTTTCATCAAATGAAACCCTTAGATGTTGTGCATCCACTTTTGCAATATTGATTTCTGCTTTTATGCAATTTTCAAATGTAGCGGCAGCGTCTGCTACTTTAATGGTAACAGTATCAAAATAATGTTCGTTCACAACGCTTAAACCGTTTTCTGAAACTGCATTAGCAAAAGTTTGGGTCAAACCATGAACCCTGCCAGCCATGCCTTTTAAACCTTTTGGTCCATGGTATACGCCATACATACTTGCCATAATAGATAGCAACACCTGTGCTGTACAAATATTTGAAGTAGCTTTTTCTCTTTTGATATGTTGCTCACGTGTTTGTAAAGCCATACGCAAAGCTGGGTTACCTTGGCTGTCAATAGACATGCCAATTAAACGGCCAGGCATCTGACGTTTGTAAGCATCTTTTGTAGCAAAAAATCCTGCATGTGGTCCGCCGTAACCCATTGGTACACCAAAGCGTTGGGCCGAACCAATAACCACGTCTGCACCCCATTCTGCTGGAGGTGTTAACAATGTTAAACTTAATAAATCTGCCGCCACAGCAACCATTACATCTGCTGCTTTTGCTTTTGACATAAAGGCGGTATAGTCATTTACAGAACCATTACCTGCAGGGTATTGTAACAAGGCACCAAAATATGTTTCATCAAAAACTATTTCATTGTGATCGCCAATTACCATCTCCACGCCAATAGGCTCGGTACGGGTTTTTAATACATCAATGGTTTGCGGGAAAACTTGGTTCGAAACGAAGAATTTATTGGCTTTGTCTTTTTTAGTTTCTGCATATAACATATGCATGGCTTCACCTGCCGCAGTGCCTTCATCAAGAAGAGATGCGTTGGCAATTTCCATACCTGTTAAATCAATAATCATGGTTTGGTAATTGAGCAATGCCTCTAAACGTCCTTGCGCAATTTCTGCTTGGTAAGGCGTATAAGCGGTATACCAACCTGGGTTTTCCATAATATTTCTCAATACCACACCAGGTGTAAAGGTTCCGTAGTAACCCTGACCTAAATAGTTTTTATAGATTTTATTTTTTGCAGCTACTTCGCTCAACATTGCCAATAACTCATTTTCTGAAAGTGCCTCTGGCAAATTCATGGGTTGCTTTAATCTAATATGAGCCGGAATTGTTTCGTCAATTAATTGGTCTAAGGTCTCTACACCAACTGCTTGAAGCATTGATGCGGTGTCATTAGCCATGGAAGAATTGTGGCGATAAACGAATTCATCGCGATGATTAGCTTTGATTTGCATATAAATTATTTTTCTGTTGCGTAAAAATGAAGGACAAATTTATTTATTTTTTATGTTCAAAGGGAAATATTTTGTCCCTACTAAGTTGATTTTTCTCATACTTCACGGGTAACGAACACAAATAATTCAAACAAATAAATTCTTAAAGGGTTTTATTCAACCCAAAACTTCTTTACCAAATTGCAATTGGCACTTTGAATTTGAATAAAGTAAACGCCTGAGCTTAAATTAGAAATATTTAAATGGCTAACTTCTCTATTACCTGAAATTTGACCATTTATCATATTTTGTCCTTGTATATTACTAATAGAATAATTGGCATTTTCCCTTAATGTTGGAACGTATACCTGTAAATCTGCTTTTGCCGGATTTGGATATAAAATAACATCTTGGTTTTCTACCATTTCGCCAATGCCAGTTCCGCCTTGAACAATTATAGTATAACGCATATTGGAATCATTTACAGTTTGTGAAATAGGTAGTGGTCCAAACATAGCGGTTGCCCTAATTTGAATAAGTACCCTTAAAGGATAAATTCCAGCCGATCCATCCTTGGGAGTTCCAGTTAATGTGGCGCAGCCCGTGGCTCCTCCAATAATTTTACAATCTTTATTATGACAGGTATAGCTAAAACCATCTGGCATACCCACCACGCCTGTGATCCATAAGGTATCTATTTTTGCATTTACCGTGCTTCCTAGCTGGGCCACATAAATGGTGGTATCTTTGGTAATATGGTATTGTAAAACCTGACTGTACAATTGGCCAACTTTTGCAGTATCTAATGCTGCTGGGAAGGTTCCTGAAGTAGTTAAATTAGGGTCGGGCGTACATTGTGCAATTAAATTGTTGGTAAAACTCATAGCGCAAATGAGTATTATTGAAAGTATACTTTTTTTCATAATTTGTAATTTATGGCAAGATATAAATTTCTTTTCATTTGGGTTCTATTGCATGCTATTATGCCCATTTCTTTACATGCGCAGGGTATTTCTATTGCAGGTAAAGTAATAGATGCCAGCAACCACGACGACCTCGTTGGTGCGGTGATAAAATGCGGAAAAACAATTGCACTTACCAATGCCCAGGGTGAATTTACCTTGCAAATAAGTAAGGTAAATGGCTCAGATTCTATCCTATTTGTTTCCTATTTAGGATACGATGAATTTCAAATGCCAAGCAGCTCAGCAAACACTGGCGCCAATTTGCTTATTTCCCTCAAACCCGTTTCCCATTTGTTGAACCAAACCTTGGTTACCGCAAACCGCAGCGAACAATCTGTTAAACGGGTAATGGTGAGTACAGAAATTATTCAACCTTACTTAATTCAAAATAAAAACACCACTGGCATGGATAAACTCCTCGACCAAGTGCCAAGCGTAAATGTAATTGATGGGCAGGTAAACATTAGAAGCGGCAGCGGTTGGACATACGGTGTTGGTTCGCACGTAATGGTTTTGCTTGATGATATGCCTTTTTTAACTGGTGATGCCGGGCAGGTAAAATGGAATTTTATTCCCATAGAAAATGTGCAACAAGTTGAAGTTGTAAAAGGAGCATCTTCCGTTTTATATGGTTCAAGCGCCTTAAGTGGTATTGTTCATTTTCGAACCGAATTGGCTAAGGATAAACCCATTACACGCATCAGCGCATTTTCTGGGGTATATAGCAATCCTGAAAACCCCAACTTTAAATGGACAAACCAAGTTTTGAAACAATATGGCGCCAGCGCATTTCATACATTCAAGAAAAATAATTTACAAGTTGCGTTCAGTGGAAATTATTTAAGAGATGAAGGCTACCGCATGGGTGAAAACGACAATAGATTACGCCTAAATACCAACCTGAAATTTACGCCTAAAACAAATTTGATTTATGGCCTAAATGCCGGTGCATTAATTTCAGATGGTGCTTCTTTTTTACTTTGGGATAGCTATAAAAATGCTTACACAAGCTTGGATTCGCAGTATTCAACAACCAAATCTAAAAACTTTTATTTCGACCCAAGTGTAACGTTTATCAATGGCGATTTTAAACAAGTGTTAAGGGGTAGGTGGATGTATATTTCAAATGATATTACCTCCTCAGACCATACCACCAATCAAGACAATTCCTCTCATAATTTTTATGGAGAATATTTGCTTCAACGCTTTATTGCTAGTTTTAAAATGAGCATCAGTGGGGGCTTGGTTACCAGCATGAACCTTTCAAATAGTCCATTATACAGCGGTACCCAAAACAGCAGAAATCATGCAGCTTATTTGCAAATCGACCAAAGCCCTACCAAGAAATTAAACTTAAGCTTAGGTGCCCGCTACGAATATTTTAATATGAATGGAAAGGCCGAAGCCAAACCTGTTTTTAGAGCTGGTGTAAATTATGAAATGGCTAAAGCTACTTTTCTTCGTGCCAGCTTCGGACAAGGTTACCGTTTTCCTTCCATTGCCGAAAGATATGTGCAAACCAATGTTGGTTTGTTAAATGTATTTCCAAATCCACAATTGCAAAGTGAAACAGGCTGGAACGCGGAGCTTGGCGCCAAACAAGGATTTTCGTTTTTAGGAGTAAATGGATTTTTAGATGCTGCCGTATTTTATACCCGTTACCAAAATATGATCGACTTTAATTTAGGGGTTTGGAAGCCCATTACAGATCCATTTAATCCATTCCCTAGTTTAGGTTTTAAATCATTAAATATTGGCGAAACACAAATTGTTGGAACTGATTTAAGTGTAAATGCAGAAGGTAAAATTGGCAAGGTGAAATTGCAAACGCTATTTGGATATACTTACACCAATCCAACCATGCTCGATCCCAATTATGTTTATGCCCACGATTCAATTGGCAACCCCTACAACTACAGAAATACGCGCAGCGACAGCAGTGATGTGCTAAAATATAGGTTCAAACACCTGCTGAAATGGGACATACAAGTAACCTACAAAAAATGGCAAATTGGATACAGTTTAAAATACAATAGCAGCATGCAAAATATTGATGCAGCCTTTGTAGGTGTTCCACTTACCATTTTTATAAAAGGAGTGGCAGATGCGCGTTATGCCAACCGAAATGGAAATACCATTATGGATGCCCGCATAGCATACCAAATTAATTCTCGAATGAAAATAGCCTTGGTAATGAGTAATATTTTAAATGCAGAAATGATGACAAGGCCTGCAGATATGCGCCCTCCGCGCTTAACTGTTTTTCAATACAATTACAGTTTCTAATGCTCCCATTGTAGTTCCAACTCAGCCACAATTTTGTTTTGAATGATATGTTGTTCAACTATTTTTTCTACATCTGTTAACTGTACATTTTTATAATATGTTCCTTCTGGGTATATCACCAAAGTTGGTCCAAATTTACAAGCATCTAAACAGCCCGATTTTTGTGCCCTCACTTTTCCTTTTAATCCTTTTTCCAAAAGCACCTCTCTGAATTTTTCAACCAAAGCCATGCCATGTTGTTCGCCGCAGCAAACCTTTCCTTCGGCCTTTTGATTGGCGCAAATAAATATGTGTTTTTCAAATCTCATGTTTTCTTAATTTAATAATAATGTTTGTGCTTGCCAATTTCCATTGTCTGTTTTCTTCAATCCTGGAGCAGGAAAATGGTAATAATCAACCATGTTTCTTGCAGCCTTTACAGTTCTATTTTTAGCCGGAATAGCAGCTAAATTGTAATCCAATCCAATAAAAAATTCGCGCTGCAAAACATAGCCTTTATCCTTATAGGCATTCACCTCAGTAAAATTATTGATGCCATAACCAAATGCCAAATTTAAATACTTAGGCCAATAAGCTTTTGCCGTGTTTGGTAAGATATTATGTACATCTGTACTTAGCCAATAAATATGGCCATTGTAATCTGCAGTTAACGACCAATTTTGATAGTTGTTTTGGCGGTAATATTGCCCAGGAAAATAACTAAATTTGAATTTGAAATTTTGTAAATAGGGGATTTTTCTTTGGGCATAAGCATACCCAATTCCCAAACTATTGGCCAATAAATCTTGTGGCGAAAAGGCAAATTCAGTGGCAAAGCCATCGCCTAATTCAATGCTCAAAGCCCAAGCAAAGGGTAAAAGTGTGCTGTAAAAAGTACATTTTTGTTCGCTAAAATCACCCCATTTCAGTAACTCGTATAGTAAATTACTGTACATATAGGAGGTGTAAAAATGGCCTACCTTATCCATTCCTAAACTGTAATTATTAAACCCACCATCATTTTTTATGGCAAACGAGTGGTAATCACCTTCCCACCACCATTTATATTCTAAGTATAAGCTTCCCGCTTGTTGCGCTGCTAGTCCTGCTATAACGAGCTTTTGGTTCCTACTTAATTCATTCTTTATAACGCTGCTTGAATCAAAATTTAGGCTGTCTTGGTTCGATCCAACATTTGCGAAGCCAAGGTTTATTGAAATAAAAATGTAATAGAAAACGAGTGCAAACTTCTTCATTACAAATCAAAATAAAACCCAAGATGAAAGAAGTCTCTTTTCATGGGCTGGTAATAACCTCTTTCATCAATACCCTTGGTGTAATCAATGGCAATGCGCATGGTTTTTCCAAATACATCCATGGTTTTATAGCCAATTTGAAAATTAGTGGTATAGGCAAAATCCAATTCTTGTCGCCATTTTAAATCAGCAGCATAATACAAAAAATGTCCTTTCCTTAATTTAACAGGTGTATGCTCAAAGCCACATTGCAAAAGAACTTTGTTTGATATGTCACCTGTGGTTTTGAAATTGTAATTGTAGGATAAACCCGCATAAATCAATTGGCTTTTGGTTCGAGCCAAATTGGTATGTTGGTATACCAATAATACTTGGTGGTAATCTTTTGCATAGTTTTTAAATGGCATGCCACTTGTTATGGCATCATCACTCATATGCTGACTGCTATGTCCGGTACCTAACCTTAGTTGGTAGTTTTTATTGAGTTTAATATCACAAAATAAATCGCCAAAAAAATCTATGTTTTGTAAATTGCCCGAATGTGTTTCTCTGGTTAATGTTAAATAGGTAGAACCCGCCGCACTCAATTGTATAATTTTGTTTCCCTTTTTTATCCATAGAAATGGGAATACACCACCCATACTTGCGGTATAATTATTTACATCAAAATTCTTTTGCATGCTAAGCCTGTGAGCCCTTGAATCTGCTGTAAATATTGGAACTATTTTATAATAGGAGGGTGCAAAAATACAATTAATTTTTGAGCTGTCTTGTGCGCTAATTTTCGTTGAAAATAACAACATAAAAATGCATAACATAATTGTTAATTTACCTGGCATTATAGTTTTTGTTGTATGTGTTTTCATTAATTTGTTGGTGTTCCAAAAATAAACTTTGTCTTTATAAATAACCTACTGTTTAAACAATTTGCGCATTCAATGCCTTTAACATAGCCTGCGCTTTCAATAAACATTCTTCATATTCATGCTCGGCAATACTGTCGTAGGTTATGGCCGAACCAACTTCGAAATTTACATAATTACTTGCTGCATTGTATTGAATACTTCTAATAACAACATTAAAATCAAAATCTTCATTGGGCGCAAAGTACCCAATAGAGCCGCTGTATAAACCTCTTTTTGTTTGTTCGTATTGTTCAATTAATTGCATTGCTTTTACTTTTGGTGCGCCCGTCATACTACCCATAGGATAAGCATTTTCTATGGCGTCTACTGGGTGAATGCCATCTAAAATAGTGGAAGACACAGTAGAAATCATTTGGTGTACCTGCTTAAAACTATAGATACCATATAACTCCTCAACGGCAACAGAACCAATTTCGCTGCTTCTTGCCAAATCGTTGCGAACCAAATCTACAATCATTAAATTTTCTGCTTTTTCCTTTTCAGAATTTCGTAGTTCTGCAATTAATTTTTGGTCTTGAATTGGATCTGCAGCTCTTCTTACTGTTCCTTTAATTGGCTGTGAATACAGCTTGTTCAGCGATTTGCGAATAAATCTTTCTGGACTTGCACTTATAATATACCTGTTGTTCCATTTAAAGAAACAGGCAAATGGCGTTGGCGAAATTTTTTGTAAAGAAAAATAAGTTTGTAATGGATCTATTGGGGTGTTCTCTGCAAAAAACTCCACACAATAATTTAATTCATATACATCTCCTTCAACAATATGTTCTCTAATTTTTTCTACTTTTTCTATATAATTTTCTTTGCTAACCTTTGCTTTCATTTGAATGGGACTTGCATTTTTTTCTTCTATAAAAATTGCCTCAATTTCTGCGCAAATTTTATCACCTTCTTCACTCATCACCATCATTTGTCCATGTTGGTCTATTAAAATTAAATGAATGGGTTTAAAGAAAAATAGTGGAGCAAAGCCAATCCCGTCAGCATGGTTCGAACCTAAATTTTCTATTTGGTTTTTTAAGTCATAACTTAAATAGCCAAATAGGGGAGAGTCGCCAGAATGCTTGTCAATAAAGGCTCTGAATAAATCCCAATCATCTTTTCCTTTGCCTGTTATTGCATCTGCCTCGCCTACTGCTAGTGCAAATTCAATTTCTTGTAATGCAAGTGCATTGCTAATTTGATTGTTATCTAAAATACAAAAAGTTTCAAACTGTTGCGCCCAAATACAAGCCTTCTTCTTAAATTCTTCCGATATTATTTTGCTCGAATTGCTTTCCATTTTTTTAGTCCTTCTTGTCTTTTTGTGCCCTAAAATGATTGTAAACTAAATTTGCTTTTCCTATGCCAATAATAGCAGCTAAAATTGGCAAATCTGCCTCTTTAATTTTTTTTACACTTTTTAATTCTCTTAATAATAATTTGGCATTTTCGGGGCCAATTCCGTTAATGGCATCCAAGGCAGTTACAAGGTGTTTTTGCTCCTGCGATTTCTATGGTGCGTAATGCCAAACCTATGTGCTTCGTCTCGCAGCTGTTGAATGACTTTTAATGTCTCTGATTTCTTATCAATATACAAAGGGAATTCATCTTCTGGGTAGTATAATTCTTCCAATCTTTTTGCAATGCCAATAACAGGTACTTTGCCATATATACCAAGCTCTTTCAAGCTTTCTACTGCAGAACTTAACTGGCCTTTACCACCGTCAATGATTATTAAATTTGGCAAGGGTTCATTTGCCTCAAGTAAACCTCTGTAGCGTCTAAAAACCACTTCTCGCATGGTGGCAAAATCGTCTGGACCAACAACAGTTTTTGGAATAAAATGGCGGTAATCTTTTTTGCTTGCTTTGGCGTCCTTAAATACCACACAGGCAGATACTGGATTGGTTCCTTGTAAATTAGAATTGTCAAAGCATTCTATATGGGCAGGTAAATCTTTTAAGCGCAAATCCTTTTTCATCTGACTCAAAATACGGTCTACCTTTAAGTCTGGATTTAACAATTCATATTGCTGCAATTTATCCCGCTTGTAATACATCGCATTTTTTAATGATAAATCTAAAAGCTTCTTCTTGTCACCTAACTTTGGAACAGTAATGGTTAATCCCGAATCCTCCCAATCTAATGGGATTGGCACAATAATCTCTTTTGAACTACTGAGGTATTTTTCTCTAACTTCTGCAATGGCCAAACTCAATAATTCTTCATCGCTTTCATCTAATTTTTTCTTTATTTCAAAGGTTTGTGTTTGCACAATAATGCCATTTGAAACTTTCAAATAATTTGCAAATGCAAATTTGTCATCACTCACAATGCTAAATACATCTACATCATGTTTAATATCATTTACAATGGTTGACCTGCTTTGGTAATTTTCTAAAAGTTCTAATTTTTTCTTAAGTGCTTCTGCCTTTTCAAATTGAAGCGCAACAGCCGCATCCTGCATAAATTGCTTGATCTCGGATTTTACCTCACCCAAGTTTCCCTTTAATAATTTCCTAATTGCCTGTATACTTTGGTCGTATTCTGCTTCAGTTTGTATGCCCACACATGGTGCCATGCAATTACCAATTTGGTATTCCAAGCAGGCTTTAAATTTTCCTGCTTTTATATTGGCCTCGCTTAAGTTGAAGGTGCAAGTTCTAATAGGGTAGGTGGCCTTAATTAAATCTAGTAAAGTGTATTTCATGGTCCCGTTTGCATACGGCCCAAAGTATTCACTTCCATCCCTCACAATAGTTCTTGTAGATAATATCCTTGGAAAGCGTTCATTCTTAATACTAATGGAAGCATAGGTCTTATCATCTTTTAACATGATATTAAACCTTGGCTGGTATTGCTTAATCAGCGCATTTTCTAGTAATAGCGCATCCATTTCTGTTTCAACAATGGTAAATTGAATATCCACAATACGCGAAACCAAAATGGCCGTCTTTCGGTTGTCGTGGTGTTTTTTTAAAAAATAACTTCCTACACGTTTCTTTAAACTCTTTGCTTTGCCAATGTATATTAAGGTTTGCTCAATATCAAAATACTTGTATATGCCAGGGCTATCAGGCAAACTAGAAAGTATTTTTTTTATATTTGGCGGGTGCATTGGGCAAACTTAAGCAAATTATGGAAGGTGATTTTGTTAAATTAATTCTGTTTTAGATATTTTTCTTCAGTTTATTTTCTGTTAAATTTTTAATTGGACAGCGCTTTCAATAGAATTAATATATTGAAATTCAGAATTTTAATCCTATTAATTGGTAAAATTTTTCAAAAAAGCGAAACTCGTTTATATTTTTAAACCAATATGGCTAGATTAGCCGTTCATTCGTCAGAAAAACATTTAAGCATTTTATATGAAAAAACAATTACATCATTTTCTTCAATCAGCCTTGTTTGGAATCCTATTCCTAACTTCGCTAGTGCATGTCCAGGGGCAAACCGGAACACCTCAGTTCTTCTCAAATGTGGGAACAGGTGGAAATGCATTTCCGCTTTCAATAACAGCAGCATCACCACATACGCAATTTGTTTATGCAGCTGGTGAATTTACCGGCGCAACGCCTGGAAACATTACAACAATTTATGTAATGCCAACAGCTGCCGTAACCTCAATGACTTATAATAACTTTTCTGTTAAGATGGTTCAAGTTCCTGCATTAACTGTTTTCTCAAGTGGAACATTTTTAACAGGTCTAACAACATGCTTGAGTGCAACAAGCAAAACTTTTACAACTGTTGCTGCATTGGGTTGGATGAAAATAACTTTAACAACGCCATTTTATTACGACCCAACCAAGGCTTTGGTAATAGATATTCAACACAGTGCCGCAGGCTCAGGATCTGCAGTATCTGGTGCTGGTGGAAATGGTACAGGCGGAAATAAAAGGATATATGGAGCCTATGGTTCAACTACTGGTACTGCAGGTACTAGCTACATGAACATGGGTATTGATGTTGCTTCTGCAAGCCCAAATGATGCTGGTGTTGTTTCAATAGATGCACCCGGGCTATTTTGTAGTGCCGGCACTTTCCCCGTTTCAGCAACAATTAGGAAT
Source organism: uncultured Bacteroidota bacterium (assembly GCA_903927505.1). Classification (GTDB taxonomy): domain Bacteria; phylum Bacteroidota; class Bacteroidia; order UKL13-3; family UKL13-3; genus B1. Next base: position 63,831 of record CAIYNF010000012.1, on the reverse strand, counting down.
TTTGGTATCAATCAAATTACAGGTCTAAATGTAAATTGGAGCGTAAATGGGGTAACCCAAACGCCTATTGCCTATACCAGTTTGTTAGATACATTTGGAACTGTAGCAAATACGGCCTCAATTTCATTAGGAACGTATACATTTCCTTCTACTACTGTTCCAATTAAAGTATGGACAAGCTTACCTAATGCGGTAGCAGATACAATGACAAAAAATGATTCTGCATTTTCAAATGCACATCCTTCATTATCTGGCACCTATACAGTTGGAGCAAGCGGTGCAAATTATACAACACTCACTGCAATTGCCAATGACCTAAACGCTTTCGGAGTTTGCGGGCCAGTAGATATTATTGTTAATCCTGGAACCTATACAGGTAAAAGTCATTTTAATAATATTGCTGGTGTGAACGCTACCAATAGAATTACTATTACAGGTACAAATAAAAATACTTGTATCCTTAATGATAGTTTATTAGATCCTATTTTAGCAGGTATTAATACAAGTTATTTAAGAATAAGCAACCTAACCGTTATCAATCGTGCAAGCGCAACGTGTTCTGGTATTTCAATTTCTGGAAACAGCGGAAACAAAGGAACAGGAAGCTCTGTTACAAATTGTATTGTTAACCTTCCAAATGCAACTTCAACTGCAACTACAGGTGCTATTTTTGTTTCGGGCGGTTTAACTTCAGGTTCCAATCAAACGATGGATTCAATAACTATTGATAGTAATTCAACAAATGGGGGCTACTATGGAATCATGGTTTATGGCAATACTGGCGCTAGTTCTGCTAATAATCGTGGTTACCTAATTAGAAACAATACCATTATAAATGCTTATACCTATGGATTTTATTCCTATTATATTTTTAATCCAATTGTCGTAAAATACAATAGTATAAGCATGAATACAGGGAATATTACTACCAGTTATGGATTTTTCTTGTCTTACAATCAAAACTCTAATACGTCAATTTCTACAGAAGTAATTGGTAATAAGGTTGTAAATGCAGCATACCATGGTTATTATATTTATTATGGAACAAGTACAGCTACTGCACCAACTAAAATTTATAACAATGCTTTGTTAGGTAATATGGCTTATAGTACCAATTATGCCTGCTATTTATACACTGCAGCCGCGGGTGGCGGAAATTATGATTTCATGCATAATACCTTTCATTATAATGGTTCGGCTGCAACTCAATATGGTTTGTATTATTACAACATAAACAACGTGAATGGCTTAAATTGTAAGAATAATATCTTTTCAATTTATTCAACAGCTGGTACCACGGTATATCCAGCATATTTTAGTTCGAACCCAACAATAAATAGTATTAATTATAATATTTATTCAAATACCAAAACAACCTCTTTAGGTTTTAGGGTTGCAGCATTTACTTTAGCAAATTATAATACGGCAACAACTGGCGGAGATTCATCATTCACTAGGTTTCCTCCATTTACAAGTAGCCTTGATGTTCACTTAACAGATGGTTGTACACGCGGTGTAAATGCTTTAGCTGCGGTGCCAACAGATTATGAGGGTAATCCAAGGAGTGCATCTCCAAATCCAGGTATGTATGAATTTAGTACATTCGCCAATGATTTAACGGTAGATGTATTGTACTCTCCTGCTATGCCAATTACCCCAGGAGCACAAAACCTTATTTGCAGAGTAAAGAATTCAGGTAACAATGCCATTACAAGTTTTAATATCAGCTTCAAGCTTAATGGAGGAACTCCTGTCACTATTCCTTGGTCGGGCACATTAGCTGCTTGTGATACTGCTTTAATTTCTTTTACGGGTTCGAACCAAATTACCTTAGTTTCTGGAGCCAATAATATTAAAGTATACACTGATTATCCAAATGCAAGCACAGATGGAAATTTAAGCAATGACACCTTAAGAACAAGCTTGTTTTATGCAGCTCCAATGAGCGGTAATTATACCATTGGTGGAACGGGAGCTAATTTCCCAACTTTTGCTGATGCAACTACTGCATTAAGTATTGCAGGTGTAAGTGGTCCTGTTAATTTTACAGTTAACCCGGGAACCTACACTGTTCCAGTTGTTTTAAATGGTCCTGTTTATGGTACCTCGGCAACCAACACCATTACTTTTGATGGCGTTAATGCCGCAACAAGAAGTATTGTAATAAATAATGCTTCTCCAGTATTTATGGTGAACCAAGTAAGTTATGTTACCATTAAAAATTTAACATTAACCAATAATATTGCCGGAACAGGAACTGGTATTGCCCTAATTGGAGGTACCCTAAACAATGTAGGTATTGGTTTTACAGTTAAAAAATGTGTGGTTAGTTTGCCAAATACCGGTACCAGTACTTCATATGGAATTATTGTTACAGGTACTGCCTCTGGAATGGCAGACGGAAACCAATGGACAGATTCAGTTACTATAGATAGTAACACGGTTGTTGGAGCCTATTATGGTATTCAAATTTCTACCAGTGGAACATTAAATGCAGCTTATAATAGAGGGCATAAAATTCGTTGGAACACTTTAACCAATACCTATTATTATGGAATTCGTTTCTATTATATAGCTAACCCAGTAGATATTATTGGTAATACCATTAATATGCTCACTTCAAATGTTTCTAGTTATGGTATCTATTTGTATTATAACCAGCATGCCTCTGCGGTTAATCCTACTAGGTTAATTGGAAACAAAATAAATGCAGGCTATGTAGACGTTTATTATTATTACTGGACTTCAGGAGTGCTTCCAACAGAAATGTATAACAATATGTTTTCTACCTATGGATCATCGTATGCTTTATATTTGTATACTGCTGCTGCTGGGATAGATGCATTGAATTTTTACCATAATTCAGTAACTACAAATGGTGCTGCTACCTATGGATTGTACTATTATAATTCAGTAGCAACCGGCGTTTCTTATTTTAAGAATAATATTTTTAATGCAACAGGAAGCGCAACCTATCCAGCTTATTTCTCTACAAACCCTGCTGGAAACGTAATTAATTATAACATTTTTTATAATGCGGGTGGTGGTAACTTAGGGTTTAGAGGTGCAGCGTTTACAAGCGCAACATATAAAACTGCAACCACTGGTGGTGATAGTTCATACAATGCTTCACCTTTGTTTATTTCTTCTACAGATTTACATGTAAGCAATGCCTGTACCAAAGGTGTTGATTTAACAAGCCTAGTTTCTAAAGATTTTGACAATACAACACGTGTGGTTCCTCCAGTAGTTGGTGCGCATGAGGCGGCTGGTTTAGCCAATGATTTGGCAATTGATGCAGTTTCTTACCCAACACCCATTGCAAGTGGAAGCAATGATTTAACTGTTCGTGTTAGAAATCAAAGTGGAAATACTTGTACCTCTTTTAACCTGAAATATTCAATCAATGGAGGTACTGTGGTTACTTACCCTTGGACAGGTACATTAAATGGTTGCGATACCGTTTCTGTAACTATAAATGGATCATATGCATTGACTTTGGCTAATGGTTACAATTCAATTTTATTGTATTCTTCAAACCCTAATGCAACCATTGATAATAATATGTCTAATGATACATTACGTTTTGTATTGTCAACCGTAACCTATGTTCCAGGTAATGCCTACAGTGGAATTGGTGCTGCTAAATATGTGAAGGTGAGCCACAATCCAAAATTAAATATTGGAACCAATATGACCGTTGAGGCTTGGGTGTATTTAACAGATCCAAGTACTAGAAATCAAAAATTATATTCTAAAACCAAACTACCTACTACTGGTAATGGGTATATTTTGGGAATTGAAAATGGTCAATTACATCCAGAATATTGGGACAATGCAGGTGTGAAAACAACTCATACCAGCACTGCCACTGTTGCTGCAAACACATGGACACATGTAGCAGTAACCTGGGAATCTGGTGTAGCTTTAAAATCTTATATCAATGGACAATTAGTAGCCTCATCGCCTTTAACGTCTACAAATCCTATTGGTTTTAATGGATCAGAATTAGCATTAGGAATAGCCTCTTGGGATTTTGGTAGTTTCCCTGTTAATGGAATGGTTGATGAGTTTAGAATGTGGAATACCACATTAGATTCAAGTACACTTCGCAAAAACATGCATAGAATGGTGCCTCCAAGCACTCCGGGCTTGGTTGCTTATTATCAATTTAATGAACCTTTCGCTGTTACACAAATTGGCGATGGTGTAAACGGTTTAGTTGGAAATGTAATTGGTTCTCCAGTATTAGCGGCTTCTAATCTGCCTGCAGGTGGAGATTCATGTTACATTTTAAACAATGTTTATGGAAGTTCTTACGCCATGAAAACAATGGGTGTATCTATTATTGATCCATTTGACAATGCAGTTGATTTAGTTCTGAACGAGGTTCCTTTGGCACCTAATTCACTTCCTTCTGGTGCAGCTAATGTTTTAACTAGCAGATACTATATTGTAAATCCATTTGGTAATCCGGGTACTTTTACCGCAAACTTAAATTTTGCGCTTCCGCCTTTCCAAATTAGTTCTACAGATACTGCCATGCGCTTATATAATAGATCGGCCTACAGCAATGGCGCTTGGACTTTATTACAAACAGTTGGTGCCAGCAATATCAGTGGTGGTGCTGTTAGCTTTAATGGTATTAGTACCCTCGGTCAATTTACTTTGGCTTCTAATGGTAGCTCTCCATTGCCTGTTAGCTTATTAAGCTTTGGTGGCAATAGAACCAATAGTAATGTGCTTTTAAATTGGATAACTGCAAACGAGGTAAATTGCCGAGGATTTGCAATTGAGAGGGGAGTAGGTTCACTTAATTTTGAAGAAGTAGCCTATGTAGCAAGCAAAGGTTCTAATAGCAATAAAAAACTTTCTTATGCTTTTAACGACCAAAATGTACCTAGTCAAGAATTATTCTATCGCCTAAAACAAATTGATTTAGATGGTAAATACAGCTATTCTCCTATCGTTTCTATTAAAGGAATCCAATCAGAAACATCAACTATTGTATATCCAAATCCATTCAGTGGCAGAATTTGGGTCGAAACCAATGCCAATGAAATGGTTCAAGTCAATATTTTTGACGTTCAAGGAAGAAAAATCTGGACAAAAGAAATATTTAGTACAGGTAAAATTGAAATACCTGCTTCACAAGATTGGGAAACAGGGATCTATTTTATACAACTAAATGATAAACAGCCAGTAAAAGTGCTTAAACAATAATTTTCCCTTCTTTAAAAAGCCCCCAAGGAAGGCCTTGGGGGCTTTTTTTTGCCTATTTTTCAGCCTATTTTTGCTCGTCCAGAAACATTATTTCAATATATTTTTCAACAAATGCTTGTTTAATAATGAAATAAGCCCTACGTTTGCGACCCCTTAAACGGGGCTTTTACGGAAAAGACTGATGGTTCTAGTTAGCAAGTAACCCGCTCAGCAAACAATATTTTTAATATTTTTTGTGTGCGCTCTTGCATAGCTAACTTCAATCACCTACCTTTGCCGTCCCAATTTTTAGACAATTATTGCGTATTTAACAGTAAGATATGCCTACTATTCAACAACTGGTTCGTAAGGGCCGCAACGATGTATCATTCAAGAGCAAATCACCTGCACTTGATTCTTGTCCTCAACGTAGAGGTGTATGTACCCGTGTGTACACTACAACTCCCAAGAAGCCTAACTCGGCAATGCGTAAAGTAGCTCGTGTTCGTTTAACCAACGGAAATGAGATCAACGCATACATTCCTGGAGAAGGACATAACCTACAAGAACACTCTATCGTATTGGTAAGAGGTGGTAGGGTAAAAGATTTACCTGGTGTTCGTTACCATATTGTTCGTGGTGCTTTAGATACTGCTGGTGTAGCTGGCCGTAACCAAAGACGTTCGAAATACGGAACTAAGAAACCTAAACCAGGTCAAGTAGCTGTAGATCCTAAAGCTAAAAAGAAATAATTACCAAGCGTAATCAATTAATCAGATGAGAAAAGCAAGAGCTAAAAAGCATATTTTGTTACCTGACCCGAAGTTCAATGACGTTCTGGTAACCCGCTTTGTAAATAACATGATGTTAGCAGGTAAGAAAGCAACCGCTTATGGTGTTTTCTACGCAGCATTAGATAAAGTAGAAGCCAAAGCACAAGAGAATGGTTTGGATGTTTGGAAAAAGGCTTTAAACAATGTAATGCCTTCAGTTGAAGTAAAATCACGCCGTGTGGGTGGTGCTACTTTCCAAATTCCAATGGAAGTTCCTGCAGACCGTAAGGTGGCAGTAGGAATGAAATGGTTGATCAAGTATTCACGCAACCGTGGCGAAAAAACAATGGCAGATAAATTGGCTAATGAAATATTAGCAGCATCCAAAAATGAAGGTTCATCCGTTAAAAAACGTGAAGACACCCACAAAATGGCTGACGCAAATAAAGCATTCTCGCATTTTAAAATTAGCTAATTAATAACAAAGAGGAATCAATAAATGTCTCGCGACCTTAAATATACAAGAAATATCGGTATTGCTGCCCACATTGATGCGGGTAAGACTACAACTACCGAGCGTATTCTTTACTATGCTGGAGTGAACCACAAAATTGGTGAAGTGCATGATGGTGCTTCTACAATGGACTGGATGGTTCAAGAAGCAGAACGTGGTATCACAATTACCTCTGCTGCTACAACAGTTGAATGGAAATACCGCAACCAGAGCTATCACATGAATATTATTGATACTCCTGGACACGTAGATTTTACTGTAGAAGTAAATCGTTCATTGCGCGTTTTGGATGGTCTTGTTTTCTTGTTCTCTGCTGTTGATGGTGTTGAGCCACAATCTGAAACTAACTGGAGACTTGCCAACAATTATAATGTTGCTCGTTTAGGTTTCGTAAATAAAATGGACCGTTCTGGTGCCGATTTCTTAAACGTTGTAAAACAAGTGAGAGAAATGTTAGGCAGCCACGCAGTTCCATTGCAATTGCCTATCGGTGCTGAAGATGGTTTCAAAGGAGTAGTTGATTTAATCAACTTCCGCGGAATGATCTGGAATGAAAATGATAAAGGTATGACTTATGAAACAATCGATATCCCTGCGGATATGATTGAAGAAGCTACCGAGTGGAGAGAAAAATTGCTTGAAGCAGTATCTGAATATGATGATAAATTGATGGAGAAGTTTTTCGAAGATCCATCATCAATATCTGAAAGAGAAATCTTAGATGCTTTGCGTAAGGCAGTTATTGATATGAAAATCGTTCCTATGTTGTGCGGTTCTTCATTCAAAAACAAAGGTGTACAAACAATGTTAGATTTGGTTATGGAGTTACTTCCTAGCCCAATTGATAAAAAAGGTGTAATTGGTACACATCCTGATACTGGTGCTGAAATTACTCGCCAACCAAGTGTTGATGAGCCTTTTACAGCATTGGCGTTCAAAATCGCAACCGATCCTTTCGTTGGTCGTTTAGCTTTTATGCGTGCCTACTCTGGTAAATTGGATGCTGGTTCATACGTATTAAATACACGTAGCGGAAATAAAGAACGTATCTCACGTATCTTCCAAATGCACGCCAACAAACAAAATCCAATTGAAGCGCTTGAAGCGGGTGATATTGGAGCAGCAGTTGGTTTTAAAGATATCAAAACAGGTGATACTTTGTGTGCTGAAAAATTTCCTATTGTTTTGGAGGCAATGGATTTCCCTGATCCAGTTATTGGATTAGCGGTTGAACCAAAAACCCAAGCAGATTCAGATAAGTTAGGTATGGCTTTAGCTAAGTTAGCTGAAGAAGATCCAACTTTCAAAGTTCATACAGATGAAGATAGTGGTCAAACCGTTATCTCTGGTATGGGTGAGTTGCACTTAGAAATTATTGTAGACCGCTTGAAACGTGAGTTTAAAGTAGAAATCAATCAGGGTGCACCACAAGTATCTTATAAAGAAACAATCACAAAACCAGTTTCTCACCGCGAGGTATACAAGAAACAATCTGGTGGTCGTGGTAAGTTTGCAGATATTCAATTTGAGTTGATTCCAGGATCAGCAGAGAAGCCAGGTTTAGAGTTTATAAATGAGATTGTAGGTGGTTCAATTCCTAAAGAATTTATCCCTTCAATTGAAAAAGGATTTAAATTGGCTATGCAAAACGGTGTTTTAGCCGGTTATGCAGTTGAAAGTTTAAAAGTTCGTTTGTTTGATGGTTCATTCCACGCAGTTGACTCGGATGCATTGTCATTTGAAATCGCAGCAAAGATGGCTTTCAAAGAAGCATCTAGAAAAGCAAGTCCTATTTTGTTGGAGCCAATCATGAAAATTGAGGTGATTACACCAGAGATTAACATGGGAGATGTAATTGGTGACTTAAACAAGAGAAGAGGACAACTAGAAGGTATGGATACCAGAGCAGGTGCATCAGTTGTTAAAGGTAAAGTTCCATTGGCAGAAATGTTTGGATACGTAACCCAATTGAGAACGCTTTCTTCTGGTCGTGCAACTAGCTCAATGGAATTCAGCCATTATGCAGAAGCACCTAGAAATGTTCAGGATGAAGTTTTAGCAAAAGTTAACGGAAAGGCAAAAGCTTAAAAAATATCATGGTTAGCCAAAGAATAAGGATTAAATTAAAATCGTTCGATCACAACTTAGTTGACAAGTCAGCTGAGAAGATTGTAAGAACTGTTAAGGCAACTGGAGCCGTAGTAAGCGGTCCAATTCCATTGCCAACTCACAAGAAGATTTACACAGTTCTACGTTCGCCGCACGTAAACAAAAAAGCTAGGGAGCAGTTTCAATTGTGCTCGTACAAAAGATTGTTAGATATATACAGTTCAACCGCAAAAACTGTCGATGCTTTGATGAAGCTTGAATTGCCTAGCGGAGTGGATGTAGAAATTAAAGTTTGATAAAATACTATGTCAGGTTTAATAGGAAAAAAATTAGGAATGACCAGCGTCTTCGATTCAACCGGTAAGCAAATTCCTTGCACCGTAATCGAAGTGGGCCCTTGTGTTGTTACACAAGTGAAAACATCAGATACTGATGGTTACGCAGCTGTTCAATTGGCGTATGGAGATGCGAAAGAAAAAAACACTCCCGCTGCGCTAAACGGTATTTTCAAGAAGGCAAATACAAGCCCGAAATCGAAAATGGTTGAGTTTAAAAACTTTGAGCAAACATTAACTGTTGGTCAAGTTTTGAATGTAGACTTATTTGAAGTTGGAGAGTTTGTAGATGTTGTTGGTACCAGCAAAGGAAAAGGATTCCAAGGTGTTGTGAAACGTCACAATTTCCAAGGGGTTGGAATGCAAACACACGGTCAGCACAATCGTTTACGTGCCCCGGGTTCAATTGGTGCATCATCAGATCCTTCAAGGGTATTCAAAGGTATGCGTATGGCCGGTAGAACTGGTGGTACTCGTATCAAGAAAACAAATCTTGAAATATTAAAAGTTCACAAAGATCAAAACTTATTGGTTGTTAAAGGATCAGTTCCTGGCCATAAGGGTTCAATTGTATTGATAGAGAAGTAACATGGAATTAGCAGTATTAAATACCAGCGGATCAGCCACAGGAAGAAAGGTTACCTTAAATGATAACATTTTTGGTATCGATCCAAATGACCACGCTATCTATTTAGACGTGAAGCAATACTTGGCTAACCAACGCCAAGGAACGCACTCAGCTAAAGAAAAAAGTCAAGTGAGTGGTTCAACTAAGAAATTACACAGACAAAAAGGTACTGGTGGATCCCGTAAAGGTTCTATCAAAACTGGTACATTTGTTGGAGGTGCCCGTATTCACGGACCACGCCCACGTGATTACAGTTTCAAATTGAACAAAAAATTGAAGCAATTGGCTCGTAAGAGTGCTTTGGCTTACAAGGCTAAGGAAAACAACATTCAAGTACTTGAAGTATTTACAATGGATGATCCTAAAACCAAAAACTACATAAATATTTTGAATGGCTTGAATTTGTTAAACAACAAAACATTGTTAGTTTTAGCAGATTACAACGAGAATATTTATAAGTCGGGTAGAAACCTTCCAAAAGCCAAAGTTATGGCTGCAAAGGATTTGAACACTTATGATATTCTTCACGCCGACAAAGTAATTTTTGTTGAGAATTCAGTTGAAGTTATTGAGAACATTTTAATTAAGGCATAGAATGATTATTTTACAAAAGCCTTTAGTAACCGAGAAATTTACAGCCATCAGCGAAAAGTTGAACAAGGTAAGTTTCATAGTGGCAAAAACTGCCACCAAAACAGAAATTAAAAAAGCTGTTGAAGAATTGTATAGCGTGAATGTGATTAACATCAATACCATGATATACGCAGGTAAATCAAAAGCCAGATTTACCAAAAGAGGGCACTTCTCAGGACGTAAGCCATCTTTTAAAAAGGCAGTTATTACATTACAAGAAGGTCAGAAAATTGACTTCTTCCAAAATATCTAATAAGAACGATGGGAATCAGGAAATTTAAACCAGTTACACCGGGTACTCGCTTTAGAGCTCAAAATACCTACGAGGAATTGACGCCTGACTATAAGGTTGAAAAGTCACTTATCGTGAGTTTGAAAAACTCAGGTGGTCGTAATAATTCGGGTAAAATGACAATGCGTTATATTGGTGGTGGAAGCCGCAAATTATACCGTGTTATCGATTTTAAACGTAACAAATTTGGTGTTGAAGCTACTGTAGATTCAATCCAATACGATCCAAATCGTTCTTGCTTTATCGCTTTGTTGGCTTATACCGACGGTGAAAAGCGTTACATCATTGCCCCTAAAGGCTTAGATGCTGGTCAAACCGTTGTTAGCGGAACTGGTATCGCTCCTGAAATTGGTAATGCATTGCCTTTAAGTGAAATTCCTTTGGGAACTACCATTCACAATATTGAAATTCATCCTGGTAAAGGTGGTCAAATGGCCAGATCAGCCGGTGCTGCAGCTCAATTATTGAATAGAGATGGTAAATATGCAACCGTGAAAATGGTATCTGGCGAAACCCGTCAAATATTGTGTGCTTGTTACGCTACTGTTGGTCAGGTTTCTAACCAAGATCACATGAATGAGCGTAAAGGTAAAGCGGGTGCTAACCGTTGGATCGGTAGAAGACCACGTACTAGACCAGTAGCAATGAATCCTGTGGATCACCCAATGGGTGGTGGTGAAGGTAGAGCTTCTGGAGGTCACCCACGTTCACGTAAGGGCTTAAAATCTAAAGGTTACAAGACCCGTACACCGAAAAAATATTCGAATTCATTTATCATTGAAAGTCGTAAGAAGAAATAACGAGATATGGCGCGTTCATTAAAAAAAGGTCCGTTTGTAGAAGTAAAACTTGAGAAAAAAGTTTTCGCTATGAACGATAGCAAAAAGAAATCAGTTATCAAAACCTGGAGTCGCAGGTCTATGATTACTCCTGATTTTGTTGGTCATACTTTTGCAGTGCACAACGGAAGTAAATTCATCCCTGTGTATGTAACAGAAAATATGGTAGGCCATAAGTTGGGCGAGTTCGCTCCAACCCGTACATTTAAGTCGCATCCTACTAAGAAAGATTAATAAGAATGGAAGCAGTAGCTAAATTAAATAATTGCCCTACCTCTCCACGTAAAATGAGGTTATTGGCCGATTTGATCCGCGGAAAGCGTGTGGAAGATGCATTCAATATTTTGGTATTCAATGCAAAAAAAGAGAACTCACTCCGTTTGGAGAAACTTCTTCGTTCTGCCATTGCCAACTGGGAACAAAAGAATGAAGGTAGTAAAGTAGAAGACAGCGAATTGGTTATTAAAACCATTTTCGTAGATGGCGGTGCTATGGTAAAACGGATTAGGCCTGCTCCTCAAGGTAGAGCTCACCGTATTCGCAAGCGCTCAAATCATGTGACTTTGATTGTTGATACGAAAGCAGCAACAACCAAAGCCGTTAGTAAAAAAACAATAGAAAACGCATAATATAATCAGAATGGGACAAAAGGTTAACCCAATAGGTTTACGTTTAGGAATTATCAGAGGCTGGGAGTCTAACTGGTATGGAGGCAAAAACTTTGCTGAGAAACTTATCGAAGATGAGAAGATCAGAAAATATTTAAATGCTCGTATTACAAAAGGTGGTATTGCAAAGATTATTATCGAGCGTACTATCAAACGTGTAATCATTACCATTCACACTTCACGTCCTGGTATCGTAATTGGTAAGGCGGGTTCTGAAGTTGATAAGATCAAAGAAGAAGTTAAGAAGCTTACTAAAAAAGATGTTGCTATCAATATCTTTGAAATTAAGCGTCCTGAATTAGATGCCGTATTGGTAGGCGAGTCAATCGCAAATCAAATAGTAGCACGTGTTTCTTACAAACGTGCTGTAAAAATGGCCATCGCTTCAACCATGAGAATGGGTGCCGAAGGAATTAAAGTAATGGTATCAGGTCGTTTAAGTGGTGCAGAAATGGCACGTTCAGAATCTTTTAAAGAAGGACGTACACCATTGCATACATTGCGCGCTGATATTGATTATGCAATTGCTGAAGCATTAACAGTTTACGGTAAAATTGGAGTTAAGGTATGGATTTGTAAAGGCGAAGTTTTTGGAAAACGCGACCTTTCACCAAACTTAGGATTCAATAACCCTAACGAAAAATCTGGCCCTTCAGGTCGTCCAGACAGAAGAGGTGGAGATAATAGAAGAGAAGGTGGCCGTGGTGGAGATAGAAGAGATGGCGGAAGAGGCGGAGAGAGAAGAGAAGGTGGAAACCGCGGTGGAGAAAGAAGAAGATAATCATTAATTGTTCGAAAGCTAAATAAACTGTAGAAATGTTACAGCCAAAAAAGACTAAATATAGGAAACAACAGAAAGGAAGAGTTAGAGGTAATGCCACACGTGGATTTACCGTCTCTTTCGGATCATTCGGATTGAAAGCACTTGATACGTGTTTCCTCACATCAAAACAGCTTGAAGCTGCTCGTGTGGCGCTAAACCGTTTCATGAAACGTGAAGGCCAAGTATGGATTCGTGTTTTTCCAGACAAACCAATGACACGTAAACCTGCAGAGGTACGTATGGGTAAAGGTAAAGGAGCACCTGAATTTTGGGTAGCTAGATGCCGTCCAGGAACCATTATTTTTGAAGCAGATGGCGTTCCTATGGCCGTTGCGCAAGAAGCAATGCGCTTGGCATCCCAAAAATTGCCAGTTATTACCAAATTTGTTGTTAAACCTGAATATAGCGAATAATTATGAAGAACGCCGAAATCAAGGAATTGTCCAATAAAGAATTGGCAGCCAGGATCAGAGAAGAGAGAGCCGGTTTAACCAAAATGGTTTTAAATCATGCTGTTTCTCCTGTAGAAAACCCAAATATTATTAAAGAAAACAAGAGGTTAATTGCACGTTTGTTAACAGAACAAAGAATGCGTCAATTAGCAAGCGTTCAATAATCATTGAATATGGAAAATACAATCGAAGAAAGAAACTCGAGAAAAGTCATCATCGGAAAAGTAGTAAGCAATAAAATGCAAAAAACTATCGTGGTTTCCGTTGAACGTAAAGTAATGCACCCTAAATACGGTAAGTTCATTAAGATGACTTCTAAGTTTAAAGCGCACGACGAAAAGGGTGAATGCGGTATGAATGATATCGTAAAAGTTATGGAAACGCGTCCTTTGAGTAAAGACAAGCGTTGGAGATTAGTAGAAATCATTGAAAAAGCTAAATAACGATGATACAACAAGAAAGTAGATTAAAAGTAGCCGACAACAGCGGTGCAAAAGAAGTTCTTTGCATACGTGTTTTGGGTGGAACTGCCAGACGTTACGCATCTGTTGGAGATAAAATTGTAGTGAGTATAAAATCTGCAATTCCTTCAGGTACCGTAAAAAAAGGTTCAGTATCCAAAGCTGTAGTTGTTAGAACCAGAAAAGAAGTTCGTAGAGCTGATGGATCATATATCCGTTTCGACGATAATTCATGTGTATTGTTAAATGCGCAAGATGAGCCGCGTGCAACCCGTATTTTCGGACCAGTAGCTCGTGAGTTAAGAGAAAAACAGTTCATGAAAATTGTTTCATTAGCACCAGAGGTATTATAAAATGGAAAGAAAATTTAACAGCCAGACCAAACTCCATGTAAAAAAAGGTGACATGGTTCAAATTATTACTGGAAACGACAAAGGTAAAAAAGGCCGTGTTGTGGAAGTAAAAACTGATAGCCTTAGAGCTATTGTTGAGGGCATTAACATTGTTAGTCGTCACACCAAACCAAATGCACAAAACCAAAATGGTGGAATTATTAAAAAAGAAGCCCCTGTTCATATCTCAAACTTAATGGTTGTAGATAAATCAGGAAAAGCTACCCGCATTGGCCGCAAGGAAAATGAAGAAGGTAAATTGGTTCGCTTTTCAAAGAAATCATCTGGTGAAATTATAGATTAAGGAGAATTGTATGTATACGCCTAGATTAAAAGAAAAATACGCTAAGCAGATTGTTCCTGCAATGCAAGAAAAATTTGGATACAAAAACAGCATGATGGTTCCTAAGTTGCTGAAAATATGCATCAACCAGGGTATCGGACAAGCTGTTGCCGACAAAAAGTTAATTGATCAAGCCTTAGAGGAATTATCTATGATTGCTGGTCAAAAAGCTGTTGGAACACGTTCAAAGAAAGATATCTCAAATTTCAAACTAAGAAAAAATGTGCCTATTGGTACTCGTATAACCCTACGTGGCGAAAGAATGTATGAGTTTTTAGATCGTTTGATCTCTATCTCATTACCTCGTGTTCGTGATTTTCAAGGCTTGAAATTGAAAGGTTTTGATGGCCGTGGTAACTATAACATGGGTATCACTGAACAAATCATCTTTGCTGAAATTGTAATGGAAAAAGTTAACCGTATCAATGGTATGGATATCGCTTTTGTTACCTCAGCAACCACAGATGAGCAATGTTTAGAATTATTGAAAGAATTTGGTTTCCCATTCAAAAAATCGTAATTAACTAGAAGATGGCAAAAGAGTCAATAAAAGCACGTCAGCGCAAAAGAGAAAGATTAGTAGCACAATTTGCTACCAAGCGTGAGGCTTTGAAGAAAGCTGGAGATTCAGCAGGTTTACAAAAATTACCTCGTAATGCTTCTCCGGTTCGTTTGAAAAACCGTTGTAAATTAACCGGTCGTCCTAAAGGATATATGAAGGATTTCGGAATTTGCCGTAACCAATTCAGAGAATTAGCCCTAATGGGTAAAATACCAGGAGTTACCAAAGCTAGCTGGTAGTACAAAGAAAAATTTGGTAAGGGATGCGAGTTGTTGTATATTCGCAGCCCTTTAATTTTATAACAACAACAACTTAGTCGGTAAGAGTACAGCCTTGGCTAACTACCGGAAAGTATAATTAATAACATATGACAGATCCAATATCAGATTTTTTAACCAGGCTTCGCAATGCGATCAAGGCAAATCATCGTATTGTTGAAATTCCTTCCTCGGGCCTTAAGAAGGAAATCACAAAAGTTCTATTTGAAAAAGGTTACATCCTTAACTACAAGTTTGAGGATATTGCGAACCACCAAGGAACTATTAAAATTGCGTTGAAGTACCATCCGGTAACTAAAACCTCAGCAATCAAAAGTTTAGAAAGAATTAGCCGTCCAGGTTTACGTAAATACACGGGTGCTGAAACTATGCCACGTGTAATTAACGGAATGGGTGTTGCTATTGTTACTACTTCTAAAGGTGTAATGACCGATAAAGAAGCACGTAATCAAAACGTAGGTGGTGAAGTATTGTGTTACGTGTATTAATAGATAGGAGAAAAAAATTATGTCACGTATAGGAAAAGCACTTATAAAATTACCTGCTGGTGTAGATGTGAAAGTATCTACCGGAAATTTGGTTACTGTTAAAGGCCCTAAAGGCGAATTAACTCAGCAATTAGACCTAGATATTACGCTTGAAGTAGTAGATGGCAACGTTCAATTGAAGCGTCCTACAGAACAAAAGCGTCATAAAGCCCTTCATGGTTTATACCGTTCTTTGGTTAACAACATGGTTACTGGTGTTACAACTGGTTACAAAAAACGCCAAGAATTGGTGGGTGTTGGTTACAAAGCAACAAATGAAGGAAATATATTAGACCTTACTTTAGGATATTCTCACCATATTTATTTTGAAATTCCTAAGGAATTAACAGTTAAAACTGAACAAGATAAAGGTAAGAACCCTATTATCACTTTGGAAGGTACCGATAAGCAATTAATCGGACAAGTAGCGGCAAAGATTCGTTCATTGCGTGCTCCTGAGCCATACAAAGGAAAAGGTATCAAGTTTGAAGGAGAAACATTAAGAAGAAAAGCAGGTAAAACTGCTTCTAAATAATATTGAGCCATGTTTAGTAAAGAATCAAGAAGAAATAAAATTCGTGCCCGTATTCGCAGCCGCGTAACCGGTACAGCTCAAAAACCACGTTTATCGGTATTTAGGAGCAATAGGTTTATCTACGCTCAATTAATCGATGATGTTACTGGTATAACACTGGTATCAAGTTCATCGAGAGCGATAAGCGAAAAAGTATCAAAAGTTGAATCTTCAACTTTGGTAGGTAAAACTTTGGCTGAGAAAGCGCTAGCCGCAGGTATTGCTGAAGTAGTTTTCGATAGAGGTGGTTACTTATACCATGGCCGTGTTAAATCATTGGCAGATGGTGCAAGAGAAGCTGGTCTTAAATTTTAATCATTCAGAAAAAGAGAATTATGTCAACAGCAAACATAAAAAAGGTTAAAACAACTGATATCGAATTGAAAGAGAAAGTTGTATCTATTAACCGTGTGGCTAAAGTAACCAAAGGTGGTAGAACATTTAGTTTTTCTGCTTTAGTTGTAGTAGGAGATGGAAACGGTGTCGTAGGATACGGATTAGGTAAATCATTAGAGGTAACTGACGCTATTTCAAAAGGTGTTGATGATGCTAAGAAGAACCTAGTTAAAGTTCCTGTATTAAAAGGTACTGTGCCTCATGAGCAATTAGGTAAATACGGCGGTGGTCGTGTATTCCTTAAGCCTGCTGCTCATGGAACTGGTGTAATTGCCGGTGGTGCAATGCGTGCCGTATTGGAAAGCGCTGGTGTAACAGACGTATTGGCAAAGTCTAAAGGTTCTTCTAATCCACATAATGTGGTAAAAGCAACCATTAACGCTTTACTTGAAATGCGTGATGCTTTCACTATCGCTCAACAAAGAGGTATTAGTTTGAAAAAAGTTTTTAACGGAGAATAAGAACGATGGAAAAATATAAAATTACCCAAGTTAAAAGTACCATCGATAGAAAAGAAGATCAAAAGCGCACAGTGCGTGCTTTAGGTTTTACTAAAATGCACCAGAGCAGAGAAGTGGAAGGTACACCACAGATCATGGGAATGATCAATAAAGTTGCTCATTTGTTAAAAGTTGAAAAAATCTAATTGAGGATTAACAATGAAATTACATACATTAAAACCTGCAAGCGGTTCAACACATAGAGAAGGTAAGAGAGTTGGTAGAGGAGAAGGTAGTGGAAAAGGTGGAACAGCTGCTCGTGGTCATAAAGGAGCTGGATCTAGAAGTGGTACCAGCACAAAGCGTGGTTTTGAAGGTGGTCAAATGCCTTTATACCGTCGTGTTCCTAAATTTGGTTTCAAAAATTTGAACCGTGTAGAATACTCGCCTATTAACTTAGATAAATTGCAAGAATTGGCCGATAAAGGTATTACGCAAATTGATTCAGTTGTATTAAGAGACAACGGATTAATTGGTAAAAAAGATCTTGTTAAAGTCTTAGCGCGTGGTGAAGTTAAAGTTGCTATTCAAGTAAAAGCTGATAAGTTTTCAGCTGCTGCTCAAAAAGCAATTGAAGCTGCTGGTGGATCAATCGTAAATAACTAGTATTAACCCTTAACACTTCCAAAGCAAGTGAAGAAAATAATAGAAACATTTAAAAACATATACAGAATAGAAGAGCTGAGATACAAATTGGCACTTACTTTCTGGATGTTGTTGGCCTACCGTTTGGGTACCTATGTTACCCTTCCTGGTGTGGATCCAAACATGCTTCAGGGATCTGCCCAACAATCAAGTGGTGGTATTTTTGGATTAATTAACATGTTCGCTGGAGGAGCCTTCGCAAGGGGCTCTATCTTTGCACTGGGAATTATGCCATATATTTCTGCCTCTATTGTTGTTCAATTGTTGAGCTTGGCAGTTCCTTCTTTTCAGAAAATGCAAAAAGAAGGTGAAGAAGGTCGTAGAAAAATCAATCAGATTACCCGTTACCTCACGATAGTGATTACCGCGGTTCAGTCAATTGGTTTCCTAATTAATTTGAAAAGTGAAAATCCTCAAGCCATTGTATCTATTACAAATCCTGGTGAAATGTCGGATTTCATATTTATGCTAACTGCTACTATCGTATTAACCTCAAGCACCATGTTTGTTATGTGGTTGGGTGAGCGTATTACTGAAAAAGGAATTGGTAATGGTATCTCATTAATCATCATGATTGGTATCATAGCTCGTTTGCCATTTGCATTAAAAGAAGAATTTAACTTTAAATTATCTGAAAGTGGAGGAGGTTTGGTAATTTTCTTAATTGAATTAGCCGCTCTTTTCGCCGTAATCATGATTACCATTCTATTGGTTCAAGGTACAAGGAAGATTCCTGTACAGTATGCTAAGAGAGTTGTTGGTAACCGTCAATACGGAGGTGTTCGTCAATATATTCCTCTAAAAGTAAATGCTGCGGGTGTAATGCCTATCATCTTTGCTCAAGCTTTAATGTTTATTCCAAGTACTATCGCACAGTTTTTTCCAAATTACGAAGCGATGCAAGGTGTTATGGCTGCATTCATTAATCCCATGAGCTGGACATACAACATTACTTTTGGATTGTTAATCGTAATTTTTACATATTTCTATACTGCTATTTCGGTTAATGCCAACCAAATATCAGATGATATGAAGCGTAATGGTGGGTTTGTACCAGGTGTTAAACCGGGAAAATCTACTGCAGATTTTATAGATAACGTAATGTCTAGAATAACGCTCCCTGGAGCAATCTTCTTAGCATTTGTTGCCATATTGCCTTCATTGGCCAATGTTCTGAATATCAATAGTCAATTTGCTCAATTTTATGGTGGAACCTCTTTACTTATCCTTGTTGGTGTAGTATTAGATACCCTCCAACAAATAGAAAGCCACTTGATGATGAGACACTACGATGGTTTAATGAAGTCGGGTAGGATCAAAGGTCGCAATGCGGTAGGTGCAGCTGTTTAATTAAATTAAACGTTGACAATACCAAAAAATAACCTATTTTTGCTGCCCTTTTGCGGATAATATGCCAAAACAGTCGTTAATAAAACAAGACGGTACAATAACAGAGTCGCTTAGTAACGCGATGTTTAGAGTGCAGTTAGAAAATGGGCACGAGGTGATTGCCCATATCTCAGGAAAGATGCGAATGCATTACATTAAGATCCTTCCAGGAGATAAAGTGTCGATAGAAATGTCGCCATATGACCTTTCAAAAGGTAGAATTATTTACAGATATAAGTAACAACTGGTAAAATGAAGATCAGAGCATCGGTAAAAAAGCGCAGTGAAGACTGCATTATTGTGAAACGTAAAGGAAGGGTTTACGTTATCAACAAAAAGAACCCTAAGTTTAAACAACGTCAAGGATAATATAGTAGTATGGCTCGTATAGCAGGTATAGATTTACCCAAAAACAAAAGAGGAGAGATAGGTTTAACCTATATCTTCGGAATTGGGCGTAAGGTTTCACAACGTATTTTAACGGAATGTGGAGTTAATTACGACAAGAAAGTAAGCGAATGGAACGACGAAGAGTTGAATGCCATTCGTAAATTCGTAACTGAAAAAATCACTGTTGAAGGTGAATTGCGTTCAGAGCGTCAATTGAACATCAAACGTTTGATGGATATTGGTTGCTACCGCGGTTTACGTCACCGTAAAGGTTTGCCAGTTCGCGGACAACGCACTCGTACTAACTCACGTACCCGTAAAGGTAAACGTAAGACAGTTGCAGGTAAGAAAAAAGTAACCAAATAATCATTAAATAACTAATAATGGCTAGGGATAATAAGAAAGTTACAAAGAAGAGAGTAGTAAGCATTGATGCCCACGGGCAAGTGCATATCAAAGCTTCTTTCAATAACGTAATCATCTCCATCACAAACAGCACAGGTCAAGTAGTATCTTGGGCTTCTGCAGGTAAGATGGGATTTAGAGGTTCTAAGAAAAATACTCCATACGCAGCTCAAATGGCTTCTGCTGATTGTGCTAAAGTTGCAGTTGATGCAGGTATGAAGAAGGTAGATGTATTTATCAAAGGACCTGGTTCAGGAAGAGATTCTGCAATCAGAACTTTGCAAGCAAGTGGTTTAGAAGTATTGTCTATCACAGATATTACTCCATTGCCACATAATGGCTGTCGTGCACCAAAAGCACGTAGAGTTTAATTTTTTAATAAAGAAGAGTAATGGCAAGATATATAGGACCAAAAACCAAAATCGCTAGACGTTTCAAGGATCCGATCTTCGGACCTGATAAGTCTTTCGAGAAAAGGCCGACACCTCCAGGTCAGCATGGTAATTCTCGTAAGAGAACCAAACAAACTGAATATGCAATTCAGTTGTCTGAAAAACAAAAAGCAAAATTCACTTATGGTGTATTAGAGCGTCAGTTTTTCAAAACATTTGAATTAGCAGCCCGTAAAAAAGGTATCACTGGTGAAAACTTATTGAAATTCTTGGAAGCACGTTTAGACAATACCACTTTCCGTTTAGGTTTTGCTCAAACACGTAGCCAAGCGCGTCAGTTGGTTGCTCATGGTCATATCAATGTAAATGGTAAGTTGGTTAATATTCCTTCATGCCAATTGAAACCAGGTGATGTAATTTCTGTACGTGAAAAATCTAAATCATTAGAAGTTATCACTGGATCAGTATCATCTAGCAATCCAAAGAAATTTAACTGGTTAAACTTTGAAACCAAAGATTTATCTGGAACATTCATGGCTTACCCTGAACGTGATCAGATTCCTGAAAATATCAAAGAACAGTTGATCGTAGAATTGTATTCTAAATAATCATTTAATAAAGAATTATAAATGGGTATCCTTGCATTCCAAAAACCAGACAAAGTTATCATGCACAAAGACACTGAGTTCTTTGGGCAATTCGAATTCCGTCCGCTTGAAAAAGGATACGGAGTTACTATTGGAAATTCATTGAGGAGAATCTTATTATCTTCCTTAGAAGGTTATTCAATTACTTCAGTGAAAATCACTGGTGTAGATCATGAGTTTACAACCGTTAAGGGCGTTATTGAAGATGTTACAGAAATTGTAATGAACCTTAAACAAGTTCGCTTCAAAAGAATCGTTGATGGAGTTGATAACGAAAAAATTTATATCAATATTAAAGGCCAAGAGCAATTCTTAGCTGGAGAAATTGGCAAACATACCAACTCGTTCAGAGTATTAAACCCTGAGCAAGTTATTTGTAACATGGAGCCTTTTGTTCAATTAGAAGTTGAATTGACTGTAGAAAAAGGTCGTGGTTACGTTCCAGCTGATGAGAATAAATCAAAGGATGCGAACATTGGTGTAATTGCTATTGATTCTATTTTCACACCTATCAAAAACGTTAAATATAGCGTTGAAGATTACCGTGTAGAGCAAAAAACAGATTACGAAAAATTGTTAATTGAAATCCAAACAGATGGTTCAATCCATCCAGAGGAAGCTTTGAAAGAGGCTGCTAAGATTTTAATTCAACATTTTATGTTGTTCTCTGATGAGTTAATTACTCTTGATACACAAGTTAAAGAACCTACCCAAGAAGTTGATGAAAATTACCTTCATGTTCGTAAAATCCTTAAAACTCCTCTATCTGATTTAGATTTATCTGTAAGAGCATACAATTGCTTGAAAGCAGCTGATATCAAATCTTTAGCAGACTTAGTTTCATACGATATTGCTGATTTATTGAAATTCCGCAATTTTGGTAAGAAATCATTGAGTGAATTAGAAGAATTGGTTCGCGACAAAGGTCTTACATTTGGTATTGATATCAGCAAATACAAATTAGACCAAGAATAATAGAATTGACAGAGATAATGCTGCGTAAGCATCATTCAATACGAAAAGAAAAATGAGACACGGAAAAACATTTAATCATTTAGGTAGAACTGCTCCTCATAGGAAAGCAATGTTAGCCAATATGGCTTCTTCGCTAATAATCCATAAACGCATTACTACTACTGCAGCAAAAGCAAAAGCATTGCGCAAATACGTTGAGCCACTTATCACTAAGGCTAAAGACGATAGTACACATTCTCGTCGTACGGTATTTAGTTACCTAAAAAACAAAGAGTCTATAACTGAACTTTTTGGGCCAATCTCAGGTAAAGTTGGTGAAAGACCAGGTGGATACACTCGTATCCTTAAGTTAATGAACCGTAAAGGAGATAACGCTGAAATGGCAATTATCGAATTTGTAGACTTTAACGAAAGCTTATTGAGTGATAAATCTACTAAAACTTCAGCTGCTAAGAAAACACGTCGTGGTAAAACCAAAGCACCAGCTGCTCCTAAAGTTGAAGCTGTTGTTGAAGCACCAGCTGTAGAAGAAGCTCCTGCTGCTACAGAAGAATAGTTTTTTTTAATATTTAAAAAGCCTCGATTTGCAAATGCATCTCGAGGCTTTTTTGTTTAATACACTTTTGATTTTATTCTGTAATGCCCTCTTAATAACTTTATATCAAAGGTTTTAGCCTCCAAGTATTCACCATCTAAGTGCGCTTGAAGTGCATGTTGGGATGTGATTTTAATGTGTTCTGTTTTCTGAAATTGAACTATTGGCAAGCCTAAGTGTTTCCCTTTTTCTATAATTGGTAAATATAGGAAGCGCTTCAATAATCCTATTTTGGCAATTGTAATTAAATCAAATTTGCCATCACCTGGACTGGCTAGTGGCGCTAACATAAACCCTCCTCCGTAGGTTTTTCCTTTTGCAATACTTAGCATAAAGGCATTCATTGAAAACTCTCTCTCTGGAGTTGTGATAGTTATTTCCTTTTCCTTGTAAAATAACAAGAGGCTCACAATGGTTGTATAATAAGCCATCTTGCCAGTAAATAACTTCTTTCCTAAATTACTTTTTACTACCCAGCCATCAAATCCAATACCTACTCCATTTATAAATAATTTCCCATTGCAGGTTCCAGCATCCACTAGGCTTGTTTTACTTTGTATTGCCGTTTCAAACTGTTCCTGTAGTGTATTATTGCGTAGATGTAAAGTGGCATAGTCATTGCCTGTTCCGCCTATAATAAATGCAATAGGGATGCTTATTTCCTTGTAATAATTAAATACATAATTGATGGTGCCATCTCCTCCCATAATCACTAGGGTACTAAACCTGCTTAAATCTTTTGGATAATCTTTTATAAATGTTTCAAAACTATGGCCCTTTTCAATCAAAAAATTTTCAAATTTGGGTAGGCTTTTTTGAGCAGAACCTTTTCCGGCTTGCGGATTACATATGATTAAGTAATGTTCTTTCATAGCATTATATAAACTAAATTAAATTATTTTTACCAAATAATAAGCTTTATTTATTTTCTGTATTATTCTTTGTGAACCTTTTAATTGTTTTTTATGCGCTATTTGAAATTGTTTCTTTTTCTATGTATGGGTAAATTGACATTGGCTCAAACCGAAATGGAGTTGCAGCCATTTAAAAAAATAGTTGTTACAGGGGCTGTAAAAGTTGTTTTGGTTAAAGCTGATAAGCCTAGTATTAGCAGTATTGGCTCTCTTTCAGATTTTAAAATTAATATTCAAAATGGCGTTTTGAGTATTGGCTTATTAAATCCTTTGTTAAAGAATCCAAATCCTATTGTCCTTCATTTTACTCATTTGTTAATGGTGGAGGCTAAAGATTTTTCGTGTGTGGGCAATGGAATTGGTTCGAACCTAGCAATGGATACATTGGTTTTAAAATCTAGCGATGCTGCCTATTTTGATTTAAATTTAGAAGTAGGCCAACTTATTTTGAATGCCAAAGACGCCAGTAAAATAAAGCTAATAGGAAAGGTAGATTCTGCTTCAATTGACTTGTTTGATGCCTCGAAATTATATGCATCCGGTTTAGAGATTAGGCAAATTGGAATCAATGCAAGTGCCAGCTCTTATTTTAATGTAAATGTTTCGCAAGGTATAGATGTTAATGCTACAGATGCAGCACGTGGTGTTTTTGTTGGTTCGCCAATAAACAAAAAATTTAATGTGAATGGCCTCGCAAGAATTGTTGATGCAGAAACAGGAGAGAAAATGCAGGATGAGCGAGCGGGTGCAATGGATACAATGCGCATTTCTGTTGGTAAGAAAAAATTGATCATCATTGAAGAGGGGAATGGTGTTGAATTATCTGCTGATAATGATAGTTTAGAGAAAGTGAAAGAGCTGAATGATACCAAGAAATATAAATTGAGAAAGACCTATGCTGGAATTGAATTTGGTTTCAATCAATTTGTTTCTCCCTCATTAAAAGCTATTCCAAATGATTATGCTTATCTCAAATGCAATACGCTAAAGTCTTGGTTTATTAGTTATAATTTATTGGAGGGAGATGTGCATTTGATTAGAAATAAAATTGCTTTAACCAGTGGTTTAGGAATTATGTTTCAAAATATGCGTTTCAATACCAATAGGTTGTTGGTGCCCAATACGAGTGTAATTGCTGCTGATGCTGGTTTAGTTTCAGTTTCTAATAACAACCTATTTAATACCCAATTTAATGTGCCGTTGCTTTTAAAATACGCTCCGCGCACAAAGAATCTTAGGAATAAGTTTAATATGGCAATTGGCGTAATTGGAACATTTAATATATATACTCATTTACGTGTGGTTTCTTCGGCAAAAGGGTATACAGAAGACTTGCAAATAAAAGATGATTTTAATATTAATCCATTTGGGGCGATGGGTACTTTAAGAATAAGTTATAGTTGGTTGCATATGTTTACAAATTACAGCTTAACACCGTATTTTAGAACGCAAAATCAAGCTCCATATAATCCAGATCTACGCCTCTTTTCTTTTGGACTTGCAATTATTCCAAGGAGATAACTGAATTTTAGGGCTAGGATTTTAGGCATAAAAAAAGGCTGCAGAAAATTTTCTGCAGCCTTTTTTTTATTTGAGTTAAGCTTATTCAGCAATAACTAATTTTTGTGTTGTTGTGCTATTACCAGCAGTAATGCTGATCATGTATACACCAGGATTTAAGCTAGTCAAATCCATTGGCAACTCATAAGAACCAGCAGCTGTATTACCAAAATTAATGGTTTTAACAGTTTGGCCAATTAAGTTTAATACCTCAACTTTAACATCAGCAGTGGTTTTTGTTTCGAAATTTGCTTTTACAAAACCTCTGCTTGGGTTAGGATAGATGCTGCTAATGCTTACTTTGTCATTTTCGTTGATACCAGCACCAATTGAACCTGTAACAGTTAAATGGAACCAAGATTCTAAGAAAAGATCATTTGTAAATGCATTTCCAGAAACATAACCTTTCCAAGAATTTGCATTGCCATCATCTTTGTATGAAGTGCTTTTCAAAGCAAATAAAGAGGTGTTAAAGAAACTTTGGTTAGCCCAACCTGTTGCACCAGCATTTTGTTGGAATCTGCAACCAAAATAATTGGTTCTGCGCATGTTTGTTGGAGCAGTCATTGGGTTTAATGAATAAATCATTACAGCAGTATCTTGACCAACAATAGTAGGAACACCAGATTTGAAGGTGTATGACATTGCAACTAAGTTGTTGGTTGTAGAACCATTTGTGTTTGCTGTAATTTGCATGCCAGCAGGAGCAGGAATTTGACCAATTTTTGTAACCCATCCGTTTTCAAAACCGCCATTGCTGCTATTGCAACGAGTTGTGTCAAAAATGCCATTATCTCCTCTGTCTAATAGGATTTTTTCAATTGTTACATAGTTTGCAGGCAAACGTTTTGTGTAATCCCAATCAACAATAGCTAATTTATCTCCAGAAGAGGTAAAGCTTAATTTTTTGATTTGGCTTCCAGCAAAATAAGCAACAAATAAAGTATCAACTACTCTGGTTTTGCCACCCATACCGTCTGAAATAGAATCTACGTTACGTACATATAAGTATTGGAAAGCAATACTATCACATTTGTAGCTATTGAAACGAGATAATTGGTTTTGAGGAGAAGTAGTCAAGTTGATCAAATCATCTTTTGGATCAATTACTTGACCAACACTTTGCCATGCACCATATCTAATGGTTCCATCATCTTCAACATTTTTCGCTAATGAGTCATGCACCATGAAGTTTACAAATGGGGTTAAACTAGTACCAACATTACTTTGGTCGATCATATCCATAATAGAAAACCAATCAGAAACCATGGTTCCACCTTTTCCTAAAGATTTGGTGTGAAATGGATTTCTAGCTTCGCCTACTGATTGGAAACGACGGTCTTTGCTGTTGTCAATTTTTTGAGCCATTGCAGCGCTTCCGATAGTTAGGGCAGCAAGAGCAGTTAGTAACAATTTTTTCATTTTTATGATTTTTTTGAGGTTTCGAATTTATATATTTCTTAATAATATGCAAGTTAGACAATAATCTTTTAAAAATAGTTGTATTAATTTGAAATTTCCACCCAATTGCCGTCTTCTCTTATCAAGTCTATCAATAGGTCAACAGCCTGGGCAGCTTCTACAGATTTTTTTACAACTTCTTTACCTTTGTAAAGCGTTATTTTTCCTGGTCCCGATCCAACATAGCCATAATGCGCATCTGCCATTTCGCCAGGCCCATTTACAATACAACCCATAATTGCAATTTTTATTCCTTTTAGGTGGTCTGTTCTTTTTCTAATGAGGGCGGTTGTTTCTTGTAAATCAAATAAGGTTCTTCCACAACTTGGGCAACTAATGTATTCTGTTTTGCTTATGCGTGTTCTGGCTGCCTGTAAAATTCCAAAAGCGATATCGTTCAGTCTTTTTTGCGGCAAATTTTCATCTAAGAAAAATATTCCATCTCCAAAGCCATCAATTAATAGGCTGCCGCAATCGGTGCTACTATAAAGCATGTTTATTTCAATAGCAGTATTTGTATTGGATTGGATTTCATAATTTAAGCCATAAACCACCGGAATTGAAATGTTTTTCTCCGCCAATAAACCGAGGGTGTTTCTTAAATCTGGCAATGAATTTTTATGGCTGGATTGAATAATTAAGACAAAGTTTTTTTGTTCAATAATTTTATTGAAAATTTCTTCTTCCCAAATTTCTGTTGTGCTCAGCAAAAGGAAATTGAGGGAACTTGAAAATGCTGTACTTGTGTTAAAATTACCGGCATTAAATAATGGAAAGGCATTGCTTTTGTCTGATAAATTATTCCAAGTGTTTGGTTCGTAAATGGCCTTAAGACCAATGGGTAGCATGAATTTAGGTTGCTGGTTTCCTAAAAAAACATAATCTGCGCCTAGCTCACTCATGTTCCATTTGTCGGTTTCTGCCGCATAGGAATATCCAATTTGCGCTAAATCTTCTATTTGTAATTCTTTGTTGGAGAAGTTTGCAATTACCCTTGGTACGTTTTTGCCTCCAAAGTTTGCAATTGCAGTGCAATCTCTTTTTTTGTAGCTATAAAAAAGTTCAGAATTTACTTTAAAGAAATTACTGATAGGAGTAATTTCTTTTTCATTATTGGTAGCTCTGTTTTCATAACGTGCCACCAATTGTTTGGCAACAGGCACTTCAAATTCTGGGTCTTCAGTAAGAGAAACTCTGATGGTGTCGCCAATTCCATCTTCTAATAAAGCGCCAATTCCTAATGCAGATTTGATTCTTCCATCGTCGCCATCTCCAGCTTCTGTTACGCCCAGGTGCAAAGGATAGTGCATGTTATTTTCGTTCATGGTTTGAACCAATAAGCGATAGGCTTGCACCATTACCTGCGGGTTGCTTGCTTTCATGGATAAAACCAAATTATGAAATCCTTGGTCTTCGGCAATTCTTAAGAATTCCATAGCAGATTCAACCATTCCTAAAGGCGTATCGCCATACCTGCTTAAAATACGATCACTTAAACTACCATGGTTGGTTCCAATGCGCAGCGCGGTTCCGTATTCTTTGCAAATATTTAATAGGGGAATAAATTTTTCTCTGATTCGATCCAATTCAGAAGCATAATCTTGGTCTGTATATTCAAGAATTTGAAACTTCTTTTTATCTGCATAATTGCCGGGATTGATCCTTACTTTTTCTACAATTCTGGCTGCCATTTCGGCGGCATTGGGCGTAAAATGAATATCTGCAACAAGGGGAACATGGCATCCTCTCTTTTGTAATTCTTTTTTAATAGCAGCTAAGTTCTCTGCTTCATTAATACTGGGGGCTGTAAGTCGAACCAACTCGCATCCGGCATCCACCATTCTGATAATTTGCTCAACAGAAGCCACGGTATTCATGGTGTCTGTGGTGGTCATACTTTGTATGCGAATAGGGAAATCACTTCCCAATTTAAGATGGCCTATAGAAACCGTATTGGTTTTCCTTCTTCTAAAGTCGGTAAGACTTTCAACAAAAAGAGGTGTGTGAGTCATATTTGTATAACGAATAAAACGGCGTAAATGTTCTAGGGTAATTAAATATCGCCTAATTGGGGTCTAATTAGAATTTCTTCCACATTGCTTTGTGGTGAAAGTGAATAGGCGTTGAAAACCATCATTGCAATATCTTCTGCAGGCATAAACCTTTCTTTTGGAAGGTCAGAATTTTTCCAACTTTCTGTATGTGTAGCTCCGGGTAAAATTGCCGTAACTTTAACATTTTTACTTTTTAATTCTTCCCTCAAAACATTGTTCATGCCAAGCATAGCGTGTTTGCTAATGCTGTATGAGCCGCCATTTGTATAGGCGGTAATACTTGCTGTAGAACAGATATTAAAAACATGGCCACTTTTTTGTTTTATCATTTGAGGAACAATCATTCTGCAGAGGTGGTAGGCACTGCTCACATTTGTTAACCATTGTTTTTCAAAGGCGCCTTCTTCTTCCTTAATGATACTTCCAGGCATGAAGGTTCCGGCATTGTTTACTAAAACATCAATTTTACCAAATTCTTTTATTACATCTTTGGCAAAGATCTTTAATAATTTAGTGTTAGCCACATCACATACCTCCATGAAAAATCTTTGCTTGGGGAATTTTGCGCTGAGTTTGGCAAATAGTTTTTTAAGGTCTTTTTCGTTACGAGAACATCCGGCAACATTGAAACCTTCATTTGCAAATTTTTGAACAATTGCAAGTCCTATTCCTTTTGTGCAGCCACTCACAAGAATACTTGGCTTTGAATTTTGCTTCTTCATGGTAGAGCGAAATTATTGCTTTTGAGTGTAAACTTCAGAAAAATTTATGATTTCGGCGTTCAGACACCTTGGCGTTTGCGGTTATTTGGGAATAAACTATATTTACCTCGGATTTATTACGAATAAAAACAAACAGTTGAGATGAAGTTTTTGGAACAATTTGGGAGGTATATACTTTTCTTAAGGGCTTGCTTTCGCAAACCTGATAAATGGCGCATGTTTTGGCGCGCGTTTTTCACTGAAGTTTATAAAATGGGGAATGATTCATTTTTAATTGTTTCTATTATTTCAATGTTTATAGGCGCAGTTGCGGTAATTCAATTTGGTAGTCAGTTGCAGGGAAGTTTGGTTCCAATGACTATTTTAGGGAGGATTGTAAGAGATGCCAATATTTTAGAGTTTTCGCCAACCATTACTGCCTTGGTAATGGCAGGAAAAATTGGGTCGAACATAGCCTCTGAAATAGGCACCATGAAGGTGAGTGAACAAATAGATGCCTTAGAAATAATGGGTGTAAATGCAGCAAGTTATGTTGCGTTGCCTAAAATATTTGCAGCCTTATTTGCTGTACCAGCATTGGTAACCTATAGCATGTTTTTAGCAAATGTAGGTGGTGCAATTTCTTGTTATTTTTCTGAAATGGTTTCGGTTGATACCTATGTGCAAGGCTTGCGAATGGACTTCAATTCATTTTTTATTACCCATTCATTAACCAAAGCGGTAACCTCTGCATTTTTAATTGCCACCATCTCTTCTTATAATGGTTATCAAACCGAAGGTGGTGCCTTGGAGGTTGGTTCGGCCAGTACCAAAGCAGTAGTGCAAAGTTGCATTGCCATTATTTTCTTTGATTATATATTAACCCAAATAATGTTGTACTAATGATAGCTTTAAAAGATATTAGTAAATCGTTTAATGGCAGGCCAGTTTTACAAAATGTGAATGCTACCTTCAATAAAGGTAAATGTAGTTTTGTGATTGGTGCCAGTGGGGGAGGGAAAAGTGTACTAATGAAATGTATGGTTGGTTTACTCTCGCAAGACAGCGGAGTTATAGATTTTGATGGCAGAGATTTTTTGAATTTAGATTACTATAAAAAGAAAGAGTTACGACAAGAAATAGGTATGTTGTTTCAAGGAGGCGCTTTGTTTGATTCATTGAGTGTAGAAGACAATGTTGCCTTCCCTTTGCGCATGTTTACTGATTTTAGTAATAGTGAAATCTTGGATAGGGTTAATTTTTGCTTGAAGCGCGTAAAATTAGAGAATGTAAATAAGTTATTCCCTTCCAATATAAGTGGCGGAATGAAAAAGAGGGTGGGCATTGCCAGGTCTATTGCAATGAACCCAAAATACCTTTTTTGTGACGAACCAAACAGTGGTTTGGATCCATTAACATCTAGGGTTATAGATGCATTAATTATGGAGATTACGGAGGAGTATGGAATTACCACCAT
This sequence comes from uncultured Bacteroidota bacterium, assembly GCA_903927505.1. GTDB lineage: Bacteria > Bacteroidota > Bacteroidia > UKL13-3 > UKL13-3 > B1. The sequence continues at coordinate 32,925 of CAIYNF010000012.1, read as the reverse complement.
AGTAAATTCTCATGATATTAAGAGTGTGTTTGACATGGGTGATCACATTGTATTTATTTATCAAGGGAAGAGCCTTTGGGAAGGTACTAAGGATGATTTGCGTAACTCAGGAAATAAGGAGCTTGAGCTCTTTATAAAGGCGAGTGAGTTTTAATAGTTATTTAATTTGTAAAGCCTAATAAATCAGGTACCTTTGGGCTGCATTCTAGGCATCTGATTTTTGCTTGTCGGACTCAAATTCAATAATAAAAATTAAAATGTTACGTCGTCAAATTTTACCTCTTTTATTTTTTATAACTGTGGTATTGGTATCTTGTTCTCATTACGATGAATTAACCAAAAATCCACAGGAAAGTTCAACGAAAGAAGAAAGTCATGAAGCAGGAGAAAATTGTGGTTCTTGCCATAATAATAATAATAGTCCAGGCGAAGAGTCTCCTGGCTCTGATAAATGGTGGACAGTATCTGGAACTATATTTTCGAGTCAAAACAGAGCACAGAAGAATGCTGTTATTGAATTGTGGGAGTTGCCAAACAAGCAAGGGAAATTAATTAAGCGTTTGGTAAGCGATTTAAAAGGCAATTTTTACACCAACCAAATTGTTGATTTTAATGGTGGCTGTTATGTTACTGTAACAGTTGGAAATACTACCAAGTATATGGCGCCAGCTTTTACAGGCGGAAGCTGTAATAGTTGTCATGGCGTAAGTTCAGCTAAAATAATTGTCAACTAAAATATTAAAATACTCATGTTAAAAAGAATTATGGGCTTATTGTTAATTAGCATTAGCCTTACGGCATGCTACAAAGACACCGAGGAGGAATTGTATCCAAACAGCTTTGTAAAGGATAACAATACTTACACTTTTGCTGCAGATGTTAAGCCAATTATTGATACCAAGTGCGCCAGTGCAGGCTGTCATATAAGCGGTGCGCAAGCCCCAGACTTATCAACTTATGCATTGGTGAAGACAAACATTGCAAGGGTAGAAGCAAGAGCAGTAACGCTAAAAACAATGCCAACCTCTGGCGCATTGAGTGTATTGGAAATAAATAAATTAAAAAATTGGATATCAGCAGGTGCATTTAATAATTAAGGATATGAAAAAGTTAATTACACTTTTATTATGCATCGCTTTTTTTCAAAGCGCAAAAGCACAGGATGATTTATTAAACATGTTAGACAATGAAAATCCAACAAAGCCCGTTCCTGTTTTTGCTACCTTTAAAGCTACCAGATTAATTACTGGTCAAAGCATTGAGCATATTGGTGCAAAGCATTTAAATTTTGTTATACTTCACAGATTTGGTTCGGTAAATGATGGCGCTTATACTTTGTATGGTTTGGATCAAGCCAATATGCGTTTGGTTTTTGATTATGGCATTACCGATAGAATTCAATTGGGTTTTGCCCGCACAACTACCGGAAAGACTTGTGATGGAAATTTGAAAATTAAAATTTTACGTCAGAGCAAAGGTAAAGGTGGCATGCCAATTAGCTTAGGTTATTACGCGAATATGGCTGTAAATGGAGAGCATTGGGCCGATGAAACCCGCAATAATTATTTTACTTCACGCATGAGTTATTTTCATCAATTAACCATTGCGCGTAAATTTGGCGACAGGTTAAGTTTGCAAATTGCACCTTGTTTGGTACATCAAAATTTGGTTCGCCTTAAAAACGATCCGAATACAACTTTTGCAGTGGGTATTGGAGGAAGTATCAAATTGAATAGAAGTTTTAGGTTTAATTTTGAAGCCTATCCGCGAATAACCGGAAGAGATTTAAAGTCTGCTTCAGGCACCTCTTACTATGATTATTTGGCTTTAGGTTTTGATATTGAAACGGGAGGACATGTGTTTCAATTGATGTTCTGCAATGGCTTAGGAATGCTAGAGCAGCAAATGGTGCGGAATACAGATACCCGTTGGCAGGATATGGGAATTAGATTGGGCTTTAATATTAGTAGGGCATTCTCGTTTGACCATAGCAATACCAAGAAGGGGAGTTAATTGGATTACTTCCTTTGGCACAATAGTTGACTTATTAAAAAAAATAAATAAAACAAGAATGAAAAAGATTTTAATAGCAGTGTTTTTTGCATTGATTAGCGCCGTGTCTTTAAAAGCACAATTGTATTCAACCTCAACAGGAACAGTAAGTTTTTTCTCTAAAACACCTATGGAAGATATAGATGCTAAATGCAATTCAGTTTTATGTGTAATGAATATTGGTACACGTGAGTTGGCATTTAGTATGGTAAATACAGAATTTAAATTCCAGAACAAATTAATGGGGGAACATTTCAATGAGAAATATGTTGAAAGTGAAAAATTCCCCAAGAGTTTCTTTAAAGGTAAGATTAATGAAAACGTTGATTTAACTAAGGATGGCGAGTATAAAGTTACCGTAACAGGTAAGTTGAATATTCACGGCGTAGAAGTTGAAAGAACAATAAGTGGTGTTGTTATTGTAAAGGAGGGAACTGTTCAATTGAAATCATCTTTTGCTGTAAAAAATGTGGACCATAAAATTGAAATTCCAACAATTGTAACTTCAAAAATTGCAGAGTCAATTGATGTAACAGTGGACGTAGTTTTAATGCCACGGAAGTAATATTTAAAATAGCTTAAACATAAAAAAAGCCGTGCTAATAAGCGCGGCTTTTTTTATGGAATCAATTTCTCAAATCTTTATTCTGCTTCTCCAGGCTTCCCTTTGAAGATTTCACCTCCATTAGATTTAGTTCTAATTAAGCCTTCAATTTCTTGACTTAATTCTGGGTTATCAGTTAGTAGTTGTTTAACAGCATCTCTACCTTGTCCAAGCTTGGTTTCATTATAGCTGAACCAAGAACCTGATTTTTTAATGATTTCTAAGTCTACACCTAGGTCGATGATTTCACCTAATTTAGAAATACCTTCTCCATAGATGATGTCAAATTCAACTGTTCTGAATGGTGGAGCAACTTTATTTTTTGCCACCTTAACCTTGGTACGGTTTCCAACTATATCCAAACCATCTTTGATCTGACCAATTCTTCTAATGTCTAAACGAACAGAAGAATAAAACTTTAGGGCATTACCGCCTGTAGTAGTTTCTGGGCTACCGAACATTACCCCAATTTTATCACGCAATTGGTTGATGAAAATACAAATACAACCTGTTTTATTAATTGTACCTGTAAGTTTTCTTAAGGCTTGACTCATCAAACGCGCTTGTAAGCCCATTTTGCTATCGCCCATATCACCTTCTAGTTCTGCTTTAGGCACCAATGCCGCAACGGAGTCAATTACAATAATATCAATTGCACCAGAACGGATTAAAGCATCTGCAATTTCTAAAGCTTGCTCCCCGTCGTCTGGCTGAGAAATAATTAGGTTCTCTATGTCAATACCCAATTTCTCTGCATAGTTTCTATCAAAGGCATGCTCTGCATCAATAAATGCTGCAATACCACCTTTTTTTTGCGCTTCTGCAATGGCATGCATAGACAAGGTGGTTTTACCTGAAGATTCTGGTCCGTATATTTCAATAATTCTACCAGTAGGCAAACCGCCTATTCCTAATGCAATATCTAATGAGAGTGATCCGGTGGATAGTGCTTCCACATCTACAACCTTTTGATCACTCATTTTCATTACGGTGCCTTTACCGTATGTTTTGTCCAATTTATCAATCGTTAATTGGAGGGCTTTCAATTTTTCTTTAACGTCTGTGCTCATATTATTTACTTTTATTTGATTCAAAATTAAGGGTAAGTACTTGGTTTATTTCGCTTTTTGGGCGAATTGTATCCACAAGTTTTACCATGTGCAATGCAAAGATATATAATTACTTACAAAAAAATGTATTTTTTTTTATCCAAATATTGTTAATTTAAATAACAAAATAAAAGACCCTATCATTTCTGAATAGGGTCTTTTTCTACAAATTGGATTGCCGTAATTAAGCTACTTTCTTTTCTTTAGACCCAACCATGTAGATTTCTCCAATCACAATTTCCGTTACGTAGCGCTTTTGGCCATTTTTGTCCACGTAATTTCTTGTTGCAATTTTTCCATCAATGCAAATTTCCTTGCCTTTTTCTAGGTACTTTTCGGCAATGTCTGCTTGTTTGCCCCAGGCAATTAAACTGTGCCACATTGTTTCACTTACCTTTTGACCGTTTGCATCGATAAAGGTTTCGTTGGTTGCAAGAGAAAAGCTTGCTACTTTTTTTCCAGAGGTAGTTGTGCGTGTTTCAGGATTCTGTCCCAAATGGCCAATAAGCCTTACGCTGTTTCTTAGGTTTGACATTTTTTTTAATTTAATTAATAATGAATAATAGTTTTGCCCGGCCAGGCTTGCTTTAAGACGCTTTCTTTTTTATGCGTTTAAAAGCACTTCAAAAATGAGGCATATTAAATTGTTAGTCGGATAGTAAACGGAAGTAATCGTTTAAAATCGGCTCATAAAAAAAGCCCAAGCTGCAGGCAGCTTGGGCTTTTTTATAAAAGGTAAATGAAGCCTTATTTGTTGATCACAAATTTGATGGTTTTAGAACCATTGGCACTTTGCAAATTGCAGAAGTATATGCCGTTTTGTAAGTCACGTGTATCAAATGAATAGTTAATTTGGTTGGTATTAAATGTTTTCGAATTCAATACCCTGCCGCTCATATCAACTAAGCTAGCTGTTAATGGCAATGTATTAATTCCGCTTACACTTAAGTTTAATTGATCCTTAGCAGGATTTGGATAAACATTGGTTAAAGCAAAAGTTAAATCATTTTCATTCATGCCAACTGGGCTGTATACAATAACTGTACGCGTTACAGAATCTTTGTTTCCAGCTAAGTCACTTACTTTATAAGTAACTAAATAAGTACCCACTTTTGTATTGTCAATGCCACTTGTTCTTACAACGTTTGCAGTGATGTTACCGTCTTTGTTATCATTAGCACTAAAACCAGGCTCTACGTAGGTAGTGTTGATTTTTAATGAATCTGGGTTTTTACCTGTTAAGGTAATTACTGGTTTTTCAGTATCAGGTGCACCAGAGAAATCTAAATCGTTGCTATCTCTTGGCTCAAGTTTCCAATTGCTAAAAGATAAGATGAAGATACCTTGTGCTTTTTTCATTAATTGACCAGCAACTAAATTGTTGTTGAAGTTGTCAGGCAATTTGGTGCTGATATCATCAACACGTAAACCAGTGGTTTTTGTATTGTTGGTATTTACCACAAACTCTCCAAAGTTTGAAGGAGCATCTGCATTTACATTTACAACATAAACGCTATCGTATTTCATTAACATGCCTTCGTAACCGCATAATTCTGGGCGACGCGCTGCACTAGCTGAAATAGTCGCAACCGTATCGATGTTTATAGAAGTAAAGGCAGGTAATGCGTTTCCACTGCTAATTTTTGTTCCAGCAACATTGTTTAAACAAGTGTTTCCAAAAGTTTCAACTACTTTAAAAGCAGTTAAAGAAACTGAATCACCAACTTTCCATGTTGTAGTAGCATCACCAGTTGAGCGATTAATAATAATAGCACTGTTTAATCCTGTTCCGTTTTGTACGGTAACAATATTGGTAGTTCCTTGGGTCATTGCAGTTGCAGTAACAATACCTCTAATATCTACACCAGATAAACTGTCGTTATGCCAAATAGTTTGGTTGTTAGGGTAAGGGCTAAATTGTAAATCTTGAATACTTTTCACACCCGCATCTGTTACTTTATAAGCGTTTAATGTTCCAAAAGCATCTGGTGAACTTGTATAAAAGCCATTCAAATCTGTAGGGCGTACAAAATATTTAACAATAGAACCATCTGCTTTTTTAGGAATGAAACCATACCAAAGTGTGGTATCATTAGGTGCTTGGTTGCGCGTTAAAGAAACTGAATCGAAAACAGTATTTGCATAACCTAAAGTGTAAAATATTTTTACGTTTGCAACTTTTGCAGAACCTTGTTGAACTTTAACCAAAACACCTACTGAATCATTTGAGGTAGCAACAACTGGTGTTCTTTGACGAGAAACAATGCTTGGAGGGGTGTAACTTACAGGACCCAAATCGCTTGGTAATAAAGGGTTCATTGTAAAACGATATTGTCCACCTATTGCAGATTCAACAATAACACCTTTTATAAATGAGATTCTAGTACCAATTGCTGGAGGGGTAAAACGACCAGCAGGCAATACGCTGTCTGTTAATGCATCATTTCTATACCATCCAGAAAAATCTCCAATATCAATTGCATTGCCATTGTCGTCTGCAACGCTCCAGAACCAACGACTGCCACTTGCAGTACGCGTTAAAACTGTAACATTGTTGATTTCAACATAAGCGCCTTCCCATTTCTCACCGCTAACTTTGTTTTGAACTTGTCCAACTCCAGCATTACCGCTCATTAATGAGTCTATTTTTATTGGAGTAGCTTTTACCGCTTTTGGTTCAAGGTCTAAAATTTCAACACCATTATCCCAATTAACATCCGCTTTTAACATGTTAACCTGACTTTGACCTTGGCGAGTACCTGCAGGTGCTGTACCCCTGAAGGTTCTAATTACACCAGTAACCCTAACTCTAGTTCCGGGCTTTAAATTGTCATAAAACTTGTTGTCATTTATTAATTGTGGAAGTGTTCTGCCTGAACCAACCGGTTCACACATAATTTCAACACCACCCCATGGTTTACCAAAGGTGTCAGCAGATAATACAGTTGCTTTTCTACTCACACTTAAACCATATAATCTAGGGTCGAACAATACAATTCCTTCAAACCTAACAGTATCGCGGTACGTTGAGTTCTTAAAATAAGGGTTAACATAATCACAAGAATCGTTTGGAAGGCTAACTACTAATTTGCTATTGTTTACAAATTGAACAGTGTCGATCGGGATAATTGGATACGGGTTTTGCGCCTGAGCTAACAAAGCAAGCATTACAATGCATAAGCTGAGTAGGATTTTTTTCATATATTTTGTTTGATTTAGTTGCGAATTTTAAAGCCATCAAAAATAGCTTTTTTTTGAAAAGTTACTATCAAATACTTTGAATTAACAGAATGATAACTGAGGATATAGAAAATAGCTCTAAACCAATAAAATTCACATAAAATTTATAGGGTTTTAGCCTTAAAAGTTCATATTTGCAATTAGAGATGAAAAGTTTAATAACATTACTGTTTTCTTTACTGCTATTCGGTGTTGGTTCGACCCAAGCCCAAGTACCTGCGCAAAGCCGTTATACCAATGTTGGTAGAATAGGTTTAAGTATTAATAATTATGGGACCTATGGCAGGCCAACTGTAAGAAGCAATACCCAGGGTCCGCCATCTATGGCTTTCCCTCGTGGCAGCGGCGTAGAGCATTTGTTTGAATCTGGCTTATGGATAGGAGCTATGGTAGATGGGCAAATTCGTGTGAGTACAAGTTCTGTAGATGCCAGTTCTGGTTACAGCACTGGTGGAAATGGATTTGAGTTCTCTCCTTTAACAAGTATTAAGGAGCGTTCAAAATTGCCAAGTAGCAGCAGTTATTCGTCTTCGGCTATTTCGCACCAAGATTTTATAATGGGACAAACAGATAGTTTTGTGGTAATTCCTGGAACATCTATTCCAATTAGTGGTCATCAAAATCCTTTGGGCGCTGTTATCAAATTAGAAACTTATGCCTGGAATTACCCTTTCGCAGATTTTTTTGTGATTTGTAATTATGAAATTACCAATGCTTCAACAAATCGTTGGGATTCAGTTTTTCTTGGCAATTTCAGTGATTTAGTTGTTAGAAACGTTAATGTAACAAGAGATGCCGGAACAGCATTTTTTAATAAAGGCAGAAATGGGATCGACCCAAAATATTTTACATTGTTTGCATATGAAAGTTATGGGGATGATATAGATTTTACTAAATCATACGGGGGCGTTCAATTTTTGGGAATTGATTGGCGCGGTATGTTTTTTAACCCAAACAAACCTGATACTTTTTTGTCGTTGGGATATCCAACGCCAAAGGTTAATTATAATTTCTGGAATTTTAATTCGGTTGCTACTCCTTGGAATACGCCTAGTAACGACCAAGAGCGCTACTTGAAATTAAGTAATCCAATTGATTCTGCTACTTTATATGGGGGTGATGGTCCAATTAATGGTGTACCTGCAAATTGGTTGCAGTTAATTTCTGCTGGTCCAATTGTAAATGTAAATCCTGGTGAAAAATTTAATTTTACTTTTGCATTTGTTTGCGCCAAACAAAAGGAGCCAATTTCTTATCTGCCGCCTGCAAGTAGCAGCATAATTACCACCCAAGATTCTCAAAAAGAATTGAGTGATAATTTAAAACGTGCCCGTGCAACCTATGTGGGTGAAGATGTAAATGAAGATGGCAGATACGCGGCAGAATTAGACTTAAATCAAAACGGGAAACTAGATCGTTATATTTTACCTGAACCGCCACAATCGCCTAAAACAAAGGTGGTTACAAGCGAAGGCAAAATTGAAGTATATTGGAATAACCAATCGGAGTATTCTGTTGATCCAATTACTCGTAGCCGTGATTTTGAAGGATACCGAATTTATAGAAGCAATGCGGGTGATGATTTGGCGCTTAATTTAATTGATGATGCCAATTTAATTGGGCAATGGGATTCTATTGGAAATGCAATTGGCAACAACAATGGATTTGATTTTATTAAATTAGACAAGCCATTGGTTTTTGAGGGTGATACTACTAAATTTTATTACAAATACACCATGGAAAATATTTCTAATGGTTGGCAATATTTGGTGGTTGTTACCGCATTTGATAAGGGTGAAAAAGCATTAGGAATTCCTTCTTTAGAATCGTCCTTTACAGAAAATGAAATTAGGGCATTTGCTGGAACCAAGCCAAATGATTTTACAGGAGAAAATGTAAAGAAGGTGGCAGTGTATCCAAACCCTTATAATACTTCAGCTGCTTGGGATGGCACAAGTTCACGTGCTAAAAAATTGTATTTTTATAATTTACCTAGTAAATGTGAAATTCATATTTACACCAATAGCGGCGATTTAATTGCCACCATTCCACATAACAGTGAAACCTATAAAGGTGAAGGGATTGGTTGGAGTAATAATTATGGCAATATTGAGAAAACAACCATGAGCGGTGGGGAGCATGCTTGGGATGTTTTGAGTGATTCTAAAACGCAATTGAGCACAGGGGTTTATTTGTTTACTGTGAAGGATACCAAAAGTGGCGAAATACAAAGTGGTTCTTTTGCCATCGTAAAGTAATTTAGGATGGGTCCTCTTAATTTTCCTGATTATTCTTTTCGCCTGAGTAGGGTAGATGCCAGAGAATTTATTTACGACCCAATTCGCAAAAAAGAAGTGGTGTTAACACCTGAAGAATGGGTGAGGCAGCATGTAATAGCGTTTTTTTGTGAAACGCAAAATTACCCAATTAGCCTCATTGCCGTTGAGCGAGAAATAAAATTCAACCAACTCAAAAAACGTTTTGATGTTTTACTTTTCAATAAAAAAGGGGAGCCTGAAATGTTGGTAGAATGTAAGGCGCCAGAAGTGAAACTAAGCAGCGAAACATTATTTCAAATAGCCACTTATAACATGGTTTTTAAGGTTCCATTTTTGTTTGTTTCAAATGGCTTAAGTCACCTTTTGTTTCAATTAAATGAAGAAGGGATTTATATTTCTACAGCAGAATTTCCTATAATTTAATTTACATCATTATTCCTGCCAAAGCAGCACCCATATAGGAGGCTAGCGTTCCACAGATTAGGGCTTTAAAGCCAAGTTTGGCAAGGTCTGCACGCCTACTAGGCGCTAATTCTCCAATACCACCTACCTGAATGGCAATTGAACTAAAATTTGCAAAACCGCACAAGGCAAAACTGGCTATAATAATTGATTTAGGATCTAACTGATGTGCCGCAATCATTGGGGATAATTTTGAGTAAGCCACAAATTCGTTGATTACCATTTTAGTTCCCATTAACGAACCAACAATTTCGGTGTCTTGAGAAGGCACGCCCATTGTCCAGGCAAAAACAGAAAATATAGAACCGAAAATTTTATCCAAAGTAATGGCTGGGATATTAAGCGCAGTGCTACTTCCCATCCATCCTAAAATCATATCTGGGAATTGACTTAATTTAACCAAAACTACATCTGCCAATGCAATCAGTGCTATAAATCCAATAAGCATTGCAATTACATTGAGGGCTATTTTTAAGCCGTCTGAAGCGCCGTGAGAGATAGCATCTAATAAATTGGCATGGGTTTTCTTAACTTCTAATTTGATGGCACCTTTGGTTGGTGATTCTTCTGTTTCTGGCCAAACAATTTTAGAAATTACTAAAGCGCCAGGAGCTGCCATAATACTGGCAGCTAAGAGATAGGGGGCAGGAACGCCCATTGAAATATATACTGCCATTACACCACCCGCAATGGTTGCCATACTGCCACTCATACTTGCCAAAAGCTCGCTCATGGTCATGGTTGAAATGTATGGCTTAATCATAATTTGTGCTTCTACTTGCCCAACAAAAGTGCTGGCAACATTTGAGAGTGCTTCACTGCCACTTACACGCATTAATTTATGTACTAATTTAGCAAGGAATGAAACTATAATTTGCATAATACCTATATGGTAGGCCATGCTTACCAAAACCGCCACAAATATGATGGTTGGCATAATTTTAAACATAAATAAGAAGCTGTATTGGTCGCCAAAAATTGGTTTCAATAAATCTGGTTTAATTAAGCCCCCAAAAACAAATTCGCCACCTTTATCTGCCAATTTCAAGAGCCCTTCAATTTTAGCGCCAACATAGGCAAATAGGTTCGAACCAATTTGTGTTTTAAGTATAAACAATGCCAGCGCTAATTGAATGCCAAGGCCGCTAAATACCAGACGATAATTGATTGCTTTTTTATTGTTGGATAACAAGTAGGCAATGCCTAAAATTAGCATAATTCCAATAAGTCCAGTAAATTTTTCCATGTTTATTTTTCTCTTCTTTGAATTTCATCTCGAATTCGAGCGGCAGTTCCGTAATCTTCTAAACCAATTGCATTGTTGAGTAATGCTTGCAATTGTTCTAAGGTCATGCGGGTATATTCTTTTCCCTCTTCTTTTGGTTTTTCCTTTGGAGAAGCAGGCTCTTCTAAGGCTTCATTGATATCCTCATTGAAAACTACCGAGGCAGAATCCATGATTTCTTCATAGGTATAGATAGGGCATTTGAATCTAACAGCAAGCGCAATAGAATCGCTTGTGCGGGCATCAATTTCGCGAATTTCACCATTGTTTTCACAAATCATTTTGGCATGAAATACGCCTTCATTTAAACTATAAATTACAATTTCATGAATAGTGATATCAAATGATTTGCAGAAATTAACAAACAAATCATGGGTCATTGGTCTAAATGGAATAATTTTTTCAATTTCAATTGCGATAGCTTGCGCTTCAAAGCTTCCAATAACAATTGGCAATTTACGATTGGAATTTTCCTGTCCTAAAATAAGCGTGTATGAACCGCTGGTTTGTCCAGTACTTAATCCAACAATATTTAATTTTACCCTGCTCATGCAATTTATTACCTTAACGAATTAAGCAAATTAGCTGCTAATAAAAAAAACAAACTTCTAAATTGCTTTAGAAGTTTGTTTCAAATAGCGAAGAAATGTTATGCTTGTTGTGATTTAAATGATTTTGCGGCTTCAATAATTTTTGGCAAAACATCAAACGCGTCGCCAACAATTCCATAGTCTGCAGCCTTAAAGAAAGGAGCTTCTGGATCTTTATTAATTGCTACAATAACTTTACTTGCGCTTACGCCAGCTAAATGTTGGATAGCGCCACTGATGCCGATTGCAATGTACAAATTTGGCTTAATGGTAATACCGGTTTGACCCACGTGTTCTGAATGTGGGCGCCAATGAATATCACTCACTGGTTTTGAGCAAGCTGTTGCTGCACCTAAAATATCTGCTAAGCTTTCTATCAAATGCCAATTTTCTGGTCCTTTCATTCCTCTGCCACCGCTCACTACAAGTTCTGCTTCTGTAAGCACCACTTTGCCGCTTGCGCGTGCAATTTCAATTGATTTGGATGCTAAATGATCAGTAGAAATGCCTGCATCCATTTGCTCGATGTTGGCAGTTTTGTGGTTTTCAATTAGACTAAAAGAATTTGGTGTAATAGCCAAAACTTTAATGGAAGTATTGATGGCAACATCTGCAAATGCTTTTCCAGAGAAAACAGTTCTGCGCACATTAAATCCATTTGTTGTATTTGGGAAAGAGGTAACACCACTTACAATACCTGCTCCTAATTGTGCTGCAGTTCGGGGTGCTATGGTTTTGCCGCTATAGGTATTTGAAATAATTACCAATTCTGCACCTGCATTTTTGGTAGCATGTGCCAATGCTTTGCTATAGGTTTCGCCATAAAAAGTATTGAATACCTCTTGCGAATAGTTAAAAATTTGGTCGGCACCATATTTACTTAATTCTGCAAGTTTGTCGTTGCTTACCTGACCAATAGACACAGCAATAACACTTCCATTGTTGGTAGCTGCAATTTGTGCGGCATAGGAAACAGCTTCTAAACTCGATTTTTTAAATTGGCCTTCTTGGTTTTCTGCGAATACTATAATTTTCATGAATGTAATTTTTTGAGGTGATTAAATAACTTTTGCTTCGTTGTGTAATAGTCCGATTAAATCTGCTGCATTAGCAGGGTCAATCAGCTTACAAGCACCTTTTGCGGGCGGATTTTCAAACGAAGTAGTTTGTGTATTTGCTTGGGCTCCAATTGGCTCAACAACAGTTAAAGGTTTGGTTCGAGCCGCCATAATGCCTCTCATATTTGGAATGCGAGGCTCAGTTAATTCTTTTTGAGCGCTACCCACCATTGGAAGTTTAACCTCTAAACGTTCTCTGCCACCATCAATATCCCGCTCTAATTTGGCCATTCCATTTTCAACTTCTATTGCTGTAATAACATTTACACTTGGCAATTGAAGCATTTCGCCTAGGAGGCCGGCCATCATTCCGCCATTGTAATCAATACTTTCCCTTCCGGTAAGTATCAAATCAAAATTTTCATTTTTGGCATAGTTTGAAATTTGTTCTGCAACAAAAAATGCATCCATTGGTTCAGCGTTAATGCGCACTGCATCGTTGGCACCAATAGCCAAAGCTTTTCTAATACTTGGTTCCGTTTCAGCCAAACCCACATTAATAACTGTTACCGTTCCACCTTGTTTTTCGGTAATTTCTAGCGCACGTGTAAGCGCTAATTCGTCATAGGGGTTAATGATAAATTGTACACCTTGGGTATTAAACTTTGTGTTGTTGTCCGTAAAGCCCACTTTGGTGGTGGTGTCGGGCACTTGACTAATGCAAACCAAAACTTTCATGTTCAGATATTTTATTTGTTTAAATTAAAAATGCGCTTCAAAAATAGGGGGAATGAAGCTTAATTTTTGTTTATTTGAGAGGGCAAAAATAACTGAAATATTAAGAAAGCGAAATGCGGGCACAACGTTTAGAAAAACTCTTAGAAATGCATGCTGAAAATCCGGCAGAAAGCTTTGTTTTATATGCGCTTGGAATGGAGTATTTAGGTGTAAATCAGCTAGATGAGGCAGCGCTTTTTTTTGAGAGGTGTATAGTAGCGGATCCTCAAAATATTTCAACTTATTACCAATTGGGCTTATTAAATTATAGAATTGGGCAAGAAGCTAAGGCATTAGTATACCTTGAAAGAGGAATTTCTCTTATAGATCCAATAAAAGAAAATAAAACGTATTTAGAATTTAAGAGCTTGATGGAAGAGATAAGTTTTGAATAAGACTTTATCTCATTTTATTTCCATGCACAATTCAACCAGCACGCCATTGGTACTTTTAGGATGCAGAAAGGCAACCATTTTATTGTCGGCACCAAGTTTAGGCGTTTCATTGATAAGTTGAAAACCTTCTCCTTTTAATCGGGCAATTTCTTCTTCAATATTATCAACGGCAAATGCTATGTGGTGAATACCTTCACCTTTCTTTTCAATGAATTTGGCAATAGCGCTTTCTGGAGAAAGGGCTTCTAGCAGTTCTATTTTATTTGGTCCATTTTGGTAAAAAATTGTTTGAACCATTTCGCTTTCTACAATTTCTTTTTTGTAGGGTTTTTGGTTCAATAAAGCATTGAATAATTCTTCGGCTTTTTGAGCGTCTTTTACGGCAATTCCAATGTGTTCAATTTTTTGTATCATGGTTTATTGATTTTGGCAAATATAGGTAAGAACATAGTTTTCAATTGTTTCGTATTGAACCAAAAAGTTTTGATTGTTACTTATTTTGCTGATTTTACAGTTGAGTGAGCCTATGTTTTTGGCTTGAAATGGCGCAATGTGAAGGTCTTGTTTAAAGTCTAAACCTTTTGTGCCATATAACTTATAAAGCGTTTCTTTTGCGCTCCAAATGAGGGTTTGGGCTGTAATAAGTTCATTTTCTCCGGCAAATTCTAATTCGTTTTCATTCATGAATTTGTTTTTTACCCGGGTAATTCTTTGGTCTATTTTTTCTAAATCTATTCCTAAAGATTGGTCTGCAGAAAAAATAATTGCCGCATATTCATGTGAATGAGTTATAGAAATATGTTGCGGAATATTGTTTAAGAAAAGTTTAGGTTTGTTAAATTTGTCCTTGATTAATTCAATTTTTTGCTTCGGAAATAAGGAAAGTAAAATAGCTCTGCTTGCCAAGTAATGTTGGGCATTAGCTGCATTTGTCCTAGTGTCTTTTTGCTGCTCTATAAAGTTTTCATGAAAATGTAGCAGGAGCTCTTCCTTTGGTTCGGTGATATGCCAAACAGCTAGTGCGCAAGTAGAATTAATATTTTTTTGAAACAACAATGGCATATGGTGCAAGTTTACTTTTTTAAGCTCATTTTTGAGCCAATTATTTATTAAAAATGCAAAGATCAATTCAGGTAAATAAAATTAATGAATTTACAGGTCATTCTGGAGCTATTTATGGCTTATATGTTTCTCCTGTTTCCGCTAAGGTTTATACTGGTGGAACTGATGGCTATATTGTTGAATGGGATTTAGGAAATGCGGCGGAGGGACGATTAATTGGACGTTTGGATCAGCCTATATATTGTATTTTTTTGTTTGAGCCTAGCCAACAATTATGGGTAGGAACTGCAAATGGGCATATTCATATTTTAGATTTAGGAAGCAAAACAGAAATAAAAAATTTAGTTAGCCATGAGCAGGGTGTTTATGATATAAAAATGCTCAATGGCAAATTATATGCTGCGGGTGGCGATGGTTGCATTTCTATGTGGGATGCGCAAAAAATGGAATTACTAACACTTAAAAAATTCTCAGATAAAAGTGCGCGTGTGATAACTTGTTCTCCATCAAAATCTTTGTTAGCAGTTGGCTTTAGTGATTTTTCCATTGTTTTAATGGATGAAAATTTGGCCGTTTTTGAGTTAATACAAAATGCCCATACCAATTCTGTTTTCTCTTTGGCATTTAATGGGGATGGAACCCAGCTATATAGCGGAGGCCGAGATGCTATGTTGAAAATTTGGAATGTTGCCGCAGATGTTACATTAATGAAAGAAATTCCTGCGCATAACTTACATATTCATGCTATTTCTATACAAAATGAGGAAAACTATTTTATCAGTTCAAGCATGGATAAGACCATTAAAATATGGGACATGCAGGATTTTACCTTGTTAAAAGTATTGGATAAAGCGCGTAATGAATCTCATGTAAATTCTATAAATAAAATTGCTTGGGTAAATGCATATCAATTTGTGAGTATAAGTGACGATAAGAAATTGATGTATTGGGAACTTATTTCTTAAAAAAACCTTAATTTTAATTTAATTTTAATTATTTTTTTTAATTTTCTCACCTCCATTTGCATTTAAATTCTTCTATTTGAAATTAAAATACCGCCCTTGATATAATATGTTATTTATTGATTTGTAGATATTTTTGATTGTTGTTAACAGTTTGTTATGTTTATAATACAGTATTGTGAACACTTGAGACAGAATTGCTTATAGAAAAATAATTTACAAAAGGTTAAATTTGGGTTGGAAAATGTGATAAAAATCATAAAGATTTTTAAAACAATTTAGTGGGTTGAAATACAGGTAATTCAGTTGTCTTGGGTGTTTTTGGAAATTAAAAAACAACAAACATCAACGATATGAATTTAGAGCATTCAAAACTCATCAAAAAAGCAGGTTTAACGCTTAGCTTAATTTTTCTACTTTTTTCAAATGGATTTAGTCAAACTGTAATTGCCACAATTGGGAATGGAGCAGTTGCAATTTCAGCTACTGCTGTTGGTAGTCCATTTGGTTCCTATTACACTTCAAGTCATGCGCAATATTTAATTACTGCAGCTGAATTAAATGCAGCAGGTATTTTTGGAAATGTTCCCCTCAAATCGCTGGGATTTAATGTTTCAGTTGCCGCTCCGGCATTGGGTACTACATGTCCCTCTGGTAATATTACAGCAGGTAATCAAATTTTAAATTATACTATTAAGGTCAAAAACACAAGCGCAACCAGTTTAACTACAGCCTATGATTTGGTTGGCTTAACCACCGTTTTTAATCCGAGTACAATATATACAAGTGTAGGTTGGAATAATTTTACTTTTAACAATTCCTTTAGTTGGGATGGCACTTCAAACCTTTTGGTTGATATTTGTGATGACCAATCTAATAATGTTACAGGAATAACTTGTTATGCTAATGGTCCAACCGTTTTGGCCACCACAACTGGTGTAAATACAGTTAGTCATAACTGGGCTGATAACGTTGCCTCTCAATGTGCAATTGTAACTGCTACAACAAATAATACCACCAGACCAAATATTCAATTAGGTTATATTCCTCCGCCAATGGCCTTTGGTTCTTCAACTACCACTCAGCCTTCAACTACCGCTGTAGGTGTTGGTTCTGCGGACAATCAAATTTTAGGTTTGCAAATAACTGTTTCAGGTCAACGAGATGCATTTGCAATTAAGAACATTAATTTAAATACAAATGGTACTACAAATATAGCGGACATTGCAAATGCGAAAATTTATTACACAGGGAATAGTAACGTATTTAATAATTCAACTTTATTTGGTTCTGCAACTCTTTCCTCAGGATCATATTCAATTGCTGGAAATCAAATATTAGCATCAACTGGAACTCATTATTTTTGGGTAACTTATGATGTAAGTGGTTCTGCCACGCCAAATAATTTATTGGATGCAGAATTGGTTTCATTTGATTATGATTCTTTGACTACCATTAAAAACAAAGTTCCAACGGTAACTGCACCTGCAGGAACAAGAACCATTCGTCCAAGGTTAAATGGTACTTATGCAGTGGGAGCTGGAGGTGATTTTACAAGCTTAACAGCTTTTGCAAATGAATTGAATGCTGTGGGTGTTACTGGACCAGTAACCGTAAATTTAACAGATGCGGTTTATGGGGCAGCAGAAACTTTTCCTATTACCGTAAATCCGTTTTTCGGAATGGGTGCTAGCAATCCAATTGTAATTCGTCCTGCCGTTTCAAATAGCAATGTGCTTATTCAAGGAAACGCAACTTCATTAATTACCTTTAGTAGGGCAAAATACATAACTATTGATGGTAGACCAGGAGGACTTGGTTCAAACAATTTAAAATTTATTAATGCAAGTATCAGTGGGCCAGTTATTCAATATTTGAATGATGCCAATACACATGTATTGCAATATTGTACAGTTTTT
The DNA here is from genome assembly GCA_903927505.1 of uncultured Bacteroidota bacterium. GTDB lineage: Bacteria > Bacteroidota > Bacteroidia > UKL13-3 > UKL13-3 > B1. The sequence goes on along the minus strand of CAIYNF010000012.1, from coordinate 15,131 downwards.
AGTGCCAATGCCTCAACTACCAGTGGTGCCATTTTTATTGGAGGTACAACGGGTACTTTAGGAAATGACAGTTTAACCTTTAGTAATTTAAATATTCGCAGTTCTGCTTATCCTGCAACATTGGCAAATGGAATTTTTGCACAAGGTCAATCTGCAGCGGCGCAAAATGATTATGTAAGCATTAGCAATAATAATTTCTATGCTTTTGTGTTGAATGGAATTTTAGCCAATGCTACCAATACGGGTATTGGTTCTTTCTGGAATATTAGCAATAATAGTTTTTACGATACTACCACAACTATTACTACCAATGCTTTAACTGCTATTAATTTTATACCTGCAGGTACAACATCTTTTAGTCATACTATTAGCAATAATTATATTGGAGGTAGTGCGCCCTTGTGCGCTGGTTTGCCATGGACCATAAGTAGTGCCGCTGGTTCATTAACCGGTATTGCAGCAAGCACCTCTGCAGGGGTGTCTCCAACTTTAATTCAAAGTAATAGAATTCAAAATATTAGTTTAACTGGAGGTCTTGCTTCAACTTTTGCTTTAACAGGTATCAATACAAGTGGAACTGGAACCTATACAATTGGTGGAGGTGCAGGTACAGCAAATACTATTGGCCATGCAAGTACGGTTTCGAGTATTCGTTCTTTGAATAATTCAGCAATTACAGCAATAAACAATTCTGGAACTGGTATAATAAATATCACCAATAATTTAATTGCCAATTTAACAGATAGTAATATTAATGCAGCGGCTGCCATTAGGGGTATTAATAATTCAGGCGGAAGTATTGTTACCATTTCAAGCAATAGCTTGTATAATTTTGTAACACAATCTACCAATGTAGGCGTAACCACTGCTGCTGCATTATTAGGTGTTTCTGTAACTTCATCTGGAAATCCGCAAGTAATTTCAAACAATACCATTGGCGGGTCTTTAGGTATTTTTAGAAATGTACAATTAGGCACGCATGTTACAACGGGTATTTATTATGGAGGCGCTTCTGCCAACAATACCATTTCAAACAATACCATATCTAATTTCACTTCTGCAAGTATTGCCGCAGGAACAACTTCTTCGGCGGCACTAAATGGTTTATTAATAGCAAATGGAAGCACCTTAAATACGGTAAGTGGAAATACCATTTCCAATTTCACATTAACAGGAGCGGCATCTACCCAAGTAAATGCAATTTGTGAAACAGTTTCATCTACCACTAATATTTTTCAAAATAATACGCTTTATAATTTCAAGAATACAGCAAGTACGAGTATTGGTGTAAATGCTGCCGCCGCAATTATGGCAATGAATTTTGGCGTATCTACTTTGCATACCATCTTAAACAATAGCATAGATTCTTTTGTTTATAGTGGTGCAAGTGCTTCACAAACTACAGGTTTATATTTATTAGGTACTACAGGAAATACCATAACAGGAAATACTATTTCTCGTTTTTATTCTTCAAGTACCGCTGCAAATACGCTAAATTCTTCTGCATTGGTGGGTATGAATGTGGCTGGCGCTGGAACGAACCAAACCATTACACAAAATACCCTTCATACTTTTATAAGTTCTGCCACTACTACTGCTGCCAATATTGTTGGTTTGTATCATACAGCAGGAACAACAGCAGCGGGTAATACCAGTATTATTGCAAGGAATAATTTCCATAGTTTTAGCTTAAGCACCACAGCAGCGGGAGCAATTACAGGTATTTTAATGAGCAGCACTTATGCTGTGGTTCAAAACAATATTATTAGAATTGGCGTAAACAATGCGGGTACCGTATTAACTGGTCCGTATGCAAACAGAGGAATTTATTTAACAGCAGCTACATATGGTAGCGCGGGTGTTGGAAATGGTTTAAAAATTTACCACAATACTATTTATTTAAATGGATCTTATACTTCTGGAACTTCTGCTACTTATGGCATAGATGTAAGTGCAGCGGTTGCAACGGGTAGTGTAGATATAAGAAATAATATTATTGCTAATTTATCTTCTAATACAGCTGCAACTGGTTTGCATTATGGATTGAAATTGGCATCCTTGGCAAATATTATAAGTAATTTCAATTTGTTTTATACGCCAGGAACTGGCGGTAATGCAGCTATATTAACAGCAACTTCTTATGCCTCATTGGCTGGTGCTACTGGCTGGAGAGCTTTAACAAAATTAGATGTAAACAGTGCTTCTGCAAATCCAAATTTTGTTAGTCCAACTGGTACAAGTGCAACTGTAAATATGCGGGTTCAATCGCCTACACCAGTTGAGGGAATGGGCGATAATACACTTACCACCACAGATAATTTTGATGGTGCCGCACGTTCAAGCAGAACACCAGTTGATATTGGAGCAGATGCAGGAAATTATACCTTATCTGCAGATTTAATTGCACCTTATATTTTATTTACTCCTTTGGCAAATGTTTTAAATGGCGCCAATTTAACCTTGCAAGCTTCTATTTATGATAATGGCGGAGTTTATACAAGTGGCACACTAGCTCCTAGAGTTTATTACAAAAAAGGAATAAATGGAACCTATTACAGTACTGCTGGAACCTTAAACGCAGGTTCGTCAAAAAATGCACAATGGAACTTTGTAATTGATCATTCTTTGGTTGGCGGTGTATTGGGTAACGACTCTGTATACTATTATTTAATTGCACAGGATAGTGCTGGAAATATTGCTTCAAATGTGCCTTATGTATTGGCAACAGATGTAAATACTATTACAACGCATCCAAGTAATACCTTAGCGCCTTTATTAAATTACTACAAAGTTATTCCATTATTGAGTTCGCCAATTTTGGTTGGCGCTGGAAATGCTATTACCTCGCTTACAGCTGGAGATGCAACTGGTTTATTCTTTAATTTAAATAATGGTGCCATTACTGGCAATACCCAGGTTTTAATTACCAGTAATATTACTGAATTGGGAACAACTGCATTAAATGCCGTTTCGCAAGTAAGTGCGGGCGCTGTTGGTAATTATGGGTATAGAATTACTATTCAACCACAATCAAATACACAGTTTACTTTAAGCAGTACAAATGCAAGTGGAATGATTCGTTTGAATGGGGCAAGTGGTGTTACCATTTCAGGTGTGTCGCCAAGTGGAACAAGTACTGATACAAATTTAGTTTTTGTAAGCCAGGCTGTTGCGCCAGCTATTTTGTTGAGTAATGACGCTTCAAATGATTCAATTGTTAATATGGTTATTCGTGGAAGAAATACTTCTACTGGTTTAATAAATATTACAACCGCAGGTATTGGAAATGGAAATGATAATAATGTAATTATCGGTTCGAACCTATATACAGATCTTGCAACGCCATATGCTTATGGAATTTACATGTTAGGTACTGCTGGAAAGGAGAATGACAATACCGTTATTTTAAATAATAATATTTATAACTTTACTGTAGGTGGCGTTTATGCAGCAACTGCAACGGGTATTAATACGAGGATTAATAACAATCATTTTTATTATAATCATCCTACCGCATTGGGCGGTGCTTGGGCTCCTATTACATTAACTCCAGGGTCAGTTTCTAATGGAGATACCATTTCTGGAAATTATTTGGGTGGAAGCAGCCGTTTTTGCGGTGGTACTGCATTAACAAATACTGCTGCCACAACATTTACAGGTATTAGTGCCAGTGTTGGAACAAATACAGGTGTATATATTCAAGGCAATACCATTCAAAATATAAATTATACTTCTGCAACTGCAGGTTCTATAACTGGTATAACTATTTCTGCAGGTGTAGCCAATATTAAGGCAAATACAATTGGACATGCTTCTACTTTAAATAGCATTCAATCTGTTGGAACGGGAATTATGACAGGTATTAATTATGGTGGTGTTGCCTCTATTACAATTGCTGATAATTATATTGGAAATCTTACTGCTAATAATACAACAAGTACCACAGCAGGTTTAAGGGGTATTGCTGTTTCTGCTACTACCTTAAATGTATTTATAAATAACAATACACTTTATAAGTTTTATGTAAATACAGCTTTAACTGGATTTACTACTGCAACGCCATTGTGTGGTATTATGGTTTCGAGTACCAACCCTACCCAAACCATTACCAATAATATTATTTCCAATTTTGTTAATGCCAATACTACTGCAATTGCAGGATCTCATTTTGGAATTGGTACCACAGGCGGTGTAAATAATATTTCTAATAATCAAATTAGAAACTTTACTATAAATACCTTAAGTGCTGGAACAACAACTTCTGCTAAATTAATAGGTATAATGAATACCTCAACCTCTATTGGACAAATTATTTCAAATAATTTAGTAGACACTTTGTTGTTGCCTGGACTTGCTTCAACGCAATGTTTTGGTATATATGCTGCTGGTGTTACCTTGACATTATCCAATAATACGGTAAGAAATATTACTACTGCTTCTAGTTCTATTGGAACAACAACTGCTTCTGCTGTAATTGGTTATTCTTATCCATCTGCTTCTACCAATAATAATATTGTTGGAAATAAAGTGTATGCAGTTAATAGCACAAATACCACGGTATCGGGTATAAATATGATTGGTATTTATGCCTCAATGAGTACACTTGGGGCCAATTATATTCAAAAGAATTTGGTACATTCTTTTGGAGCAGTTACAACTGGAACGGCTTCAATATTTGGTATTTATCAAGCAGGTGGCACAATTAGTACCCAAAACAATATGATTCGTTTGGGTATAGATGCGGCAGGTAATGCCTTTACTGGTCCTTACAATGTATATGGGTATTATTTGGCAACAACTTCTGCTAATAATATTTACCACAATTCAATTTATATATCAGGTAATCCATCTTCAGGAGCTGGAACCACTGCTCCGTTTTTTGCTACTACAGGTTTGTCAACAGTAAATGTTAAAAACAATATTTTTTCCAATACAACTTCTAATGCAGGTTCGGCGAGTGGATTAAATGTAGCTTACAGGCCTTATACCAATTCATATTATAATTCAAATTATAATTTATTGTATTCAGCGCCAGGCATTGGTTCGGCATTGGTTTATAATGGATATAGCTTAATAAGCTATACTAATTTAAGAGGAACTGGAGGATGGCAAAGTTCTGTGGCAACGCCAATAGATTTAAACAGCGCAAATGGTTTGCCAGGTTTTGCAAATCAAAATGGAAGTTCAGATTTGGTTGATTTGCATGTAAATGCAGTTAATGCTGCTGAAATGTCTGGAGATCCTAGTATAGCATCAATAGTAATGGATGATTATGATGGAGATATTAGAGCAAATAATTCTCCTGTAGACGTGGGTGCAGATGCGGGAAATAATATGTCGGATCAAATGGCAGATTTCTTTAGTCCTGTTATTAGTTATACGGCTTTAACCAATACAGCTTCAATTGCAAATAGGGATATTACAGCCACCTTGATTGATAATTATGGTGTAAGTACAATGACCAATTTACCTACAATTTATTTCCGTAAAGGTGTAAATGGTACTTTCAATACTGCTAGTGGAACATTGGTTTCTGGAAATCCAAATAATGGAAATTGGACCTTTACCATTGGCACCAGTGCCATGGGCGGATTAACTGTAGGAGATACTGTTTTCTATTTCTTAGCAGCGCAAGATGATGCAGGAAATTTAGCAATTTCTCCAAGTTATGGTGTTGGTGTAAACGTGGGTAATATTACCACAATACCTGGAATACTCAATAGTTATGTGATTTCTCAGCCTTTGGCAACTATCATAAATGTTGGTGCGGGTTATCCTACAACAAGCTTAACAGCGAATGATACCTCTGGTGTATTCTATCGCATAAACAATGGTTTTTTACAAGGGAATACTGTAATTAATATTATGAGTGATACCATAGTAGAACCAGGACTAGTTGTCTTAAATAAATGGTTGGAAGTAAGTGGTTCAACAATTGGAACCTATAATTATTCATTAAGCATTCGTCCTGGAAATGGCGGTACACAAGCCAAAAAATACCTTCTTGGAAATGTAGCCAATGCTTTAATTAGATTTAACAATGCAAGTAATATTACCATTAGTGGAATAGGCGCAGGTGGAAATGCAAGTGATACCAATTTAGTGATAAGAAATATTACCACTACTGCTATTTCACATTTCCAAATGTATAATGATGCTTCAAATATTAATTTCCAAAATGTTATCATGGAAGGTAGAAGTGCTGGTGGAGCAATGGCTTCTATTTCAACTTCTACTTTGTTAACGGGTAACGATAATATTAGTTTTAATAATTGTGTTTTCAGAGCAGATACTATTTCTACCTCTGCCGTATCTGGTATTTCTTGTGCTGGAAGTGTGGGTAAAGAAAATGATAATATTAGTGTGATTGGTTGTGCTTTTGAGAATATAAATAATACTTGTATTTCATTTACTGCAGGTACAGGAAACAATATTTCAATAAAAAATAACCATGTTTATTGGAATCGTTCATTTGCATCACCTAATACAGTATTGTGCTTTAATTTAAATGTGGGTGTAACAACAAATGGTGATACCATTAGTGGCAATTACGTAGGAGGATCTGCTCGTTTTTGTGCAGGCTTGCCTTGGAATACCATTGGTATTGTGGCTCCAATTCAAACAAATGTTGGTGTAAGTACTGGTTGTTATATTCAAGGAAATACTTTCCAAAATATTACTACTACGAGTCAGTTTATTGGAATGAATTGTATAACTGGTGGTGTGATTACGATTGTAGGAAACACCATTGGCCATCCTACCAATGCAAATAGCATTGTTACAAGCAGTGCTGCCGTGAATACAGGAATTGTTGTTGGTACACCGGGAAATGTAATTGTTAGTGGCAATACCATTGCCAATATTTTTGCTAATAATACAGGTACTGCCACAGGATTAAGAGGGATAGCAATTTCTGGTGGAACTGGAAATACAAGTATTGTAAGTAATAATACCATTAGTAATTTAACTACCAATAATACAAATACAAGTACTACTACTGCAGCAGGTTTAGTGGGTATAGTTGTTTCTTCATCAAGTGCCAACCAAAGTATTACTGGAAATGCAATTAGTAATTTAAGTAATACAAATGCTACCACTTCAAATTTATCTGGTGCTTATGGAATTTTAACCACAGCAGGTACCAATATTATTTCAAATAATACCATTAATGGAATTTCAAATGCCAGCTCATATACAGGTAGTTTAAGTGCTAATTTTATGGCAGCCGTTTCTGGTATTGCTTCTATAAGTGCTGGAGGAGGAAATTCTGTTTCAAACAATACGGTAGCAGGTTTGGTAAATTTACCGGCTGTTGCTGCATCTACACAAATAGTTGGTATTGGTTTAACTGTTGGTAGTAATATTACTTGTATGGGTAACACAATTAATAATTTAAATACCAATAGTATAAATGTTGGTGTAACAACTGCTTCGGCATTAATTGGTTTATCGTATACCGCTGCTGGTACAAACAATGTTTTTAGTCAAAATACCATTCATTCACTTCAATTATTAACTACTTCCTTGCCTGTTGCCAATTCTGTAATAGGTTTTTATTATAGCAATGGTACTGCAGGAAATAATTTTGTTACCAGGAATTTAATTCATAGTATTAAAAATACCACTGCTGGTCCGGGTTTAATAGTTGGTTTGTTTAACAATGCAGGAACTACCACCTTTAGCAATAATATGTTGCGTTTGGGTATAGATTCTAATGCTACTGCTTATACCGGACAGATAGAGGTGAGAGGTATTTATAATGCAACAAACGTTAACAATAATTTCTATCACAATACGGTATATGTTGGAGGTGCTGCCAATGCGGGTGGTTCAAACACTTATGCCTTCTATAGCTTATCACAAATTGCAGCTAACAATATTGTAAACATTAGAAATAATATATTTTACAATGCTGCTTCAAATAGTGGTTCGGCCATTGGGTTTAACTTTGCTATGAAGCTTTTTGATTCATTAAATGTAGTAAGTAATAACAATATTTTTGCTGCTACTGGAACTGGAGCTATGTTAGTTGGTACAGCGGGTAATTATAGTACTTTAAGAGGCTTAGGTGGTTTTAATTATACTACAGGATTAGATTATAATAGTGCAACTGCAAGTTCTCCATTTTTTGTGAATGCAACAGGGACTGCTAGTTCTGTTAACATGAGGTTAAATGCGAGTAACCCTGCAGAACAAAATGGTGATTTAACTATTTCAAATACTGTGTCTTTAGATTTTGATGGAAATTCACGTTCCTCTAATACACCATCTGATATTGGTGCAAGTGGTGGTAACAATACTGCCAGTCCTGATATTTTCACACCAACAATCACTTATACAGCTTTAGGAAATACAGGTGATAATGTTGGTCCAAGAGCCTTTACAGGCGTGTTAATTCAAGATGCAAACGGTGTACCTTTAACAGGTACTTATGCACCAAAAGTATACTATAAAAAAGGTGCTAATGGAACTTATGTAAGTGTGGCAGCAGCATCCTATACTGGAGTTGCCAGCAATGCCACATTTAGTTTTAATATGGATTATAGTTTAATAAGTGGAGGGGTTGCCTCAAATGATACTATTTTCTATTATGTATTGGCACAAGACAATTCGGGTAATATTATTTCTAACACAGCATTTGCGGTGGCAACAGATGTGAATACTGTTTTAGCTCACCCAAGAAATGTAGGATATTATCAAATATTCCCAAGTTTACCTGCTAATACTGTTATTTATGCTGGAGTTGGACAAGCGTATCCGAGCTTAACAGGTGTGGGAGGTGTTTTTGAATTATTAAATAATAGAAGTATTGCAGGTAATATTGAGGTTCGAATTACTTCAAATATTACAGAGCCAGGCTTTATTGCCTTGAACCAAATAGGTGAAAATGGAGTAGGTAATTATTCTGTTACCATTTGTCCAGATAGTTTAACTGCTACAGAAAGAGTGTTAAGTGGATCTGGTTCACTGTTTGGATTAATAATTTTAAACGGAGCTGACAGGGTTAAAATTACTGGAGTTCCAGCTGTTACAGGGGTATCAACCGACAAAAAATTACGCATACGTAATAGCTCAACAGGCGTGGCAACAATTCTATTGCAAAATGATGCTACCGGCTGTAAATTAAATAATTTAAATATTGAAGGAGCGGCAAGTGCTTCAACTTCTGGTGTGGTTCAATTGGGTATTTCAAATGGTTTATTAGGTAATTCAACTGATACCATTTCTGGATGTATTATTAGAAACGACCAAACACAGATTTTGCCAAATGGAATTGCTACTAATGGTATTTATTCTAATAGTACCATCACTGCTTTGAATTCAAACAATGTATTTACGGGTAATGAAATACTAAATTTCCAAACTGCCGGTTTATTGTTGGATGTGATAAATGGAAACGCATGGACAATAACAGGAAATAGTTTTTACAATAACTTAAGTGTACCTACAACATCAGGCACGCAAACGGCAATTAATATTTTGCCTGGTATTTTTTCAAATGGAAATAATATCAGTTCAAATTATATTGGTGGTTCTGCTGCAAACTGCGGTGGAACACCTTATATTAATTTATCTACTGGCGTAACATTTACAGGTATTGCCTTAAATATGGGTACAAGTGCAAGCAATATTGTTAATGCCAATACCATTCAAAATATTAGCTTAAATGGTGGTTCTACCGCTAATTTCAATGGAATTAATTTAAACTTTGGAAAGTTTGATATAACCAATAATTTAATTGGTCATGCAAGCAATATTAATAGCATAACAAGTTTGGGTGCAGGAACCTTTAATGGTATTGTAAACAACAGTACGGATGTGTTAAATATTTCTGGAAATGCTATTCAAGGTATTAATATTAATTCAGGCGCATCAACTGCATTTAATGGAATAAACATTGCAACTGGTATTTGTACTCTAAATAATAATACCATTGGTCATGCAAGTTTGGCTACTAGTATTAATTTTAATTCAAGTGGTGCCTTTAACGGTATAATTGTTAATACAGTATATACCATTGCGCCAAACACTATAATAACAAATAATAGGGTTGCAAATATTGTTGCGCCATTAAATGCGAATTATACTGTTTCTGGTATAAGTTTCCAGAATTCAAGTATTGCAACCATTACAGGAAACAATATTCACAATATTTTCTCTAATAGTAATAATACAAGTACCAATAATTTGGAAGCATTAATTGGTATAAATTACTCATCTGCCAGTCCTTCAGGTGCTGTTATAAGTCAGAATAATATTTATTCACTTACAGCAGGAAATACGGGAGGATCTGCCATAACAACTGTTTCTGGAATGTATTTAAGTGCGGCAACCAATCCCCTTATTTCTAGAAATAAAATTTATGATTTACGAAATGCCTCTACCAGTACAAGTAATTATCCTCCGCCAGTTGCAGCCGCAATAAATATGGCAACACCTGGTGTTGGTTTAAGCATAGTTAATAACCAAATAGTTTTAGGAAAGGACCAAACCAGCAATACAGAATTTATAGGTATTTGGCAACAATTTAGTGGTTCATTTACAATTACTGCTCAAAACAATTCAATATTTATTACAGGTGTAGCCAGCTCAGGTGCATTGCCTTCATATGCTTATTTACGCGGAGCCAATTCAACTACAGAAGTTACTTCACCTTCTAATTTGGTGAATAATATTTTCTTTAATAATAGAACTGGTGGAAATGGCAAACATTATGCAATTGCCAATCAAGTGGCAGTGCCTACTGTGGTTACCGGTACAAACTGGAATCCAAATTCATCTAAATACAATTTATTGGTGAGTGCTAATAGTTCAACCATTGCGTTGTGGGGTTCGGTAGATAAGGATATTGCTGGTTGGAGATCAATTGCTTCGTCAGATGTGTTGTCTTATAGTGCTCAAGCGGGTGTTGGTTCGGACCAAGTAAATGCAGATAACCTATTTGTTAATCCAAGTATCTGTGACCTTTCTGTTCAAACAGCCAACGCAGTTTCATGGTATTTAAATGGCAAGGGTATTGCTGGGCCAGCTGCTACAGATTTTAATAATGCAACACGCGGAACTACTATTGGATATGGAACAGACATTGGCGCATTTGAATTTACTACTTCAACAACTCCACCTTCTTGTACCCTAAGCAATTCTATTGGCACAGGAAATATGCAAAGTGTTTTATTTGCAAACCGCGAAGTAGCTCAAATTACTTGGTTAGGTGCAACTGGAACTTATCCAAGTGCTGTTGATGTTAAATATTATTCTGGTGTTAATCCGCCATCGGCAAATCCAAACTATACTTATTTGAATAGTTATTTAAATATGTTGGCAACAGGTGGATCTAATTACACCTATAAATTATTACTCGATTATGATGATGCATTGATTGGAAATATGTCGTCTGAAGCTGCCTTGAATTTAGCAGTTAAGCCAAATTCAGGAACATGGAATTCTGTTTCTACGTCATCAAATGTTAATTCAATAAATAATACAATTGATAATTCAACTGCTCTTAGCTCTTTTGGTTTGGTGAGCGGTTCGAACCAATGTGTTAGTTTACCAATTGTAAGTGGATCTGTTGCAGTATGTGCAAACGCAACACTTAATTATTCTGTTCCTACAAATAGCAATAGAACTTATTTATGGACAGTTGTTGGTGGAACAATAGCGAGCGGACAAGGTACAGCAAGTGTTTCTATTGCATGGGGTGCTGCCGGAAGCGGAAGTATTGCTGTAAAAGATTCATTGAATAATTCAACTTGTACCGCAGTTTCTGATCTTATAAGTGTTACCATTAATCCAAATCCTACGCCAACAATAAGTGGCGAAAGTGCAATTTGTGAAAATAACAGTACAAGTTATAGTACACCATCCGCAAGCGGAAGAGCATACTTATGGAGTATTTCTGGTGGTACAATTACAAGTGGCCAAGCTACCAATGCAATTAATGTATTATGGGGTGCAGCCGGAGCAGGAACAATCAGTGTTAGAGATTCTATTTTAAGCACAGGTTGTTCGATTACTACTGCAGATTATAGTGTTGTGAAAAATGCCTATCCAGCTCCAGTAATTTCAGGAGCAAGTGCAATTTGTGAAAATAATAGTACAACCTATTCAACGCCTTCAAATACAGGAAGAACTTATGTTTGGAGTGTTACTGGCGGAAGTATATCATCTGGTCAAGGAACAGCGTCTATAACTGTTGCATGGGGTGCCGCTGGAGCCGGAACGCTTGTGGTGAGTGATTCAGTAAATGCTACAGGATGTAAAGTAACAACAGCTACTTATAATGTGGTTAAGAATGCCTATCCTACTCCTGTTATTAGTGGAGTAACAAGTATTTGTGCCAATAACAGTGCTACCTATTCTATTACTAGCAATGTTGGAAGAACATATGTGTGGACAGTAGCTGGAGGAGTAATTGCAAGTGGTCAAGGAACCAATAGCGTTTCTGTAACATGGGGTGCTTCTGGAATCGGAACTATTTTTGTTTCTGATTCGAACAATGCTACTGGATGTATAACAACAACTGGAAATTATAATGTAACCATTAATCCAAATCCAACTCCAGCAATAAGCGGAGTAAGTGCAATTTGTGAAAATAACAGTACAAGCTATACTACACCATCCGCAAGCGGAAGAGCATACTTATGGAGTATTTCTGGCGGTACAATTACAAGTGGCCAAGCAACCAATACAATTAATGTATTATGGGGTGCAGCCGGATCAGGAACAATAACTGTTAAAGATTCTATTTTAAGCACAGGTTGTAGAACAACTACTGCCAATTATGGTGTAGTGAAAAATGCTTATCCAACTCCAGCAATTACTGGAGCAAGTGCCATTTGTGAAAATAATAGTACTAGCTATTCAACGCCTACAAATACAGGAAGAACTTATGTTTGGAATGTTTCTGGCGGAAGTATTTCTTCAGGCCAAGGAACAGCGTCCATAACAGTTGCATGGGGTGCCGCTGGAGCCGGAACGGTTGTGGTGAGTGATTCAGTAAATGCTACAGGATGTAAAGTAACAACTGCTACATTCAATGTGGTTAAGAATCCATATCCTACGCCATCTGTTATTGGTTTGGCAAGTGTTTGTGAAAATAGCACCAGTAGCTACTCAACAGCTAGTAATGCTGGCAGAACTTATTTCTGGACTGTAACTGGAGGTAGCATTGCTGCCGGCCAAGGAACTACTAATGTTACAGTTACTTGGGGAACTGCAGGAGTAGGAACGCTGGTTGTAAGTGATTCAGTAAATGTAACGGGTTGTAAAGTGTCAAGTACTTTATTTAATGTAACTAAAAACGCAAATCCAACACCTGTAATTGTTGGTCCAAATACAGTTTGCGCTAACTCATCAACCTCATATAGTTCTGGTTCAAATGCAGGTAGAACATATTTGTGGACTGTAACTGGAGGGGCCATTGCAAGTGGCCAGGGTACAGCTGGTATAAGCATCAATTGGGCAGGCGTTGGAGTAGGTACAATTACATTAAAAGATTCTGTGAATATTACTGGTTGTAAAACTACAACTTCAGTCTTTGCTGTAAATGTAAATAATAGCCCAAGCCCTGTAATTACAGGAGTCTCGGCTATTTGTCAAAATTTATCTGCTACTTATACTACACCTGCCAATTCTGGTAGTGCGTTTATATGGGTTGTAAATGGTGGTAATATTACAGCAGGTGCTGGTACCAATTCAATTACGGTGCAATGGACTAGCTTAGGTGCAGGCTCTGTAGTGGTTACAGATTCTATTTTGGCAGGTGGTTGTAAAACTACAACATCACCTTATAATGTAACGGTTAATGCTTTCCCAACTCCTGTTATTAGTGGATCTAATTTGGTTTGTATCAATACAAGTACAAGTTATTCTACGCCATCCAATACAGGTAGAACTTATGTTTGGAATGTTTCTGGGGGAACCTTAACTGCAGGAGCAGGTACAAGCAGTGTTACTGTTTTATGGAATACTTCTGGAGCAGGTACTATATCTGTAAGTGATTCAGTAAATGCTACAGGTTGTAAAACTACTACCACAAATTATAGTGTAACTGTAAATCCAGTAATTGCAAATAATAGCCTTACTGGTGTTCAAACTATTTGTTCTGGAACCTCAGCAACTACAATTACCGGCACAACGCCTACAGGTGGAAATGGAAGCTTTACATACGCTTGGGAAAGCAGCACCACAAGTGCAAGCGCTGGATTTGTAGCAGCTAGTGGAACCAATAATACTATTAATTATAGTCCTGGAATATTAACTACCACTACCTGGTATAGAAGAACTATTAGTGCGGGTGTTTGTGCCGCATTAACCAGCAGTGCTATTCAGGTAACCGTTAATCCAGTAATTGCAAATAACTCTATCAGTGGTATTCAAACAATTTGCCCTAATACAGTTCCAACGGCCTTAACTGGAAGTGTTGCAATTGGCGGAAACGGTACCTATACCTATTTATGGGAAAGTAGTACAACCAGTGCAACTGCGGGATTTGCAGCGGCAAGTGGAACCAATAATGGCGTGAATTATTCACCTGCTTCTTTACCTGCTAGTGTTTGGTATAGAAGAACAGTAAGTGCAGGAGTTTGTACCGCTGATGTTACAGCAGCTATTAAAGTAACCGTTGAAGATGTTACTAAACCAATAGTTGTTGTTAGAAACATTACTAAATATTTAGATGCAACTGGAAATATTTCAATCACCTCAACTGAGGTTGATAATGGAAGTACAGATAATTGCGTTATTGGTTCTAAAGTTTTAAGTAAAACAAGCTTTAATTGTACCAATGTTGGTGCAAACAGTGTTAGATTGGTTGTAACAGATTTAGTAGGAAATAAAGATTCAGCTACTGCAACAATTACAGTTGCCGATACAACAAAACCAAATGTAATTACTAAAAACTATACCAGTTATTTAGATGCCACAGGAAATACTAGCATTGTGTTATCAAATATTGATAATGGTAGTTCTGATAATTGCAGTATTGCCAGTTCTGTATTGAGCAAAACCAGTTTCAACTGCGGCAATGTTGGTTCAAACACTGTAACAATAACTGTAACAGATGTAAATGGAAATATAAAAACCGGAACTTCAACAGTTACCATTTTAGATACCATTAAACCAATTGT
>CAIYNF010000011.1 GCA_903927505.1 uncultured Bacteroidota bacterium | reverse complement strand
ACCGTTGCATTTGGTGTGAGAAATTTTCAAAACCTGGCCGTGGGCCTAAAGGAAATGAACCGGGTATTAAAACCAGGTGGAAGATTGGTGGTATTAGAGTTTTCTAAACCAGCCTCATTCCCCTTCAAGCAAATTTATAATTTCTATTTTACCTATATCCTTCCTTTAATGGGTAACTTGGTAAGTAACAGTAAAAATGCCTATACCTATTTACCAGAAAGTGTAAAACACTTTCCTGAAGGTTTAGAATTTGCAGGCTTCTTGCGCAATGCAGGCTACAAAGATATCATTGTTAAACCCTTAACTTTCGGAACTTGTTCGCTGTATATTGCCGACAAATAATCCTTCAAATAGGATTGGTACTTTGTACTGTTTCCGTTTGGGCGCAACCCAACCTAGAACAATACGATTATAAACCTATTCATTTTGGTTTTACCCTTGCCTCCAATTCTGGGCGCATGGTAATTGGTATGAAAGACAATTACCAAAATGATACCATTTGGAATATTGCTACCAAAACCTTTCCTGGTATTGGCTTAGGTGCCATTACAAATATTCGTTTAGGTGATTATTGGGACCTTCGTTTAATGGTGCCGGTAATTTCTTTTGTACAAAGAAATTTAATTTACACCTTCCCAACAGGAAGCAAAGAAGTTAAAATAGAATCTGCTTATTGCGATGCAAGTTTATTGCTAAAATACAAATCTATGCGTCGTAAAAATACGCGTGTATATGTGATTGCAGGTGGTAGAATGAGTTACGATTTTGCCTCAACCATCAAGAAAAATAGAGGATTGCAAAATCCTGTGGTTTCATTAGTACCACTCACTTACGGATGGGAAGCAGGCTTTGGCTTGGACATGTATTTTGAGTATTTTAAATTCTCTCCTGAAATAAAAATTTGTAATTCATTTGGTAATAGCATGTACCGTGATGGCTATATTTTTACCAATGTAATTGATGGTTTGGCACCACAACTTTTACAATTTTCATTTCATTTTGAGTAATTGGTTTGTTTCAATTACTTAGCAAAAATTAAACATGAAATTTTCTTTAGTTAACCAAGACCCCCAAAGCAAAGCCCGCGCTGGAATAATAGAAACAGGAAGAGGTCAAATACTTACTCCCATCTTTATGCCGGTTGGTACGCAAGGAACTGTTAAATCAGTAAGCCAAGCAGACCTGGCAGATCGTGTAAAAGCACAAATCATTCTTGCCAATACTTACCATGTTTTTTTACGTCCGGGTTTAGAAGTAGTAAACAAAGCAGGTGGTATCCATAAATTTATTAATTGGGATAAACCCATGCTCACAGATAGCGGCGGCTACCAAGTTTTTAGCTTGAGTGAAATTCGTAAAATTAAAGAAGAGGGAGTTTCGTTTCGATCCCACCTCGATGGATCCAAAATTTTCTTCTCCCCAGAAATTGCTACCGATATTCAAAGAACCATAGGTGCAGATATTTTTATGGCCTTTGATGAATGTCCGCCCTACCCAAGCGAATATAAATATGCCAAAGATTCTATGAATCTTACCCACCGTTGGCTACAACGTTGCATCACGCGTTTCAATGAAACAGAACCATTGTATGGTTTTGAGCAGAATTTATTTCCAATAGTTCAAGGCAGTACCTTCAAAGATTTACGTGCAGATTCGGCCAAATTTATTGCAGATCAAAATATGCCAGGCAATGCCATTGGAGGCCTTAGCGTAGGTGAGCCAGCCGAGCAAATGTATGAAATGACCGAACTGGTATGCGAACATTTACCTGCAGATAAACCGCGTTACCTCATGGGTGTAGGTACCCCTGAAAATATTTTAGAATGCATTTCCTTGGGCATAGATATGTTTGATTGTGTGCTGCCAACGCGCAATGCACGACATGGTAATTTGTTTACCTCAAAAGGGATCATCAATATTAAAAACGAAAAATGGAAATTTGATTATTCGCCATTGGATGATGTGTTTACGCCCGAATATTCTAAGGCCTATGTGAAGCACTTAATTAAATGCAATGAGATGTTGGGAGCCACCATTGCAAGTATTCAAAATTTAAGCTTTTATTTGTGGCTCATCACAGAAGCCCGCGCGCACATCATTGCAGGCGATTTCAGTGAATGGAAAAAACAAATCTTACCTGTTGTTATGACCAAATTATAAGTATTGTTTGGCCGTATTATTGCATATTAAAAAAGATGTTTGAAAAGTTAGGCATAGGAATCCTTGATAGGTATATTATAAAGAAGTATTTACAAACCTTCTTCTATTCTGTGCTGCTTTTTACCTTCATTGCCATCTTCATTGATATCAGTGAGAAAATGGACGATTTTATAAAGCGTAAGCCACCACTGTCGGTACTCATTTTCGATTACTATATTTACTTCATTCCCTATTTTATGGGTTTGTTCAGTTCGGTTTTTATTTTCTTATCTACCTTGTTTTTTAACAGTAAACTTGCGCAGAATACCGAAATAATTGCCATCCTCAATAGCGGCCTTTCGTATAAAAGATTTTTACGTCCATACTTAATTGGGGCAAGCATGTTGTTTGTAATTTTTATAGTGCTCAATACGCAATTTTTGCCCATCTGCGATAAATACCGTTTGGCCTTTGAAGACAATTGGATTCATGAAAGCAAACAAACCCAAAACAACAATATTTACAATATGCTCAACGATTCCAATTTGATACACATGGAATCATTTAACTATATTGATAGCTCTGGCTTTAATTTTAATTTGGAAAGTTTCTCCAACGGAAAATTAGTAGATAGAATTTATGCCAGTCGTTTATTATGGAACCGAACCAAACAATGCTGGACCATGGAAGGCTATACCCGCAGGGTATTTGCAGGCAATAGGGAATTTATTTACAAAGGCGCGCAAATGGATACCAGCCTGAGCTTAAAACCAGATGAGTTTTTTGAGAAAACCAAGGTGGTTTCTTCCATGACCAATCCAGAGCTCACCAGCTATATTAGAAAAGAAACAGATAAGGGTAATCCACACGTAAATATTTATAAGGTTGAATTGTATAAACGTACCGTAATTCCAGTGGCATTTTTTGTGCTCACACTTTTGGCAGTTGCCGTTTCTAGCGGAAAAAGCAGGGGAGGTGTAGGTATGCATTTAGCCCTTGGAATTGCCTTAACCTTCACGTATTTATTGTTGATCCAAATCTTTAATACAGCAGGAAATAGAGGAAGCATGCCAGCTTGGATTGCCGTTTGGATACCACCTGTTTTGTTTTTCTTTATTGCCCTTTTTCTCCTTAAACGTGCCCCAAAATAAGGATGAAAAAAATCTTCAAAGTCAATAATTATCTATTATTACATTTTATCATTTTACTCTGGGGCTTTACACCTGTATTGGGTAAATTAATTTCACTCGAAGCGCTTGATTTGGTTTTTTGGCGTTTGGTGTTTTCTGCTGCCAGTTTATATATTTATTTGCGTTTTAAAGGTAGTTCCATTCGTGTTTCTCTCCGAGATTTTATGATCCTAGGGGGCTGGGGTGTAATTGTTGGTTTGCATTGGTTTTTCTTTTACCATGCCATTAAAGTAGCCAATGTGTCTATTGCCTTAGCAGGTTTTAGCACCATTACTTTGTTTGCCAGTGTGCTGCAACCCATTTTGCTTAAAAAGAAATTCTTTTGGGGCGATGCCCTATACGGATTAATAATTGTTGCTGGTTTATTAGTGATTCTACAGTTTGAAAAATTTTATGCCTTTGGAATCCTTTTAGGTGTTTTGGCCGCACTTACTGCTGCTTTGTTTGGCATTTACAATGGTAAATTAATTCAACATTACGAAGCAGGTAAAATCACGTTCTACGAATTTGTAGGAGCCTTAATTACCATTGTGGTATTGCAGTTTTTAGATGGAGAACTTACCCAAATTCCAATTCCTAAATCAAGTGATTTGTTGTACTTGTTAATTTTAAGCTTGGCTTGTACTACTTTGGCATTTACCCTCAGCGTAGAAATTTTGAAGAAAATAGATCCACTCACCGTTATTATTACCAATAACCTTGAGCCAATTTATGGGGTGGTGTTTTCATTGCTCATTTTTGGCGACAGTGAAATTATGAGCGGGGGCTTTTACCTTGGGGCTTCAGTGCTTTTGGTGGCAGTATTTACCTACCCGTTTTTTAAGCGAAAATTCGCTAAAGCCTAAGCGCAATGTCGTGCCTTTTAGGTGTGGATGAAATGGGATAACTGTCCGTTGGCATTTTTCAATTATTAATTATCTTGCGGGCAATGGCAAAAAAGGTGGAGGGGAGCGAAACCCCACTGATGAAACAATACCTGGAAATTAAAACCAAATATCCAGGTGCAATTCTCCTATTTAGGGTGGGCGATTTCTATGAAACTTTTGGTGAAGATGCCGTAAAGGCTTCCCAAATATTGGGTATTGTTTTAACCAAACGCGCCAATGGTTCGGCCACACATATAGAATTAGCTGGCTTTCCGCACCATTCCTTAGATACCTATTTGCCAAAATTGGTTCGAGCCGGACAAAGAGTTGCTATTTGCGACCAACTAGAAGATCCAAAGCTAACCAAGACAATTGTAAAGCGTGGTGTTACAGAATTAATAACTCCAGGCGTTAGTTACAACGATAAAATTTTAGACCACCGCAGCAACAATTATTTGGCCGCTGTTTACCTCGAAGAAAACAAAGGAGGCATTGCCTTCTTAGATATTTCTACAGGCGAATTTATGGTAACTGAAGGTCCAATTGCATACTTAGATAAGCTTTTGCAGAGTTTTAAGCCTTCCGAAACTTTGGTTTCTAAAAAGCAATTAAGCAATTTTAAACAATGCTTTGGCGATAAATTCTATACCTATACCCTCGATGAATGGATTTTTCAACATGGCTTTGCCTACGATAAACTCTTAGCGCATTTTCAAACCCAAACACTCAAAGGTTTTGGGATACAAGAATTGCAATTAGGTATTATTACGGCAGGTGTTTGTTTGCATTACCTCAGCGAAACCCATCACGATCAAGTAGGGCATATTCAAAGTATTTCTCGCATAAACGAAGAAAAATATGTTTGGCTCGATCGCTTTACCATTCGCAATTTAGAGTTGCTCAGTTCTTCCAATGAAAATGGTGTTTCATTGATCCAAATTTTGGATCAAACCGTAACGCCCATGGGCGCCAGAATGCTTAAGCGTTGGTTGGTAATGCCGCTTAAAGATTTGGTTTTAATTAATGAAAGAACTGCGGTAGTTGCCCAAGCCAAACAGCAAAATAAATTACGCAAAAAAACAATTGAAACTTTAGGGCAAGTTGGCGATTTAGAGCGTCTCATTTCTAAATTGGCCATGCGCAGAATTGGGCCGCGCGAAATGCAACAATTAAACAGGTCGCTTAAAATGATGGCACCCATTCAAACCCATTTGCGAGAATTTGCGCATCCCCTTATAGATTTATTGGCAGACCAAATACATCCCTGCCAATGGGTTATAGACAAGCTAGACAGCATGCTTATGCCAGAACCGCCGCTTGTTGCCAATAAAGGAAATATTATTAAAGAAGGCATTGATGCCAATTTAGATGAACTCAGAAAAATTGCTTTTGGCGGAAAAGATTACCTCCTGCAATTGCAAAAGAAAGAGCAAGAACGTACAGGAATT
>CAIYNF010000010.1 GCA_903927505.1 uncultured Bacteroidota bacterium | reverse complement strand
GAGGGTAATAGAATCTGAATTGTTGCAATTATTTCCATCTACAATACTTAAAACAACCTTATAGGAACCGGCGCTCGTATAAGTATGCAGCTGCGTTCTGCCTGTATTGGCATTGCTATTGCCATCGCCGTATGTCCACGACCGCGAAACTGAGGCTGCAGTGGTATCACGCAATTCTATGTTTAAATTGTCTTTAAATGCTTGTATTTTGGCTTGTGCTGGTGCATTTATTTTTACCGTTTTAATGGCAGGCATACTGCTGCAACCAGAAGCTGTATCTAAAGCCACCAATCTAAATTGATTATTGCTTGCGAATAAACTGGCCAAAAATGGACCAAAATGCAAGCCTTGTGTAATAGTTTTACTCGCTATTTCTGTTCCAGTATTGCTCAACATTTTTACTATATCTTCAATGGTTCCATATGGTTTAACATCAAACGAAAAAGTATCATTTCCACAAACAGTTAATTTTGCCTGGTTAATTACACTTGGCGAAAAAACAGTAACAGTTGGGATATTAATCACAGAATCTCTAACACCACAGCCTACATTTGCCGAATCAATAACGGAGACGGTAATGGTTTGACCAATTGAAGTGGACAACCTAAAGGAATCAATTTTTGTAAAACCAAATGGCGCAACAGGCGGCTGTGAATACTTGTAATATGGATTTACTGCATTGGTGCTTAATACCTTTATTAAATAATTAGTGCCATTGCTACACATATTTTTAGGATACAACAATTGCATACTAATTGGCTGGCAACTGCTGGCAATACAAGTTTTATTACCAATTACCGAATACAAGCAGGGAGAATTACTTACACTCCTCACCCAAGCATTTTTGCTTTGGTTCGGGGCAAGACCATTAATAACATGGCTTAAACCATTGTTTGGGCTGATCCAAGTATTGCCAGAATCTAAACTCAATTGCGCATTACTATTGCCTAAGGTAAAAACAATAGAAGAACTTGTACTGGCGCCGCAAGCAATGCTTGGTGCAGGATCTTGCGCATAAACTATTATGTTTTTGGTAATTAAATCACTGTTACAATAACCATTAAAACCTTTCACACCCACCACATGCGTTCCTGCATTTAACTTAATCCATTTGCTTGAATTACTGCTTGAATCAACCTGCACCCCATCTATAAAAAACCGGTATAAATTAAACCCAAAGCTTCCGCCAAAAATGAGCGAGTCTTTTTCACAAATGGTATCGGTATTGGTTTGAATAAGCATAATTGGTTTACTGGTATAAGTGGTACTTACGCTGTTACTCATCTTAAAACAACCCGCACTATTGGTAACTTTTACCGAGTAGGTTCCGGCCGAACCAATTTTAACGCTTGGCGTGGTCATATTTCCGGGCGACCATAAATAACTCAAACCTGTTCCTGTGTTGGCGCTTAATGTAACAGAATCATTACCACAAACCACCTGTGAAGGCGAAACACTTATTGTAGCAGTAGGTTTAGCTACTACTTGAATGATGACACTTGTTATTGGAGAAGTACCACCTGCATTGCTGGCTGTTAAACGAACAGTAGTAAAACCCGCTTGTGTAAATACTATGGCAGGATTTTGAAGTGTAGACGAAGTAGGTAAATTTCCTAAAAACTGCCAGTTATATGAAGTAGGATTATTGGTAGCAGTACCGGTAAACTTTACAGTATCACCTAAACAGAAAACTGCGTTATTAGCAGGCCCAGTTATACTAGCAGAAGGTAAATTCCCTGCATTGAATGAAAAAGATTTAACATAAATGGCGTCGCCCGCATTTGTGTTATTGTTATTGCTGGCATTATAGGAAACATAAAAGGTAATAATTCCGGCAGCGGTGCTTGGCGCAGTCCAGTTAAAGGAAAAACTACTATTGCTTGTACCCGCGCTTGTATGCCCAAGATAAGATCTAGCGCCGCTTATTATACTTTGCGAACCGGTTCCTGCCGTGAACGATCCTGCCATGGTATTGGAAGAATTTAAAGCTGTAATTTGAAAACCATTTTTAGCAGTTGCTGCTATGCCGCCATCTAAAGTAAGGGTATAATTTGTACCTGGCACGTAACCACCTGCGGGTATACCCGTTAAAGAAATGTTGTTAAATGCGGCTCCAGAGGATATGGCAAGTCCACTATGACAAGAAGTACAATTTCCTTCAGTGGGCGCATTGGTTAAGCCTCCCGAAGGTCCTGAAGTATTGGTGTAGGTAATTCCAGAAATACAAACGAGTATGGCTATAAAAACAGTTTTCAATATATTTCTCATCCGATTTTTAATTATTTGGGTATATGAAAATCAAAAATATTGAAAGGATTTTGAATATTCTAACTTTAGAGGGTTGAATTACTTTAATTAATCAAATTTTAGGTAAAAAAAAGGCTGCAAAATAAATTTTGCAGCCTTTTCATTGGAGGAAAAATCAACTTAGTTTACAACCCAAGTTTCTTTACCTGAAATTAATTTATCTAAATCGCCAGCGCCTTGTTTTTCCTTGGCATAAGCAATTTGTTCATTAAATAATTCGTCGAATGTAGCCTTGTTGTTATTTACATAAAACACGCCAAATGGTCTAGGGAAATGACCTTCTGTAGAAGGATCATCATAGAACCTAGAAAGGATAGTAGCTTTTACCAAATCAGTTTCATCATGTATCCAAAGATCGTTGATAGAACTTTCGTTTACTTCTACAATCACTGGTTTAAAACCATCCAATTTGATACCCTTATCATTGTTTTCTCCAAAGATCAATGGTTTGCCATGTTCCATCATCAACACTTGTTCTTTCTTGCTCGACTTTTCAGTAAAGATTTCGAAAGCAGCATCATTGAACACATTACAATTTTGATAGATTTCTACCAATGATGTTCCTTTATGGTCATAAGCTCTGCGAATCATTGCTTGCAAGTGTTTTGGATCTCTGTCCATACTTCTTGCAACAAAGGTAGCATCTGCACCCAGGCTCAAAGCAATTGGATTAAAAGGATAATCAATAGACCCCATTGGGGTTGATTTGGTTACTTTTCCTTTTTCTGAAGTGGGTGAATATTGCCCTTTGGTTAAGCCATAAATTTGATTGTTGAATACCAACAAATTCAAATCAGGATTTCTTCTAAACATATGAATAAAGTGGTTACCACCAATACTCATGGAATCGCCATCACCAGAGATTACCCATACAGAAAGATCTGGGCGGGTAGCCTTTAAACCGGTAGCAATAGCATTTGCTCTACCGTGTATTGAATGCATCCCAAAAGTATCCATGTAATATGGAAACCTTGATGAACAACCAATACCTGAGATGAACACAAATTCTTCTCTAGGTCTGCCCAAATCAGGCATAACCGTTTGCACTTGCTTCAAGATGGAATAATCGCCACAACCGGGACACCATCTCACTTCTTGATCTGATGCAAAGTCTTTAGACGTTAATTTTTCTATTACTTCTGCCATATAATTTTTTTATTATTCTGAAACCAGAATTTGTGATTAATCTAAAATTTGTTTGATTTTATTAACTACTTCATGACTCATGAAAGGTTGTCCTTGAATTTTATTGTAAGGAATTGCATCAATAAAATATTTATCACGAATAATTTTAACCAATTGTCCATTGTTTAATTCTGGCACCACTACTGTTTTAAATTTAGACAACAAGGTAGCTAAATTTTTAGGGAATGGGTTAATGTATCTCAAATGTGAATGAGAAACTTTATATCCTTCTGCAATTAATATGCTGGTTGCTGTTCTTAATGCACCATAAGTTCCACCCCATCCAAGAATGAGCAAATCACCAGATTCTTCGCCAGAATCAATGGTTTGTTCTGGAATAAAATCTGCTACCTTATCAACTTTTTCTTGGCGCAAATGAACCATTAATTCATGGTTAGCTGCATCATAACTAATATTACCCGTGATATTTTGTTTTTCAAGTCCACCAATACGGTGTTCCAATCCTTTTGTACCAGGAATAGCCCAAGGTCTGCTTAATTTTTCGTCTCTTTCGTAAGGCATAAACTTAGCATCTTCTGCATTTCTAGCGGGGGCAAATGAAACAGGAATTTCAGGTAAATCTGCTGCATTTGGAAATTTCCAAGGCTCTGCACCATTGGCAATATAACCATCACTTAAGAAGAACACTGGAATCATGTGGTGTAAAGCCAACTTACATGCTTCAAATGCCAATGTAAAGCAATCTGAAGGAGATTGTGCTGCAAGAATAATAACAGGACACTCTCCATTTCTGCCATACATGGCTTGCATTAAATCTGCTTGCTCTGTTTTGGTTGGTAAACCTGTACTTGGACCAGCTCTTTGAATATTTACAATTACCAAAGGCAATTCCAACATGGTAGCCAAACCAATGGCTTCACCTTTTAAGGCAATACCAGGACCAGAAGAACCCGTTACCGCCAAGTGACCGCCAAAAGCAGCTCCAATAGCAGCGCAGATACCTGCAATTTCATCTTCTGCTTGGTACGTTTTGATATCGAAATTTTTGTATTTAGATAAATCGTGCAAGATATCTGTAGCTGGTGTAATAGGATAAGTACCGTAGAACAATGGCAAACCAGATTTTACTGAAGCAGCAATTAAACCATAAGCTGCAGCTTGGTTACCCATGATACTGCGGTAAATACCTGCTTCCATTTTAGCTGGCGCAACGGTATACCTGTTGGCAAACATTTCGGTGGTTTCACCGTAATTCCAACCCGCATTCAATACTTTAATATTGGCATTCATAACCGCTTCATTCTTTTTGAATTTGGCACGTAAGAATTCCATGGTTGAATCTATTGGGCGGTGGTACATCCAATATACCAAACCCAATACAAACATGTTTTTGCAACGGTCAATTTCCTTAGTAGTCATGCCACTATCGGCAAGTGCTGCACGGGTAATTTTGGTTACATCAATTGTTTTTAAATCGTATTCAGACAAAGAACCATCTGTTAATGGATTCTGGTCTTCTGGCACATTGGCCAAACGCATGTTTTTGCTATCAAAACCATCTACGTTTGCAATAATTACACCGCCTTTTTTAAGGTTTTTAATATTCACCTTTAAAGCAGCTACATTCATTGCAACCAAAACATCTGAATTATCTCCAGGTGTATTAATTTGGGTCGAACCAAAATGAATTTGAAACCCAGATACGCCTGCTAATGTCCCTAAAGGGGCCCGTATTTCTGCAGGGAAATCAGGAAAAGTTGCAAGGTCGTTACCATGTAAGGCAGTTGCATTGGTAAACTGCGTACCGGTTAATTGCATACCATCACCGGAGTCTCCGGCGAAACGAATGACTACCGATTCTAATTCTTTATCTGTTGTGTCTGTCATTGTGTGGAATTTTTCAAAGGGCTTCACCCTAATTGAGAAGCGAAACTATGATATTCAAGCAAAAAAAAGAAATGATTTTACTCATCAAAAAAAAAGGTGACAAAGCGTTTGATTCCTTTGACCTTAAAGTGTTTCTTTGAAGAAAATAATATACCATGGATATTAGATTATTTGTAACAGGTGGAACTTTTGATAAAGAATACAACGAATTAAACGGTCAATTGTTCTTTAAGGACACCCATATCCAAGAAATATTAAAGCTGGGCAGAAGTAGGCTCGACCTGAACATTAGAACCTTAATGCTCATTGATAGCTTAGAAATGACCGATACCGATCGCGCACTTATTGCAGATAATTGCAAGCAATGTGAGGAAAATAGAATTGTGATTACCCATGGCACAGATACCATGACGGAGACGGCAGCCTATTTAGCAAAAGAGGAAATTCAAAAAACCATTATTTTAACGGGTGCCATGATTCCTTATAAATTTGGTTCGAGCGATGGCTTATTTAATTTAGGAGGCGCCTTGGCCTTTGCCCAAACCTTAACTCCCGGCGTATACGTAGCCATGAATGGCCGTTATTTCCATTGGGACAACTGCAGAAAAGACAAACAAAACGGAATATTTGAGGAGTGTAAGTCCTAAACTTATTCGAGGTCTTTGTTAATCATATCCCACAACTTGTCTTTTAATTCTTCCAAGCCTTTTTGG
This sequence comes from uncultured Bacteroidota bacterium, assembly GCA_903927505.1. GTDB lineage: Bacteria > Bacteroidota > Bacteroidia > UKL13-3 > UKL13-3 > B1. The sequence continues at coordinate 7,405 of CAIYNF010000010.1, read as the reverse complement.
GCAGCAGAACTGATAAAAACATGCGGTACGCGTGGTAGTTTTTTCTTAATATCTTTTAGCGCTGCATCATCTACCAAATCACATTTGGTGATGGCTAAAATTCTACTTTTTGCAGATAATTCTTTGTTGTGCAATTTTAATTCGCGCAACAAAATATTGTATTCTTCTTTGATGTTTTCGCTGGTTGCTGGCACCAAAAACAACAAAGTAGCATTTCTCTCAATATGACGCAAGAAGCGGGTTCCAAGCCCTTTGCCTTCATGCGCACCTTCAATAATTCCTGGTATATCTGCCATTACAAAAGATTTGTAATCGCGGTATTCTACAATACCTAAATTAGGCACCAAAGTAGTAAATGGATAAGCAGCAATTTCTGGTTTAGCAGCAGTAACCACAGATAACAAAGTAGATTTTCCTGCATTCGGAAATCCAACCAAACCTACATCCGCCAATATTTTTAATTCTAAAATTCGCCATTCTTCTTTTCCCGACTCTCCCGGCTGGGAATGCGTTGGGGCTTGGTTTACGGCTGTTTTAAAATGGTAATTTCCTAAACCACCTCTACCCCCTGCCGACAAAACATGTTTTTCGCCGTGTTTGGTTACTTCAAACAATACCTCACCTGTTTCGGCATCTTTGGCCACAGTTCCCAATGGCACTTCCACAATTTCATTTTTACCGTCTTTACCTTTACGCAATCCACTTTCACCATTTCCACCTGGAACAGCTATTACATGCTTGCGGTATTTTAAGTGAAGCAAAGTCCACAAATTAGAATTGCCTTGAAGGATAATATTTCCGCCATGCCCTCCATCGCCACCATCTGGCCCGCCTTTAGCGGTATGTTTGTCTCTTAAGAAGTGCATACATCCTGCGCCTCCCTTGCCACTGCGGCAACAGATTTTCACATAATCTACAAAATTTGATTCAGCCATAAGTATTTGAATTGTGGTCGAGCCATTGCGCCCGAACATAAAAAAGCCCACAAAGATAATCTTTATGGGCTTGGATAAAAAATTTAAGGTGTATTATGCTTTTTCTATTTCAGCGCAAAGGGCATTAAAAATAGTTTCAATCTCGCCAATACCTTCAATTCCTTTGTATTTATTTTGTTCAGAATAATAGGTTTTTACAGGCATGGTTTCTGCATTATAAACATCTATTCTTTTTTGAATAACGGCTGGGTCTTGGTCGTCGGCACGACCACTATCTGCGCCCCTTAACAACAAACGCTTGCGCAATTCTTCCTCTTCTACCTCTAGCGCCAACATCATGGTAATGCTGGTATTTTTTTCTGTTAAAAGCGCATCTAAAGCAGCTGCCTGCGCAGAAGTACGCGGAAATCCATCAAAAATAAATCCTTTTGGATCCACCTGTTTATTTACCTCAGAAGCCAACATGCCAATAGTAACTTCATCTGGCACCAATTGTCCTTGATCAATATAACTTTTAGCCAATACCCCTAATTCTGTTCCACCTTTGATATTGGCTCTAAAAATATCGCCAGTAGAAAGATGCACCAAATGGTATTTTTCAATTAGTTTGGCCGATTGAGTGCCTTTGCCTGCACCTGGAGGTCCGAATAAAACTAGATTTAACATGGTTGTTTTTTGATGCTGCGAATAAAAAGGAAAGTTTTTGAACTGCCAATGATTTTTAAATGAAAAACAATTTAAGTACAATTGCTTCCCTTAATTTGGCTTCACCACAATAAAGGTATGGTCGTATATAACAGCGTCTTTGTAGAAAAACCGCAAGCGCCAAGGACCAGGTACAATTTCAAATTCCTTTTCAAAAATATACGTGGTATAGGTTTCAGAATTGGTATTGATCCGATCCAAGCGTTCCACTCGGTTAAAGTGTTCGCCAGTTTCATTGGTCATTTCACCCGGAAAATTCCACACTTTCACCAATTCAATATTTTTAGGCACATCCGTTTCGAACCTATATACCACGCCTAATGCATTGCCAACTTTCCCAATAATAGTATCAGTTTCTTGCAAGAGGGTAATGCCACTTACAATGTTATGGTTGCCGCTCGGAGAGTTTGGATCGGCAATAGTATCCCTGCTATGTATTTGATAAGCGCCATGACTCATTTCTTGAAAGCTCATGCGGCCATAACCCAATTTTGTTTTTTGAGGTTGAAAACTGCTGCAAGCAGCAAAGAAAACAAGCAAAAAAAGCAATGAAATATTTTTCATAAAAATGGATTCTGTTCTAAATAATTGCAAGCAATTAAGTGAAAAACAGACAAAAACGTGTAATCTCAAATAATAAACATACCTTTGCGCTGCTAATTTCTTTTCAATTGCTAAATCTTACACCAAAAGCCTAAGCACTGAAAACCAAGGTGCACAAACAATTAATACCAAATAATGGCTAAATCACAAGAAACATTCAGCAAGAAAGAAAAAGAAAAATTAAAGCTTAAGAAGAGAAGAGAAAAGGAAGAAAAGAAAGCAGAACGTAAAGCCAACTCGCAAAAAGGTTTGGAATTGGAAGAAATGTTTGCTTATGTAGATGAAAACGGAAACCTAACTTCTACTCCTCCCGATCCTAAGAAAAGAAAAGTAATTAATGCTGAAGACGTGAACATTGGTGTTGGTCGTCAGGCACCAGCTGAACCAGAAGAAGTTTTGCGTAAAGGTGTGGTGACCTTTTTTAATGAATCAAAAGGATATGGATTTATTAAAGATGCAAAAAATCAAAATGGTGTATTTGTTCATATCAATGGTTTAATAGACCAAGTGAAAGAAGGCGATAAAGTTTCCTTTGAAATAGAAATGAACCATAAGGGTGCAAATGCCGTTAAGGTAAGATTTGATATTCCAGAAAAAGTGAAACCTGTTGCTAAAGTTATAGAAGCGCCAGCCGCTGTTGTTGCGCCAATAGAAATAGAACCTACAGCAGAAATTGCTGAAGAAACGAAAGAAGAAAACAAAGATTAATTCTTTATTCACATATAAAAAAAGCAAGGCCTTTGGCCTTGCTTTTTTTATGCGCATTATTCTGTTACTTGATACAAATGCGGCAAGTTTCTACCAAATCCATCATAGTCTAAACCATAACCCACTAAAAAATGGTTTTCTACCTCAAAGCCCACATAGCCAACTTCCAAAGGGACTTTGAGTGCATTTGGTTTTAGCAATAAACTGCAAATAGCAATAGACGCTGGATTTTGCAATTGCAATTCTCTTTGCAAAAAATCAATGGTTAAGCCAGAATCTATAATATCTTCTATAATAATTACTTTCCTATTTTGAATGCTTTGTGATAAGCCAAGCACTTGTTGCACCTTGCCTGTACTTTGCGTTCCATGGTAACTGCTCACTTTTACAAATTGAATTTCACAGGGAATTTGAACACGTTTTAATAAATCTGCAGCAAAAATAAATGAGCCGTTGAGCACTGCGATAAACAAAGGCGGCTCTTCGCTGTAATCGGCTTCAATTCTATTTGCAAGGGCATTTACCCTTTCTAATATGGTAGTTTCATCTATGAAAATACGAAAGGTTTTATCGTGAATTTGAAGCGTTTTCATGATTCAAAAGTATAATTTTAAAAGTAAGTACCCTAAATTACCTTTTAAAACAGAAGCAAAATCAATTGTTTTAAGCTTTATTAAATCTATTTATTTAGGCGCAAATACTTTGCAAATGGCTTTTTTATTATATTTTTGTTCAAATTGAAAAGGAATGAAGGTTAATTTTGAATGCAATTTATGTGGTGGTAAAAATGGTCATACCATCCCGTTTCGCTATGCTTTTAAAGAAAGATTTTTATGGGGCGTAAAATGTAACCAATGTGAGTTGGTTTCAATTTGGCCACGACCAAGTGACCAGGAAATAGACGAAATGTACGCCGAGGATTATTTTGCAGGCAGCGATAAACAAACCCACCATATGGAGGTTTCTTATTTGGATATTCTTTCTTCAGGTGATTATAAAGACGGATTAAAAGTTATTCAGAAATATTGCAAAACAGGTAATATTTTGGATGTAGGTTGCGCTACCGGTAATTTCTTATATGTACTTAAACAGAACGGCTACCAGGTTAAAGGCATTGAATTATCAAGCTTTGCAGCAGAATATGGCCAAAAGAATTTTGGCATCGAAATAGTAAACAAACCTTATGCCATGAACCTGCTCAATGCAGCGCTTCCAGAAAACCATTTTGATGTAATTTTGATGGGTGATGTGTTGGAACATTTTACCGACCCAACAGATGCCATGCGTTTAACCCATAAAATATTAAAGCCAGGTGGTGTGGCTTTGATCCAATTGCCTGGTACCCTCAATTTAATTTCCAGTAAAATTGCATTTGGTATTTATAAATTAATTGGTTCGCAAAAAACCATGTATATCCCACCCTATCACCTTACGGAATTTAATGCAAAAACAGCTACAAAAATGTTTGCGCATTGTGGATTTTCTAAAACAATAATCACCGAAGAGGTAAAACCTCCTAGCACAATTACCCTTAGAGGTAACTTCTTTGAAAATGCTTTTAAAGTGGTTTTCCAATTTATAAACTACTATTTAAATAAGTGGTTTAAAGTGGCTGGAGATAGAATTATTATTGAAACTTATAAATAAAAAAATATGAAATACGCTGTTTTATTTGCCCTTACCTTGGGTATGAATTTCGGTTTTGCACAAACAAGCATAACGCTACAACCAGATGCTAGCCAAGGCAAAGATGCATGGATAAATAGTGGTCAAGCCACTAATAATTATGGCGATTATCCAAATTTTGCAGCTATTGCTTGGACCAGTGGTGGCGAATTTATTTCACGTGGTTTAATCGACTTTGATTTATCAAGTATTCCTGCCAACGCAACCATTACCAGCGCCAAACTTTCTTTATATTGTAATACTACCTCAGACCATACACAATTGCACTCTGGACTAAGTGGTTCTAATGCATGTTTCTTGCAAAGGGTAACTTCCAGCTGGACAGAAAATGCGGTTAATTGGAACAACCAACCAACTACCAGTGCAGTAAACCAAGTTACACTTCCTGCCAGTACATCTAACACCCAAGATTATTTAAATATTGATGTTTTAAATTTAATAAAGGACATAAAATCAAATCCAAGCAGCAGCTTTGGTATAATGTTAAAATTAGAAACCGAAGCTAAATACCGCAGTTTAATTTTTGCCAACAGCGACCATTTAACTGCAGCCAAAAGACCTAAATTAGTGATTGAGTATACTGTTGGAAACAACACCTGCATTAAAATTAAACCAAATGCAGCTGATGGAAAAGATGCTTGGATTAATAGCGGTCAAGCAAGCAACAATTATGGAACATATCCAAATTTTGCTGCCATTGCATGGACAAGTGGAGGTGAATTTATTTCACGTGGTTTAATTGACTTTAACCTCAATTCAATACCAGCAAATGCAACTATAGAAAGTGCCTCTCTTGATTTATATTGTAATACAACTTCAGATCACACCCAATTGCATTCTAGTTTGAGTGGTTCTAATGCTTGTATATTGCAAAGAATTACTTCAAGCTGGACAGAAAACGCAGTAAATTGGAATAACCAACCAAGTACAAGTATTACCAATGAAATTACTTTGGCACAGAGCACCTCTCAAACACAAGACTACTTAAATATAAATGTATTGCCTTTAATTTTAGACATGAGAGCCAACCCTAGCAATAGCTTTGGCTTAATGATGAAATTAGCAACAGAAGCAAAATACCGCAGTTTAATTTTTGCCAATAGCGACCATGCCGATTCTACTAAATGGCCTGCACTTACTATTTGTTATAAATTACCATCTGCAGTAAATGAATTGACCAACAAACAAAATGGCCAATTATTTATGTACCCAAATCCAATTTCGAATTTGGAAGTGCTTCAAATTACAAAATCAAACGAAGAAGAAGCATTGGTATCCATCATTGATATTCAAGGTAAAATTATCTTTACCCAAACCTTTGCAAAAGGTGCTAATAAAATCGAAATCAACTTTTCCCAAATTGGCAATCTTTGTAAAGGAACATATTTTGTAAAGCTTGACCAAGCTGGGGCAACTTCTGTGACCAAATTAATTGTTCAATAAGCAGCTTCTGTTTGCTTATTAATCCAATTGGCTTGAATATTTTTGCAATCATATCTTATCCATTTTTACCAGCTACCACAGGTGGTGAAATTTCTACCTTGCAAATTTTAAGCTATATGGGTAAGGTAAACCGCTTAAAGGTTTTTACCGTTGAGCCCTACAGTGATGTTAGCAAAACCAAATTTGATTTTGAACTCATCTTTGGCATGCCTTTTAAAGCAAGCCGGTATATGAATCCTTTGCTATTGGTAAGCGTTATTAAACTTATTAAACAACACCAAAGTGAGGCGGTTTTTTTCGACCAACCTTTTATGGGGTGGATGATTCCGTTTATTAGAATTTTTACTGGTAAAAAAGTTTTTTTACGTAGCAACAATATCGAGTACTTGCGTTTTAAAAGCATGGGCAAACAATGGTGGACATTATTATACATGTACGAAAAAATGGTATACAAAAGCGTCAACTTAGTAGTATTTGTTAGTGATGTAGACCAAGCCAAAGCCATTAATGAATTTGATTTAAAGCCACAGCAAACATTGCTTAGCCCTTATGGCATTCCTCAAAATCAATTGCCAGAAAAGGTTCAAAATGCAAGAGAAATTCTTTTAAACAGACATGGTATTGGTTCGAACCAACACCTTATTTTATTTTTTGCCACACTCAATTATTTCCCCAATTACGAAGCCGTAAATTTTATACTGGATGAAATACTTCCATTAATGGAAGGCGCTCGTAACAATGATTTTTGCTTTTTAATTTGTGGTAAAAACCTGCCACTAACTATTCAAGAAAAAATTCAAAATAAAAGCAATATTCAATACTTAGGATTTGTAGAAGATATTGAAACCTACATTGATGGTGCCAGCTTAATGGTAAACCCAATTTTAAGCGGCGGTGGCGTTAAAACAAAAGCCATTGACACCTTGGGCAGGGGACAAATAGTTATCTCCACCAAAACAGGCGCAGAAGGCATAGAACCTTCCGTTTGTGGTTCGAACCTACGCATTGCAGCAGACGGAAATTGGAAAGCCTTTGTTGATTTAATGGACCAATCACTTGAAAACCCAAACAGAAATTTACCAACAGCCTTTTTTGAAACTTACAGCTGGAGTGGCATTGTAGCCAATTTAATGGCAAAATTGAACGAAAAAAATTAAGGTATTAAAATAATTTGGTCGTCTGTAAGCATGGCTTCATTTCTAAATTTAAGCATGAGTTGCGCCACTGTTACCACATCTTTTTGACAATAAGTCATTATTCGTTCAATATCATTTTCTTGCCAAAATACTTTCCATACCATGCTCCCATCTATATCATCTTTGGGG
>CAIYNF010000009.1 GCA_903927505.1 uncultured Bacteroidota bacterium | reverse complement strand
CCGGAAAATTGAAGTAGCCTTGCATCAGGTACATGAATACCACAAGCTTTAGCCAATTGATGCAATACCATTTCCCAAGCTCCGGTGTTTTTATCATCTTTAGCACTTGGAAATTTTGCAATCCAAAGATTGCCCTTTTCATCCATTACACTGGCTTTAGGTCTTGCGCCGCCCAATGAAGAACCTGGGTCAATAAGCATATTCAACCACTTAGTATATTCCGGGTCTTTAATGGCATCATCTTTTTCTAATTGCAAACTCGCATATTCCAATTCTCGAAGCGATGTCCAGGGAGGCGTTGACATTTTCTTTTGGTTGTTCATAAATTCGCCCTCCTGTTCCAACTTAAATCGTAGTCCTCCCATTCGATGACCGTCAAAAACGCCTAATAAATAATCGCTTTCAAAAAGTGTTTTTTCTTCACGGCTTTCCAACTTAGCTTGCCAAGCTTCTCTTCTCCGCATTAATAATCTTCCCCAACGGTCAGGCGCTGAATCCAGGAACACCCCAAAATTATTTTTTCCTTCAGGCAAATATTGTTTCCCCTTGTAAAGTCCGAGATTAGGGTCTAAATGCAAGATAGGTTGCTTGGCACTGAGCCAAGCCTCATGATATTCAAATGAAAAAATCTCCTTGCCCCTTAAACGTTGTGCATTGAGCATTCCCATTAATTGAGGTGCTTCCATAGGTTCCCAATCGGCATAAACCCATATGATAGTTTCGTTCTTCTTCATAGTTTATTCGATTTTTTAGGGGCACGCTTTGCTGTTGTAATTCCGGCATCCTGCAATTTTCTGCCCAATGGGTCAGTTGCTGCTACCATAGAAAGGTCTTTCTCTAAGCCGAGCACAAATAACACTTGCAAGTAGCTTCCAATAGCAACAGTAGGAATTCCCTGTTCGATATTGTAAACTGTTTTTCTGCTTATGCCTGCTCGTTCTGCAACTTGCTCTGCACTAAACTTTCTGCGCAGTCGCGCAAGTTGAATTTGCTCTCCTAATACATTTAAAATCTTGAGGTTTTTAGGTAATATTGCCGGCGCTGTTTTCATATAATGTGTCTTATAAAGCGCAAATATAACATTATTTATCCTTTTTATGACACGTTATAAAATTTTTTATTATGCCATTATTGTACTAATTAGAAATCTCAGTAGTTATTCTTTATATGGAATCAAAATTGATAAGTAGAGTTTACTTTCCGATACAAAACTTACTAAAAATATTCTCTAGCAAGTCGTCTGTTGAAACTTCGCCAATGATTTCGGCGAGGTGGTGAATGGATTTGCGAATATCAAAAGCAAGGAGTTCGCCGCTGCGGCCAATTTCCATGCTGTTTAAAACGTTTTGCAGCGATTCTGCGGCGTGCATCAGCGATTGGTAATGGCGAACGTTGCTAATGATTACATCGTTGGCTCCTTGGTCTTTTAAAACTATTTCCCTTAACCTATGGTGCAATTCCTGCAAGCCACTTTGCTCTTTGCTGGATAAATACAAAATATCGGTTCGACCCGAAAACTTTTCTGCCAAATTTTGACCAACTGCTAAATCTATTTTGTTGGCAATAGGAACCAATACACTGCCTTCTAAACTGAGTTTGGCAATTTCTTCTTCTAGGGCTGCAGCCGTGGTTTCTAAGGCATCAAACAAATACAATACAATGCTTGCCTGCTTTATTTTCTCGTGGGTTTTTTCTATTCCTATGCTCTCAATAACATCTTCGGTATGTGCACGAATGCCTGCAGTATCTATTAACCTATATAAAATTCCTTCTATTACAAATGCCTCTTCAATGGTATCTCTTGTGGTACCTGCTATGGAACTCACAATGGCCCTGTCGTCTTTAACCAAAGCATTTAACAAGGTAGATTTACCGGCATTGGGTTTGCCTACTATTACCGTAGGAACGCCGTTTTTAATGGCATTTCCCATCTTAAAGGTTTCGGTGAGTCCCTGTATCAGGGTGAGAATTTTTTGCACCAATTCGCGCAATGCTGGTCGGCTGGCAAACTCTACATCTTCTTCACTAAAATCTAATTCCAGTTCTATAAGCGAAGCAAAATTTACCAAGCGTTCTTTTACTTGCGCAATCTCTTTTGAAAATCCACCACGCATTTGGTTCATGGCAGTTTTATGACTCATCTCAGAATGCGATGCAATTAAATCTGCCACCGCCTCGGCTTGCGTTAAATCTAATTTTTTGTTTAGAAATGCCCTTAGAGTAAACTCGCCAGGCTTTGCCAAACGGGCTCCTTGGCTTACCAAGAGTTCTAAAATTCTTTGTTGGATATAAGGCGATCCATGGCAACTTAACTCTATGGTATGCTCGCCGGTATAGCTTTTTGGAGCAACAAAAACACTGGCTAAAACTTCATCCACCGTATTGGCTCCGTCCATAATTTTACCAAAATGGAGGGTATGGCTGGCAACTTTTTCTAGGTTCGAACCAACAAATAATTGGTTAACCAAACTGATGGCATTTGGGCCACTTACGCGCAAAACGCCTATGGCTCCTATACCTGCAGCTGTTGCAATGGCACAAATGGTATCTCCTAAATGGTATTGGTTGCTCGACATAAACCTCAAAGGTACATAAAAGTGCGGAACAGAAAAGCAGGGCGAATTACAAACAATTTTGTTTCTTCAAATCCTTTACTTCATCGCCATACAAATCTGTGAAACTAAACGACAAGGCCTTTTGAATGGCTTCGCAAGCTTTTTCTTTTTGGTTTTGCGACAAATAAATGAGTGCCAAATTTCTGTAGGCATAGGCATTGGTTGGGAAGAACTTCAAAGATTTATTAATGTTTTTTAAAGCTTCTTCTGTTTTGCCCAATTTAAATTGCGCATAGCCCAAATTGTTTAATACATAAGGCTCATTGGGCTCTAAGGCTAATCCTTCTAAGAGGTATTTTTCGGCAAATGCATAGCGTTCACGTTTCTGGTTTTGGTATCCTAAATTTACATACGCACCAATGTATTTAGGATTCTTTTCTTTAATGCCTAACAAGATTTTTTCTGCTTCGTCAAATTGGTCGTCGTCAAATAAGGTGGCCGATAAATTATTCAAAGCATCCAAATTGTCTGGCCTTATTATTAAAGCTTCCCTGCAATCTGCAATGGCATTTTCTATTTTATTTACATGGTGACTAACCCCGCTGCGGTTAATTAAAATTTCAAATTTAAGCGAGTCGTCTGTAGTACATAATTCATAAGCCTTATTAAAATCTTTGAGACTATTGGCCATATCGTTAATGCCATAAAAAAATAAGCCGCGCATGTTGTAAGCAGCTGCAGAATTTGGAAATTTTGTAATGGTGAACTGCATGTTTTCAAATGCCTTCTCTGCATTAATTCCCAATAATGCCGTAGATTTAAGCACGCTTAATTCATCTGTTAAACCCGTTTTGCTTATTTCTTTCTCAACTAAATCTAAGGCTTTTTTGCTTTTTCCAGCACTCATTAAATCCTTTATTTCTTTGGCGTTGATTTGGGCTTGTGCATGCCCTAATAAAAGCAACAGCATGCATAAAAGCAACTGCGTTTTTTTTAGGTGTTTTTGTATACTTGTCATGCTTATTGTTTTTCTAATACCAATACAATCTTGTTGAAATTAGCGGCCGCATTAATAACAGAGCGGTAGCTTTCATAAGTTTCAAGTGGCAAATGAATCACATTATAATATTCATCGCAAAGCAATTTAATGGTATTGCCTTCTTGGGTATAGGTAGAAGTAAATCCAGCTGCATCATTTTTGCCTAAGAAAGGTTGCACTTTCATATTCAACTCCGCTAAGTTTTTTACTTGGTAGCCTTCTGGAATGGTGAAAGTAATTTCGCGGTGATAGGTTCTGTTATAGGCATTTTCTACTGGTAAAATTCTTGCAGATGCTTGGTACAATTCAGATTGCGGCCCAATTAATTCGCCAAATTTTAATAGAATTTTTGGTCCTGCCTTTTCTATAAAATGTTGCGAACTTGATTTGCTGTTTACAATTAATGGAAACAACATCAAATTGTCTGAACCTTTGTTTTCAATTTTAATACTCTTAATGCTAATTTCTTTTTGAAATTGTCTTACAATATTCTCTTCGTATTCACGCAATTTGTCTTTGTCTATGTACTCAAAATATGGCTGAAAGTTTTGTGCATTGTAGCCCAAAAATTCTTGACGTAAATCAATGTCCAAACTGTCAAAATCCTTATTCATATTCACCTTTACAGTCATGTTGTTTTGCGTAGTTGCGGCAGGGTAGGCAGCAATAAATTTAACTTTCCCAGCACCCGTATTGATATCTCCTAAACTTACCTTTCTAATATATAAACCATAGTTTTCTGTATACTCACCTGGTACCAAACCCAATCTAAAGGTTTGCGAAAAGGGACTCATGTATTTGTTAATGCTTGGGAAGTAAATCAAGAAATTGTTTAAGAATACATACGATTCGTAATCTTTAGGAAAAGGTGTTTTGAACCTGCTGCTGGTTACTACAATTTCTTTTTCAATGCCAGCCTTGTCAAATAATAGGCAAAACATGCGGGCAGCGCCGTTTTCATTCATCGCACCCAATTGAACAATGGTTTCAATATTGCTCAAACGACTGTCGTTGATGTCGTTAAAGTTGAAGTTTTTCTTTACATAGCCTTCTATAGATCTAATTTTGGTTTCTTCATCTGGCGCATATTTGATATTGGCAGATTTAAGTATTTTCTCAATGGCTTTGTTTTCTTCTTTAGTTACATTGTTGCAGAGGTTGTCGTAAATATTCTGACTAACCAATCCGTAGTTGTAGGGGTTTTTCTTGCCTTTTGCGGTATTGAAATACAATTGGTAAATTACTTTTTGCTTGCTGCCATCTTCATTGGCAAATGATTCATCAAACATTTTAGGTACCATGGCGGTATCTGCTACCAACATATTTCTTTCTTCCAAAGTAGTGTCTTCGTGCATTTCCGGGAAACCATTCAATGATTTGGTGCTAAAGAACAAATTTTCTGGCGAAATAATTTTAAACAATACGCGCGCTTTTGGGGCATTGGCCTGAAAGGTTTGGATGGTGCCCGACAAAGAAGGATTGCGTTTTATTAAATAATAATATTCAATAAAACTTCCTTTTTCTGCTCCTGAAACTGCAAAGAAATTTACTTTTTGATTGTCTTCATTGGTTCCCTCTTTTAAAGCATCTTCGCCCATTGAATTCACTTTTCCATTTGCCAAAACAACCCTAACATCGTAGCCAACCAATTCAATGGTTCGAGCCAAAGAAATATAAATTTTATTACTACGGTCAATAGCATCATTGCTATTTACATACCTAATTTCATGGATATAGAAATACTCAAAAAGGTTATTGTCTTTGTCGTACGCATATTCTACAGTACGCTCATCTAATACCTCCAATTCTTCAACAGATTTTAAATCGTAGCCACTACATAATTTAGCAAAATCTGTATTGCTTCCTAATTTATAGGGCAAAGAAAATTGGGCCGAACTCCAACTAAACTGAAGGAGCAGCAATGAAAATAAAAGTGTTTTTCTCATCTTATTTTGAATTGAGGGTGATTTGTTCTGCGTAATATTTTTGCATGGTATCTATCATGCTGTTATAGGAAATAAACATAGCTGGGTAAATCAATAAAAAGTCTCTATTGATAGTTTGTTTGCGAATTAGGAGGTTTTTATCTTGCTTGTAATCACAGGTAATTTGCATGTAATTATTTTCACTTTTAAGTGATTTTGGTAAATAAGCAGCCTGGTATCCTTTAGGCAATTCAAAGCAGGCAATGTTTACGCCCGCATCTTTATACCTGTATTCTATGGCAACATTTCTCTTGGTATCAATTTTTCCTGGTATAAAGGTTCGATCCAAATTCATGTTTAAATAAATGTCTTTCTCAATTTTAGTTGCATATTCTGGCAAGCTAAATTGGTAATGAATAATTAATGGAAGGTTTTTGTCTTCTTGGTTTTCCAACCAAACGGTATCTATGATAAAGCGGTTGCTGCCTTTTAGTAAATAAGAACGACTAAGGTTCAATAAGGATCTGTCGTTTTTTTCATCGAGGCGGTCTATGAACGACATTTTTCTATACCCATAAAGCTTGGCAATACCTGATCCAACAATGCTTTTGTCTTGCAGCCTAAAATAGCATGAATCGTACATGAGGTTGTCTAAGGATTTTACCTCTTCAACAGTATCAATTATATAATGATCGCAATCATCCATGGCAACCATGGCTTCTTTGCCTTGCGTAAAAGGGGAGGGCATGCCAAATTTTACATTGCTTGCGGTACCATCTATAAAAATAAATTTTCCTTTATAACGCAAGGCAGTAATCATGTGGTTGTCTACAGATGGAATGGGCAATTGGGTATAGCGGTAAGGCAAATCTCTTGTGCCAATCCAAACCAGGTGTGCATCTAAATTTTGTGATTTTAAGAGGCTGTATAAAATATTTGAAATGCCCTTACAATCTCCATAACGCTCTTTACAAACTTGCGTAGCCAAGGCTGGAATATGGCCTTCGTAGCCAGCTTCTGAGGCAATGTAATGGATATTGTTTTGAACCCAAGCATAGATAAGTGCAGCTTTTTTCAAGGTGTCTATTTCATTGCCTACAATTGAATCGCTTAAAGTTTTAAACTGACTTATATCTTCTTTGCTTTGCTGTAAGAAGCTGCAATTCCAGCGGTATAAATCGTTTAAATCACCCAATACGCGTGTAAGCTGATTGTTGCTTTTATAGCTGGTAATTCTTACATGTATTTGAGGTGCAACATGGTTTCTTTCTGGTGCATCGTCTTCATAATCTAAAGTTTTTTGGGATGGACCGAACCAAGTATGCGTTGTAATACCATTCTTTTTTGTAAGCTGGTATTCCATTTTTCTGCCACCAAAAAATAGGGTATCAATAGCTATTTCTATGCCATCTGCCACATTCAAGGTAAACTTTACATTTACGTAATTGATATAAGGCGAAAGTGAAAATTTAGGCAGGAAATGCGCGTCTGTAATTTCGTATGTATTTGTAATAAAAGTTTTATTGCCACGGTTAATTTGAGGAAACATAAACTTCAATTCCTTAGAATCATCAAAGAAAATATTCTTATTATCAAAATCATTTACTTGAAAATCTGTTACCGAAATTTTCTTGTATTTATTTCCTACCACATAGGTGCTATAGGCAGCATAGTCTATTAATTTATAGAAACTAGAAAAGTGAATAGACCTGTTAGACATGCTACTGTTGTTATCACCCAAAAAGAAAAACTCTTCATTGGTTTT
>CAIYNF010000008.1 GCA_903927505.1 uncultured Bacteroidota bacterium | reverse complement strand
TTCTCCTAAGAGTGATGTGAAATCTAATTTTACCCGTGTTGGATACAGTCCAACCATGATTTGGAAATTGGGCGACAAATTATTTTTTGAAAGTCAGGTAGAGTTTTATACAGATAGTGGTCGCATTCAAACACAAGTGGAATATGCCAAATTATCCTATTTAATAAATAAGTATATGGCTATTGGAATGGGTAAATTAATGACGCCCTTCGGAACCTATAGCGAGCGTTTAGAAGTATCCTTTATAGAACGAATGCCAAATGCACCTTTATATTTCCGTCCTATGGAAGGCATGCCAAATATTGGTCCTATTGGCTCTGAAATGGGAATAGATTTACGTGGTGGTTTCCAAGTGGGCGATGCCAAAATGAATTATGTGGTGTATTGCACCAATGGCGCTAAATTAAATGATGGCAAATTAGAACCACGCTTAGCTGGTGCTATGGCCTACGAAAACTTTTTTGATAATAACTCAAACAAAGCAGTGGGCGGTCGTGTAGGATTTTTGCCTTTGTCTAATTCATCACTTGAGTTTGGTGTATCTGCCAATTATAGCAAAGCGGGTGATGTAAAAACCGCCTATCAAAATGTTGGTGCAAATGCCTATGCTGTTGATGTGTCTTACCATAAATCAATCCCTGCTATTAAGTCATTGGTAAACCTAAAAGCACAATTGAATTATTTGAAAGTTGACAATGCTTCCTATCTCAATGAGGAAGGTCTTGCCTATACTTTTGATAATTCAAGCTATATATATTATGTGCGTTTTTCGGTTCGACCCGCCTTGTTAAAAAACAAATATTTAAAACGTATTGAAATTTTAGGTAGGTACAATTATGCCAACTTGGCCAAAGATGCTTATTGGGGAGGTATTACCAAGAGAACAGATCTTGGTGTAAGTTATTGGTTGAGTTTGCGTACCGGCCTGCGCGTGGCTTATGAAGCAACCCAGTTTCCTGATGGCACAAAATCAGATGCAGTGCTTGTAAGATTTGTTACCGGTTTTTAATTTATACTATCATGAAAAAGACAATATATATAAGTTTTATCATTACGCTTATTTTCCTTTCAATTGGATTGCTTCAAAGCTGTAAAACTTCTTTGGAAGTAAAAGAAAAAACGGGTGCTGTGCTTTGGAGTGAGAATTGTTCTCGTTGCCATTACTCCCCAGATCCAGAAGATTACAATGATGCACAGTGGGAGGTTATTGCTATGCACATGCGGGTTCGAACCAATTTAACTGCTGAGGAATCTGAGAAAATCACACGCTTCTTACAAGAGTCAAATTAATATTCTCTTAAAGAATTGGTTAAAGAACTCATTTTCATTCTAAAACTACTCTAAAGCTGATTATCGTCAGTTTTAAAACCAACTTAAATCATCGGTTCGATAGACAATTGTCATGGATTGGTCATTCAAATAACTACACCTTGCTCCCTACAAAACGAACTAACTATTTAAGTTATGGAAAACAAAAAAAATAAATTTTTATTCGGAGCCTTGGTAATGGCATCCGTATTAAGTTTTAGCTGTAAGCAAAACGACCAAATTGTAGATCAAAATGTA
>CAIYNF010000007.1 GCA_903927505.1 uncultured Bacteroidota bacterium | reverse complement strand
TTAGGTAAATGGACAAAGCAAAATGAAGAGGCAATTTTTGGAACCATTGCAGGCTTGCCACAAGGACATTTTTATGGGCCTTCCACCCTTTCTAAAGACTCCACCGTCTTATACTTATTTGTTGCAGGAACCAACGCCCAAAACATTTATATCAAAGGTTTAGACAATAAAATTTTAAGCGCAGAAATACTCGGTTCGAACCAAAACCTAATGCCACAAATTGTTGGAAAAATTTCTTGGAGTCCTGTGCCAGGATTGGTGTATTTTGAAATTCCAGAAACAGCCAAAACAAGCTATATGAATGTAATAAAAATTATATTGGATAAACCATTAAAACTATACCGTGGCAAAGGCGGCTTTAATTAAACAAATAGGATGATAAAATTAAATATTGTTGAATTACAAAAAGCCTGCAACGAAGCTTAATGTAATTTAACCTCCACCACTACTGGTAGATGGTCGGAAGGATAGTAAGTACCATTGTTTTTTGTGATAATTTGGTACGTTCTTAAGCTCATATTCCCATCAATAAAAACAAAATCAATGCGCTTGCATTCTTTACTTGCAACTTCAAAACCCTTAAAGGTACATTCTTTCCCATTTGGCTGATAGCTATCTGATAAAGAATGTGCAGTATTTTGAATGATGGTATGGTAGGCGCCACTCGTTGCTTCACTGTTAAAATCGCCAGCCAACAACACGGCTTGGTTTCCTGCTAATTGCGCAATTTTATCAACTATAATAAGGGCACTTTCTTTTCTGGCCACCTCGCCAATATGGTCGAAATGGGTATTGAAAACCCAAAACACTTTGCCATCTTTTTTATCTCTAAATTGGGCATAGGTGCAAATTCTGGTAATGGCTGCATCCCAACCAATACTTCCTACCTCATCTGGTGTAGGCGATAACCAAAAAGTGTTCGACTGCAATAAAGTGAAACGATTGCTGCGGTAATAGATGGCAGAAAACTCTCCTTTTTGTTTTCCATCTTCTCTTCCTACACCCACATAATTATAACCTGGCATCATTTTCTTTATATCTGCAATTTGGTTTGGCAAAGCTTCTTGCACACAAAGTATATCTGCCGCTTGCTCATTTATTACCGACTTAACCGCATTTATCCTTCTACCCCACTGGTTAACGCCATCAACCGCAACATCCAATCGAATATTGTAAGTCATTATTTTTATAACACCTGCTTGCGTATTGTTTACAACAATTAAGAGCAATGCTAAAATCAATATTTTCTTTATTAAACGCATATTATTTCTTTTAATCATTTATCGAATTAAGTAGTTCTTGTAATTCTTTGGCAGTTAAATTCTCCTTTTCCGATTTATCATAGATTGACAACAAATAAATTGTTGAATGGTCTATTACGAAATGTGTGATTATTCTTGCACCCCCACTTTTCCCCTTGCCTTTTGAAGCAATAGCTATTCTTATTTTATAACAATTTTTGGCAATCAATACTCCCTTTTCAGGATTGTTTTTTAATTCATTAATAAGCTCATACAACTCATGTTTAAGTGAACTGTACTTACGAATCAGCCTTTTTGCTTGTTTCTCAAAAACAGATATAGATTTTACACTATAATTCATTTAAAAAATCTTCAGCAAGTCTGGTTCTTTTTTTACCTGCTTTAATTAAATTAACCTCATTTACAGCCTCCTTAATTTCTTTTATCAACAAGGCCTTAGAATCTGTTATTTGGTGAGCTTTAACATAAGAAATACTGCTTAATACATCCATCAATGAGGATGCTTTGTTATCTGGAATTTCTAATAATATTTTCATTTTTCAGATGCTAATTATTCAAATTTACAAAAAAAAAATTAAACTTAATTAATAATCCTACCATCCTCCATTTCAATAATGCGCTTGGTTCGAGCCGCAAACTCTTGATCATGGGTTACAATTAACAAAGATTGCTGGTAATTTGTTGCAAGTTCTTGAAAAATATCAAAAACAATCTCAGAATTCTTTTTATCCAAATTCCCTGTTGGCTCATCCCCCATTATAATCAATGGATCGTTAATTAAGGCACGGGCTATGGCAACCCGTTGTTTTTGTCCGCCCGACAATTGATTGGGCATTTTCAAAGCCTCGTTTTCAATGCCTAAAATTTTTAATTTATTGATAGCTGCATGTTCAATTTCTTCCTCAGTTAAAACCCCAAGTTTTAAACCTGGTAGCATCACATTGCGCAGTACATTAAACTCATTAAGCAAGTAATGAAATTGAAAAACAAAACCTATTTGCGCATTTCTAACACGCGCCAATTCTTTCTCTTTGCGGTTTCGCATGGATTGACCATCAATAAACAAATCGCCTTCGTAATCAGTATCCATGGTAGAAAGAATATACAACAAGGTAGATTTGCCACAACCAGATTTTCCAGTAATGGATACAAATTCGCCTTTCTCTAAGGTAAAACTAATCCCATCCAACACTTTAATGGTATTTGGATCGTGAAAAAACTTACTAATTCCCTTGGCTTCTAAAATTGCTTTTCCCATATTACTTTCCTCTAATAATAATTACAGGATCAATTCTACTTGCCTTACGGGCAGGTAAAAATCCAGCCAAATAAGTAGTGAATACAGAAAATATTGAAGCTATAATATAATAGCTCATTGAATAATCTACCGGATACGTTTTTATGGTTGGCAAGGCAGAAGTGTTAAATGGAATTTGATCAATCAATGCTGTTAATCCAAAACCAAAAAGCAAACCTAATAAACCGCCAAACACACCAATACTTAATGCAATGGCAATAAAAATGGCATTCACATCTTTACCAGAAAAGCCTGTTGCCTTTAAAATTGCAATCGAATCCATCTTCTCATAAATCATCATGTTAAGGATATTATAAATACCAAATCCTGCAACAATCAAAAGTGTAATTCCAACCACATAAGAAATTAAGGTTCTTACTTTGGTGCCAGTTTCAAATTGCGAATTGGCTGTTTGAATATCTACAGCCTCAATTCCAAAAACCTTGTGGTATTCTTTTGCCATGGCCGGTGCCATGTTTATATCAACCAATTTCATTTGAATATCGCTCATAAAAGTATTGCTTTCTCCCAATATTTTCTGGGTAGTTTGCGTAGAGCAATAACTTTGTACTTTGTCTATTTCTTGCAATCCCGATTGAAAAAAGCCAACCACCTTTAATTGAAATTGCTCACCTTTGGGTGTGCTAATCTGAATAACATCTCCCAATTGAACCAACATTTTTTCTGCAGCTCCCTTTCCTAAAACAATGCTATTGGGCGTGTTCTTTAAATCAATATAATTTCCTTGAACCACATAATCCTTGAAGGAAAACAACTTGGTTTCGGCATCAACATCTATTCCATTTATAACCCCCGCCAAATCTGTGGCACCCACATTGTAAAACACTTGGGTTGTAATTTTGGGAGCTACACCCATAACGCGTTTATCGTGCTTTAAGGTTTCCGTTATTGCGGCACTGTTATAAATCCCCATCCTATCATTTTTAGGTTTAATAGACCTAATAAAATGATGCCCATTTTCCAATGGGCCATAATGTTCTATGGGTTGAAACGACGAGGGTTGAATTTCATTGTACAAACGAATATGGGCTGTGCGGTTAATAATTAAACCATCTAGCATGGCGTTTAAGCCCGCCATAAAGCTCAACAAGGCAATAAACATAGTTATGCTAAAAGTCACTCCCACTGCAGCCACCAAGGTTTGTCGCCACCTTGCCACAAGCAATGAAATAGAAATGCTTGCCAATAATTTTAATTTCATGGTTGCGCTTTTATCAATTCGTCATTTTCCGAAAGTCCAGAAATTATCTCAATTTTTTGGTAATCTTTTAAGCCCGTTTCAACCTTTTGCATTTCTCCATTGGCCTTCATCACCATTGAATCATTAACTAAATAATTCCTTGGTATCAACAATACTTTTTCTTTGGTTCGAACCAAAATATTGGCTTCAAAACTAATGTTTGGAAACAAAACATCTGGTTGCTTTACAAATACGGCCTCTACCAAAAACGATTTACTGCGCTCGTTCATAATGGGATTAATTTTACTTACCCTGGCCTCAAAAACTTGTCCTTTATAACTGTCCATACTAACCAATACCAACATGTCTTTTTGAATTCGGGTAATATCAAATTCATCTACCTGCATTTCTAAAACAAACAGACGAGAATCGCCAACAATGGCTGCAGGTGCTTGCGGATTAACCAATTCACCCTTCTTTTTTAATAAACTATAAACTACACCATTTACTTCACTGCGCAGCGTATAATCTGCTTCCATTCGCTCACTGATTTGTAAATTTCTTTTGGCCTGATCCGAATTATAATTTAACTGACGCTTTAAATCTAAATACCTCCCCATACTAGCGTAATAATTGGTTCTAGTATTATCATAAGCAATTTCTCTTTGCTCCAATTCTACTTTGGTCCCAACCTGTTGTGCCCATAGGTTTCTTTGTCGTACCAATAATACAGAATCATTTTTCATTTTAATTTGTGCCATATCCATATTGCTCTTGCCCTCTCGCAATTTTTCAATATTGGCATTATAGTCAGAAAACACAGAACTGGCAGCAGCATTGGCTTTGTTTAACTTTTGGGCTTCGTTAAATACACTAAGTATTGGATCACCAATTTTTACTGAATCACCCTCACGCACAAATACAGTAGAAATAATACCACTCACTGTAACATAAGCCTGGTATTGATTTTCACTTCTAATTTTCCCTGAAGCATAGATAGATTCAGTGATTGAGCTCAATTCGGGCTGAATTTTTTCCACTTTGCTCTTACAAGCAAAAAGGATGAGCGCCATAAAAATAAAAAAATAATTTTTCATACACTACAAGATTAAGCTATTAGCTCAATTTTTTGTCTAATATAAATTAGGTTTTTATTAGTCTAAAATCAATATTTATATATTTTAATTACATATTTTAACTCTCCAAGCTATCTTGCACAAAAAACGCTTGGCATGCAAAATAAAAGCTTGGTTCGTCTAAATAAATTTATCAGTGAAAGTGGCTTGTGTTCTAGGCGTGAGGCAGATCGTTACGTAGAACAAGGACATGTTTTTATCAATGGACGCCGAGCCTCTGTGGGCGACCAAGTAAAGGTTGGCGACAAAGTACGTGTAAATGGTCATAACTTAGAACCCAGAGGCGGTGAGGAAATTGTATTCATTGCACTCAACAAACCAACTGGAGTTACCTCCACCACCGAAGATGGCGTAGAAAACAATATTGTTCAATTTGTAAACCATAGCAAAAGAGTTTTCCCAATAGGCAGGTTAGATAAAGATTCACAAGGTTTAATTTTCCTCACAAACAATGGCGATTTAGTAAACAAGATTCTTCGTGCTGGAAACAAGCATGAAAAAGAATACTTGGTTACAGTAAATAAACCACTTACAGCAGAGGTTTTAAATGCAATGGCTGCAGGTGTTCCCATGTTAGGAGTTACTACTAAAAAATGTAAAATTATTCAAGAAAGCGCACTCGTATTTAGAGTTGTTTTGATCCAAGGTTTAAACCGACAAATTCGTCGCATGTGCGAACATTTTGGCTATGAGGTTACCAAATTAGAAAGGGTGCGCATCATGCACATCAGCCTTAAAGGCCTACCCCTTGGCGATTGGCGTGACCTAACAGAAGATGAGCTTACTATTTTGTATGGCAAATTGGAATCATCTTCTGATACCGCTAAGAAGAAAACAACTCCCAATAAACAAGCCGAAGGAAAAAGTAAAACAACCGCAAAACCTGCCACAGCCGCAAAAAGACCGAGTGCTGGTCCCTACAGAAAACCAAAACCTACTAGCCAAAATAGAAGAAACACCAATAACAAAAAAGGTGGCAAACGCCATGGGAGGTAATTGGGTAAAATTATTATACCCCAATTTTAGGTATTAAATTATTTAAGTCGAACCAAAGTTGCGCCATTCCCAAATTGAAGAATATCGGCCTCTTCAAAATTCAAAATCATCTCTGGATGCTTAGATAAATAGGTTCGAACCTTATTTTTTAAATAGGCATTACCTACGCCATGTATGTATATAATTTCAGGCATGTGATGCACAAAAGCGGCTTCTAAAGTTTTGGCAAACACATCCATTTGAAAGGCTGTAATATCTTCTGCCTTGCCATAGCCATTAGCCTTTAAGGCATCATAATGCAAATCAATGATACTGCTAGGTTTCGATTTAAAATCAACCAGTTGCTCATTTGCTTTTTCAGAAAAATCCTTTTCTTTCAATGCCTGTAAATTCAGTTTTTCTAAGGGTTCATCCAACCTAAAGACATAGGCTTGTTTTTGCAAAAACGGACAAAATTTATAATAATTATGAAATGTTTTAGATTGAAAGGACAATCCAACTCCCAAACCAGCACCCGGTTTTACCGTAGTAGATTCATAGGGTAACAATACAAAATGGTAGGGCATCCATTTTTCAAAATTAGACAAGCTGGCTCTTCCTATCAGTTGCGTTTCATCACGCTCAAGGTTTACGGATTTCAACAAATGAAAAACACATTGGTCTTTTTGGTAAACCAATACCTGCACAAATTCACTCAGGTTATTGTGTAATTGAATATCTAAATCATTTTCACCAATACGTTCGAATGCTAAAAATACACCCAACATTTGATTGGAAGAAACTTTAAACACCTTAGCAGGCGCAGCACTTGGCGTATTACCCGCTTGATCCGTAAAATTAATTTTTACTATCTCAGAAATTAAAACAGGAATTTCAAAATCGCTCTCAATGGTAACCCCTACTTGGTTTTTAACCTTGAAGGATGTTACTATTCCTTCCATGTTTTCATTTAGAAAACGAACCTTATCTCCTAATTTTATCATTTATTATCCACCGAAGCTTTAGCGTAGGTGGATTTTTTTTGCTAAAGACATTTTTCACACCGAAGCTTTAGCGTATAAACTATACGTTAAATTTAAAATGCATTACATCACCGTCCTGCACAATATACTCTTTACCTTCCATACTCAACTTCCCATTTTCTCTGCAGGCAGCCTCACTTCCAAACTTCAAATAATCTTCCAAATGAATTACCTCGGCCTTAATAAAACCACGTTCAAAATCGGTATGAATTACACCTGCAGCTTGAGGTGCTTTAAATCCTTTATCAATGGTCCAAGCGCGAACTTCTTGCACACCAGCAGTAAAATAAGTAATCAAGTTTAATAAATGGTAAGCGCCATGAATCAATTTAGCTACACCAGATTCAACTAAACCTAAATCACTTAAGAAAGCCTGACGGTCTTCAAAACTATCTAAACCTGCAATATCTGCTTCAATAGCTGCGCTAATAAACAACACTTCTGCTTTTTCGTTTTTAACGGCTTCTTTAACTTTATCTACATGCGCATTTCCAATAACCACACTGGCTTCATCTACATTACAAACGTATAGAACGGGCTTTAAAGTAAGCAAACACAAATCTGCTACTTGCTCCAATTCATCTTCGCTTGCATCAACTGTACGGGCATTTAAACCATTTTCTAAATGGTCTTTGAATTTAATTAAAGCTGCTTCTGTTTTTACTGCTGTTTTATCACCTGTTTTTGCGGCACGGGTGGTTTTTATCAATTTCTTTTCAATAGAATCTATGTCTTTCAATTGCAATTCGGTGTCAATAACATCTTTATCTCGCAACGGATTTACACTGCCATCCACATGAATTATATTATCGTCTTCAAAACAACGCAACACATGAATAATGGCATCTGTTTCACGAATATTTCCCAAGAATTGATTTCCCAAACCCTCGCCTTTGCTGGCACCTTTAACCAAACCGGCAATGTCTACTATTTCAATTGTGGTTGGAACCAAACGATTAGGCTTTACAAATTCAGCCAATTTATTTAAACGAATATCTGGCACTGTAATTACGCCAACATTGGGTTCAATGGTACAAAAAGGGAAGTTAGCTGCTTGCGCTTTCGCATTGCTCAAACAATTAAACAAAGTTGATTTTCCTACATTGGGCAAGCCCACTATTCCGCATTGTAATGCCATATTTTTCTATTTTAAAAGCTTCTTATAACTATTCTCCTTTTATGAATTGCTTCATATCTGAAATCAATTTCTCTGCTAAACTATTCGCAGTATTTTCACTCTGACTTTCCGCATAAATACGAATAATTGGTTCAGTATTAGAACGACGTAAATGTACCCATTCTTTGTCGAATTCTATTTTCAAACCATCAACTTCATTGATTGGTTGTTTCTTGTATTTGTCTTTTACCTGCTTCAATAATAAATCAATATTAATTTCAGGCGTAAGTTCAATTTTCTTTTTTGCTATGGTATAATCTGGGTAGCTTGCTCTCAACATAGAACAAATCTTTCCTGTTTTAGCCAAATGAGATAAAAACAAAGCCACACCAATCATGGAGTCTCTTCCATAATGCAATTCAGGAAAAATAACACCACCATTACCTTCACCACCAATTACAGCATTCGTATCTTTCATCATTTTAACCACATTCACTTCACCTACAGCACTAGCTGAGTAGGAACCACCAGCCTTTTCGGTAACATCTCTCAATGCTCTGGTTGATGAAAGATTGGAAACAGTATTTTTTTGAAAGCCCAAACGCGTCAATTTTTCTTCTGAAGTATTATTTAGCACATAATCAGCAATGGATACCAATGTATATTCTTCTCCAAACATACTGCCATCTTCACTAACCAAAGCCAATCGATCTACATCTGGATCAACCACAATGCCTAGATCAGCATTATTTCTTTTCACCTCACCAGAAATAGCAGTAAGGTTTTCTGGCAATGGCTCAGGGTTATGCGGGAATTTACCATCAGGCGTACAATACAATTCAATTATATCATTTACGCCTAGCGCCTTTAGCAACAAAGGAATAGCAATACCTCCAGTTGAGTTTACAGCATCTACAACCACCTTAAACTTTTTAGCTTTGATTGCTTCCACATCCACCAAATCAATAGCTAAAATGGCGTCTATATGCTTTTGGATATAAGAATTATCCTCTGTGCGCTTTCCTAATTTATCAACCTCGGCAAATTCAATTCTATCACTATCTGCTATTGATAAAACTTCTTTACCAAACTCATCCGAAATAAATTCACCCTTATGGTTTAATAATTTTAGGGCATTCCATTGCTTTGGGTTATGACTAGCCGTTAAAATGATACCCCCTTGGGCACCTTCCATAACAACTGCCATTTCAACGGTTGGCGTAGTACTCAATCCAAGGTCAATCACATCAATACCAAGTCCCATAAGGGTTCCACATACCAAAGAATTCACCATTTCACCAGAAATCCTGGCATCACGACCAACAACTATTTTGCAAGCAGTTTGATTTTGTTTTATGAGGTAACCAAAAGCCGCTGTAAACTTCACAATATCTGTTGGTGTTAGGGCATCACCAGCTTTTCCGCCAATAGTTCCGCGGATTCCTGAAATTGATTTTATTAGAGTCAAAATTATACTAATTAGGGCTGCAAAAATAAGCTAAACAACCCGAATTTACCGGCTTTTTCTCAACAATTGCCTAAATTTCTCATTTATAAGAAGTTTCATTGATCCACAGTTCAAAAGTCCATAGCAGATGGTCAATAGTCCATGGTATACATACACCCAAATAAACAATATCACCATCATGGAACCTGCCGAATCACGGATATGCTGGATAGTCCATAGATTATGTGGCAAAACCAGCAAGTTGCCAGAAGCTAGAAGCTAAAAAACGGGCAAAAAAAAACCTCCAAACTTACGTAAGGAGGTTTTTAAGAATCCGGCAACGACATACTTTTCCAGGTATTACCCAAGTATCATCTGCGCTGATGGGCTTAACTACTCTGTTCGGAAAGGGAAGAGGTGGACACCATCGCTAAAGTCACCAAGAAGATTTTAATAGTCCATTGAAAAGTCCATGGTTAATAGTCCATGGTCCATAGTAAAAACTATGGTCTATCGACTATCGTCTATGGACCAACTTTGGTCTATTTGACAATATTAGGAAGAAAACACAACTGTAATTAGCTTATTAATGAATAATTGTAAGTCTACGGGTAATTAGTACTACTCGACTTTGCTATTACTAGCTTTACATCTGTAGCCTATCAACGTAGTAGTCTTCTACGACCCTTAAAGGAAATCTCATCTTGAGGTAAGTTTCGTGCTTAGATGCTTTCAGCGCTTATCTTATCCGTACATAGCTACTCTGCAATGCAGCTGGCGCCACAACAGATACACCAGAGGTACGTCCAACCCGGTCCTCTCGTACTAAGGTCAGATCCTCTCAAATTTCCAACGATCACATCAGATAGGGACCGAACTGTCTCACGACGTTCTGAACCCAGCTCGCGTGCCACTTTAATCGGCGAACAGCCGAACCCTTGGGACC
>CAIYNF010000006.1 GCA_903927505.1 uncultured Bacteroidota bacterium | reverse complement strand
GGAGTCATTTCATAATACCAAACCTTAGGACCTTTATCCGCATCCTTTTTCATTATTAGGATATCGTTAGAATTTTTCCAAGCCTTATCACCTAAGCCATTTTCTTTACCCGAACCTGCAGCATGCTCTTTTGGCTTCCATGTCCAAATGTAAAAAGGGCCTGGCAAATCAACACATGAAGTGTTGGTTGCTTTAGAAAGATCTACATACAAACGAACGGGTTGGGTAACATCTGGATTTTCTGGCTCAATCCATGCAACTTGTGCCATAGCTATAGAGCTCAAGCAAACAAATAAAATACTGTATATTAATTTTTTCATGACAATTAATTTCTTTTAAATTCAAGGTTATAACTCATGGCCCAAGTTGCTTTTCCTTTGCACCACTTATGAACTTCTTTGCTCAAACGCAAATTGTCTTGTGGACGAATAGGACCATTTAATTTTAATTCAAAAGAACTTGCTCCTTCAGGGTTAAAAGTAATGGTGCTTGGAAATTCCGGATCATCAAAAGCCCATGTACCAGTAGCAGCTCCAAAGAAATTTAAATCTAAACCTGTTGTATCTACACTATAGGTGGTATCTGTAAAAGTGATATTTGGCAACTTACTTGAACTTGCAAAATAGCCATAAATATTGGCCGCTTCTTTTGTTAAAGAAAGCTCATCCACTTGAATTGCTTTTGTTAAAACCCAAGAGGCTTTTATACCTTCAACCTTACTGCCAGGCATTCCAATTTCTTTGATGTCTTTTTTACAGGCACTCAAGGCAAGTAAAAAGGACAAAGAAAGCACAAAACTCATTTTAATATTCTTCATTATTCGCATCCTCCTTCAGGGTTAAATTGAAACAAACTTGTTTTTTCATTTACAGGAAATTGCAAAGCCAAACCAGGGCAATTCCATTTTGAATTTCTAATTAATACAGATCCAGATCCTGTTGGGTCTTCTTTTACGCCAATGCGTTTTAAATCTTGTACGCGCACACCTTCACAAGGAAACTCCAAACGTCTTTGTTTACGCGCCATTACAACAACATCTGCAGCTGGTGTATTGGTAGGCAGGTTAGCAATGGCCGAACCGTAGGCACGTTGAATGATATCATTCACATCGCCAATTGCAGTTTGCAAATCAGCGTTTGTAATAGCCAATGCTTCAGCACGCATTAATTTTAACTGACTTACATATAAAATTGGGTTGCTTAAAAAATCAGCGTTAAACTTTGTTATCCCATATGTTTCGGCAGTGGCATCACCCGCATTAAAAATAGCATAGTATTTTGAACGTTTATCTGCAGTATCTGCAGTTGCCTCATAATACAATGATTTAGATAAACGATTAGGTGATGGATTGCTTGGATTAACAATTCTAAAGTTATTGATATAAGTAGCAGCGCGGTTATCGCCCACACCCGTACTCACAAAACTAAAGATCTTTTCACTTGATGTTAATGCATTTTCGAACCTATTTAAGGTTGTATCCATGGTGTATTTTGGAATCAAAACATTACAAATTTCTTTTACCTTTTCGTAATTGTTCATTTGAAAATAAACCTTTGCCAATAATGCATTTGCAGCATCTTTTGTAGCGTAATTTCCATTAACATCTGGCAAACTTGCAATTGCTTCTGTTAAATCTCCAATGATAAATTCATAGTTAGCAGCAACTGTTGCGCGGGCTTTTGGTTTGGTATCAACTTCATTTCTAATTACTATTCCCAAATGAGAATTGTCTGAAGTTGCGCCATAAGGCTGAGCCCACAATTTAACAATATCAAAATGCAACATGGCACGTAAGAATTTTATCTCTCCTGTCATACGTATTTTGGTAGCATCATCAACAACAATGGTATTGTCGTTTAGGCGAGCCAAAACATAATTCAATCTAAAAACTACTGCGTACATATCGCCATACAAACCACCCACATCTGAATTAAAGAAATTGGTTGTACGTTGGTAAACGGGAACAGTAAAACCACTTTGTGGCTTTTCTAAATTATCACCTAACAATTCATTAAAAAACTGAATTCTACCATTGTAATGATTAGCCATGGCGTCGTAACTGGCGTTTAGGATATTCTTCAAATCGGTAAGGTCTTTTACCGCGTCTGCTTCTAATTGCACTCCTTCAGGATAAACCTCTAACCACTTACGGCAAGAACCCAAAGACAACAATAGAACACTTATTAATAATAATTTCTTCATACTCTTTTTAATTAAAACTCAATATTCATTTGAAGGCTAAAAGTTTTCTCTTGCGGAGGTGTTAAATAGGTAATGTTTTGAGAACCCATATTTCTTGAATTGTTTAAGTTACCTTGTCCGCTACCTTCTGAATCCCTTCCAATTTCTGGATCCAAACCATCATAATTGGTAATGGTAAATAAGTTAGTTGCAATGGCAGAAATACGCATGCTTGTTAAGTGCATTTTTCTGCAACGCGCTGGCGTCATGTTGTAGCCAATGGTTAAATTTCTCAAACGTGCATAGCTACCATCTTTCAACCACAAAGTTGTATTACTCCACTCATCAGGCAAACCATAAGATCTATAATCACGCGTTAATCTAGGGAAATGACTGATATCACCCGGTTTTCTCCAACGGTCGTAAACGCGCTCATCCATGTTCCAATCTGTTATCAGAGAAGCTTGGCGTTTTTGAGATGATTCATAAATGTTAGAACCATAACTAAAGATAATTAACACACTCATATCCCATTGTTTGTAACGGAAAGTATTGGTCATACCGCCAATGGCATCTGGAATAATTTTACCAACCGCCATACGATTTTGGTTATCGTACACATAAGTTTCTTTGCCGTTTTTATCCAAGTAAACAGGCAAACCGTTATTGGCATCCACATGCGACCAACGTA
Source organism: uncultured Bacteroidota bacterium (assembly GCA_903927505.1). Classification (GTDB taxonomy): domain Bacteria; phylum Bacteroidota; class Bacteroidia; order UKL13-3; family UKL13-3; genus B1. Next base: position 17,734 of record CAIYNF010000006.1, on the reverse strand, counting down.
TCAAATAATTGGTACCAACTGGCTTACCAACTACCACACGTGTATCGTTGGTTCCACCACTCACAGCATCTTCCGTATAAACACCTAAGCTGGTAATTTCATTAAAGTTTCTAGCTACGTTAAAGTTGGTAGACCATTGGAAGTTTTTACTGATAATGTTTCTTGATTTGAAACTGAATTCCAAACCTTGGTTCAAAATGCTACCAACATTATCCCAATAGTTTCCAAAACCTATTGATGCTGGAATTGACAAATACATCAATACATCTTTGGTTTCTTTGCGGTAATAGTCTAATTCAACAGTAATGCGGTCTTTCAAGAATCCTGCTTCTACTGCCACATCATAATTTTGTGTGGTTTCCCAACGGATATTTTGATTTTCTAATTTGTTTGGAAACAAAGTAGGCTGCCCATTATAAGTAATATTATTACTTGTGTTTGAGTAGGTAGCAAAACGGGCATCGTCTTGAATATTTGCATTACCAGATTTACCCCAACCAGCACGAAACTTTAAGAAACTAAATGTTTTATTGCCTTTCATGAAATCTTCTTCAGATACAACCCAAGTTCCAGAAAGAGATGGGAAACTTGCCCAACGGTAATTGTTACCAAAGCGAGAAGAAGCATCTGTTCTAAACACCGCTTGAACAAAATATTTTTGTTTGTAGTTATAGGTTGCCCTTGCAAAATAACTCAAGAACGACCAGTTAGTACCTGCTTGTGACAAATAACGTGCTGTTAAATATTTATCTTGGTTATTGCTAAACAAACCTCCCACATTGGTTGAATCTGCCGAACGTCTAATAGTATTTGCTCTTTGGTACTCATTACCCAACATCACTTGAAAATTATGCTTCTCTTTTAAAGTGCGCATATAAGTAGCAGTTACATAATAGTTGAAGTTCTTAATAAACGACATGCCACGATAAGCATCGCCACTGTTTTTATTTCCAGTAATTTCAGATGAACGCCATTGGTCGTCTGTTTGGTTCATGTAATCATAACTGGTTTGACCTTGTAAAACCACATTTTTAATGGGTGTTAAGGTAATATTCAAACCATTCAATGCACGCAACTCTTCAGTTTTCCATAACATGTTTTCCATGTTACGAACCGGATTATTTCCTGCTCTGTACCAGGTTCCATCTGCATTGTATATTGGGTAAATTGGAAGAGCGGTGCTCATTGCTGCTCCCAATCCTCCAGACCACGCTGCGTTTACCCTGTTATTTAAACCACGACTAAAAGAAGAGTTAATTCCAATTTTCAACCATTGTGTTGCATTGTAATCTAGGTTGATCCTACCAGCAGTTCTCACAAATGAGTTTCCTATTAAATAAGAACCATTGTAATCGTGTGAAAGGTTAATATAGGTGCTTAATTTTTCGCCGCCTTTTGTAGCAGAAAAATTCATTCCATATTTAGAACCCGTTTGAATGGTTTGATCTACCCAATTGGTATTGTTTGCCATTGCCTGATCATAAGTTAATCCTCCTGGTAATGGCGCTCTGCCTGAATGACCATCATTTTCCCAAGCTTCTTGGTTTAGTTGCAACCATTGCTGGTTGTTTAACATTTTTGGACGAGCAGTTGGAACAGAAACACCCGCTTTTACTTGTGCCCCAAATTTCCAACCTTTTCCTTTACCACGTTTGGTGGTAATTAATATTACACCATTTGCACCCCTAGAACCATAAATGGCGTTAGCAGCTGCATCTTTTAATATTTCAATGCTTTCAATATCATCTGGATTAATGGTAGCCAATGGATTATTGTTCATACCACCTGAGTTACCCGTTATAAAATAATCTTGGGTAATAGGAATTCCATCTACTACATAAAGTGGATCGCCACCCGCACTGATAGAGGATATACCACGAATACGGATAATGGATGCCGAACCGGCCAAACCACTACCAACCGTTACTTGCACACCCGGCGCCTTACCTTGAATAGCCGCCTCAAAACTTGGAACAGGTAAGTCATTTAATTCTTTGCCCCCAATTTTTGAAATAGCACCTGTTATTTCACGCTTGCGCTGCACCCCATAACCAACCACAACCATTTCATCCATTTGCTTGCGGTCCTCTTTTAAGGTAACAGCAACAACCACATCACTTGTTCCCAAGGTAATCTCTTTGGTAACAGAAGCCATGCCAATAGAAGAAATTTTGATTTTGTAGTTACCTGGACGGAGTTTCTTGATTTCAAAAGAACCCAGTGCATCTGAAACAGCACCGTAGCCAGAACCCTCCACCTGAATGGTGGCACCAATTACAGGATCGTTTCCTGCATCTTTTACAGTACCCTTAATACTTTGGGCACTTGCAGCAGTTGCAAATAGAAGTAATAAATAAAAAGTTAGTAGTCTTGTATTCATGAGGGCAAATTAACATTATTAAGAAAAATAAAAAACCTTCAAGCCAAAAAAATTACACACAATAAATACGCACCGTTATTGAGATATTGCTTTCTTATTATTTAATTCTGACCCTAATGTTAAAAAATTGCGCATTTTTTATTAAAACCAATTAAATTGCGACCATCAAACTTTTAAAAAAATGAAAAAACTACTACTAATGACCGCTGCTATTGCAGCAACTACGGGTGTTTTCGCTAGAAAAGTGAAAATACAAGTAGACATGACAGGTGTTACTGTAAGTGCAAACAAATTGCACGTTGCTGGTAACTTCAAAAATGTTGATTATGCCGGAACTGATGACAATGCCGCTCAATTCAATTGGGATGCAACCAAAAATGAAATGAGCAATGGTGGTTCAGGAAACATTTATTCAGTTATCCTTGATCTTCAAGGTAATTTAGCTTACGAATTCAAATTTATCAACGACAATGATTGGCCAGGTGCAGAGACTATTCCTGCAGAATCTGGTGTTGGTGGTGGTAATGGTAACCGTTGGACTTTCGTTGAAAACGGTTCTGACACAATGGTATTGGCTCCAGTTAAATTTGGTGGCAATGCTCCTGCAGGCAAATACTTACTGCGTTTAAAAGTAGATATGGGTTTAGTAGCCTCAGTTGATACCAATGGCGTTCACGTTGCTGGTAACTTACAAGGTTGGAATCCAGCTACTACTCGTATGGTAAATTATACAGGAAATGGTGCTTTCGCATCAACTGTGTACCAAACATTATTATATGTTGATAGCGGCAGTTACCAATATAAATATGTGAATGGAAATGCTTGGGGTAAAGATGAGTCAGTACCTTCAGAGTGTGCCACTGCAAATAACCGTACCGTTACTGTAACTGCAACTACTGTTAAAGATGCAGTATGTTATGCAAAATGTGGCGTTTGTTTAGTTGTCCCTAAATTTAATATTACTTTCAATGTAGACGTAGAAAGCATCTGTGGTGTTGACTCTGTTGACGTTGCTGGTGGTTTATTAGATGGTAGCTGGGGAACTGGTAACAAAATGACCAAAGTTGGTACAACCAATGTTTGGACAGGTAGCCAAAACAATTTAGATTCTGGTTCTACAGTGCAATTCAAATACCGTTACTACAAAGGTGGTGTTCAAAACTGGGAGCAAATTACTTCTGCTTCTGGTAACCGTGAGTTAAAATTAACAGCTAACACTGTTTTACCTTCAAACTGTATCAATACTTTTGCTAATTGCAATCCTAGACCTGCTGCTCAAAACATCACTTTCAAAGTTGATATCAGCCAAATTACTCCTAACGGAAACCAATATTTGGTAATCGATTACCTAGGTGGTAAAGGTGGCGCTATCCGCATGAGCCAAGTTGCTGGTAACCCTGCTGTATATACTGCTACTGTGAATGGTGTTTGTAATGGAATTATCTATTACTACTTCATGAATGGTGATAGCAGCGTTGATGCAAATGCTGAAATTTTTGCTGATACTGCCGACCGTGGTTGTACAAAACCTAATGGTGTTGGTGGATTTACAAGAGAATTGGTTAGAACATCTGCTACAGATTTAACCATCTTCAAAATGTTCGGTTCATGCAAAAACAGCACAAACGGTATTTTGGAAAACAATAGCATTTCTGCTAACTTAAAATTATACCCTAACCCTGCTAGCGCTTACACTGTAATTGAATTCAATGACAATGCAACTAGCCACAATGTGCAAGTATTAGACATCGCTGGTCGTGTTATCAGAACTTACGAAAACCACAAATACAATACTTTAAGAATTGACAGAGACGAATTAACTACAGGTATCTATTTTATTAATGTTGACAACAACAACAAACAAAATGGCACTATCAAATTGTTAATCGACTAATCGATTTTAATTTCTAAAAAATCCCCCTTGGCTTTGGCTAAGGGGGATTTTTTTTGTGCTATGCCGAACCAATGAATTTTGCTCTTTTAGTTTATTCTATTATATTTCAGCATTCAAATAACCAAACAAAATCCTTATGAAAAAATTAGGAATTCTCCTCCTTTTAATAGCCGCTACAAACCTTTGGAGTTTGGCTCAAACCGTTTCTATTGGCTCCCCTTCGGGCAAAATAATCCTTAACTTTACTATTAAAAATGGCAATCCTGTTTATACACTTAGCTATAAAGGAAAAACCGTTATTGAAGAATCAAACCTAGGTTTTAAAATAAAAGACATGCCAGAATTTGGAAACACATTTACTTTGGAAAACAAAGTAACAGAAATGGGCGTAAACCAACCTTGGACGCCAGTTTGGGGCGAAACAAAAACCATTGAAAACAATTACAACATGCTTCAAGTAACGCTAAAAGACAATGCTCCTCAAGCGCATACCTTAATCATTGTTTTCAAAGTATACGAAGACGGCCTCGGTTTTAGATATGAATTTCCTGAGCAAGCCAACCTTCAGCATTTTATCATAAGTGAGGAACTCACCTCCTTTAACCTTACAGGCGACCATAAAATTTGGTGGATCCCAGGAGATTTTGATACCAATGAATATGCTTACTACACTTCTAAAATTTCGGATGTAGAAAAGAAAACACAAAAGAGAGATGGCAATATCTTTACCGCTACTCCTATTCAAGGTTCATTTGTACAAACACCTCTGATGATTAAATCTCCTGAAGGAATTTATATGAATATCCATGAGGCGGCTTTGATTAATTACCCTTGCATGGACCTTAAATTTGACGTCACCACATATAATGCTACAGCAACCTTAGCTCCAGATGCAGTGGGCAACAAAGCCTATTTAAGAGCACCCGCAAAAACACCTTGGAGAACCATTGTGGTAAGTGATGATGCACGCGAAATATTGGCATCTAAAATGATCCTCAATTTAAATGAACCGAACAAATTAAAAGATGTTTCCTATATCAAACCAATGAAATACGTGGGTATTTGGTTAGAAATGCACTTAGGCATCTCTACTTGGGATTATGCAGGTTCGCAATCTGCTTCAGATGCTGGTAGCGATGGTAAAACAGTAAAGAAAACCAAACATGGCGCAACAACAGAAAGCACCAAAAAATACATTGATTTTGCTGCTGCAAATGGCTTTGGTGGCGTTTTGGTAGAAGGCTGGAACACTGGTTGGGAAGATTGGTTCGGCAAATGGAAAGAAGATGTTTTTGATTTTGTAACTCCTTACCCAGATTTTGATGTGAAAGAAGTAAATAAATATGCCCAGAGCAAAAATGTAGGCATTATTACGCACCACGAAACAAGTGGTAGCGTAACCAATTACGAAAGATACATGGATACTGCCTACCGCCAAATGGCAGCTTTGGGAAGTCATGCCCTAAAATCTGGCTATGTAGGTAAAATTATTCCCAGAGGCGAATACCATGATGGCCAATGGATGGTAAACCACTATTTGCGTGCTATTTCAAAAGCCTCTGACCACCAAATTATGGTTACAGCCCACGAGCCTGTTAGGCCTACCGGTTTGCACAGAACCTATCCTAACTTTATGGCAGCTGAAGCAGCAAGAGGACAGGAATTTAATTTCTGGAGTGATGGCAATCCTCCTGAACATGAAACTATTTTGCCTTTTACCCGTATTATGGGCGGACCAATGGATTATACCCCAGGTATTTTTAAAATTAAGAAAAGCTTTTATATCCCGGGTGCAAAAGAACAAGTGCATACAACCCTAGCCAAACAATTGGCTTTATATGTTACGCTTTACAGTCCGGTGCAAATGGTAACAGATTTACCAGAAAACTATTTGGCCAAACCAGATGCATTCCAATTTATTAAAGACGTTGCCGTTGATTGGGACGATACCAAAATTCTTTTGGCCGAACCAGGCGATTTTATTGCCACTGCCAGAAAAGCAAAAGGCACAAGAAATTGGTTCGTGGGTGGTATTACAGATGAGCAAGCCAGAACCATGGAAATTGATTTTAGCTTCTTAGATAAAGGTCAAAAATACACCTTAACCATATACAAAGATGCTGCAGATGCCAGCTGGGACAATAACCCTGAGGCATACGCAATTGAAACAATTGTGGTTACCAGCAAAACCAAATTAAAAGTTAACCTTGCAAGAGGTGGTGGTTTTGCCATGAGCATTTTCCCTAAAAAATAATTCACTAAACAACAAATAAAACAGCCTTCACGGGCTGTTTTATTTTATACCAATTACAATGATTAAAGTATACGGAATCAAAAATTGCGATACCATGAAGAAGTCCTTCGATTGGCTCAACACAAACCATATTGAATTTGAATTTCACGACTATAAAAAACTTGGGGTCGACCAAAATACATTGCAGCATTTGCTCAAACAATGCACGATCCAAACCTTGATCAATACCAAAGGTATCACCTACAAAAAATTGAGCGAAGATGAAAAAGTGCAATGCCAAAAAGCCAGCACCGCCCTACCCTTATTACAAGAAAAAACCTCTATGATTAAAAGGCCTATCCTTCAATTAGAAGGGGAAATTCTGCTTGGGTTCGACCCTGTTTTATGGGCTAAGAAAATAAAATAGCACAAAAACATCCTGAAATTAGGCCCTTTTTGAGTGTCTAATCATTTGCCCACCTCAGCCCTGAAGCACCTCATATGGGGATAATTAGGAACAAAATAAGCTGCTAAATGGAATTAGTTTCGTTAGCAGTTGTAAAAAGTTCATGGGTAACAGTCAAATACAAAAAACAAATCCTCCCCGGGAGTGGGGTTGGGCACAAAATCTACTTTGGATTTTGGGAAGAATTATAGTTGTAGCGCTCTTTTTAATGCTTTGCCAACAGCGAGCAAAAGCGCAGCAAACTGCAATTTATACAGATGAAATTGCACAATACAATCGCGGCTTAGAACTATTCGACAAAGAAAAATATGCGGAGGCGCAAGTTCAATTTGAAGCCTATGCAAGTATTTGTAAGCAAAAGTTCAATCAAATAAATGCGCAATATTATGCAGCTGTTTGTGCATTGGAACTTTTTAATGGCGATGCCGAATACCGCTTATTGCAATTAATTACGCTTTACCCAGAAAACACAAAAGCCAAACTAGCACAGTTCCAATTAGGAAAACTACATTATAGAAACAAAAACAACAAACAAGCCGTTTTGGCGCTGGATAATGTGCAACAACATTATTTAAGCGGAGCTGAACTCAAAGAATTTTACTTCATTTATGGCTATTCACTTTTTAAAGTTGAACGCTATGATGATGCCAAAACCGCTTTCAAATCTATTAAAGACGAGAAAAGCAAATACTATGATGCCTCCAATTATTACTACGGTTATGTATGCTACAAATCTGGCGCCTACGATGAGGCTTTAGAGCATTTTGGCAGAATAAAATACCATAAAACATTTGGACCACTATCTAGTGTTTATGTAGCCCAAGTTTATTTCGCAAGAAAACAATACACCGAAGTTATTAGCTTTTGCGACACCATTAGCAACCCAGATGTAAGCAATGATGTAGCAGGTTTAATTGGACAATCTCATTACCAATTGCAACATTTTGCAGCAGCTATTCCCCATTTGGAAAAATTCATGACTGCCGCTCCTGTTGTTCCGGGTAATAATGATTACTATATGCTTGGCTATTGCTATTTTCAAAACAAGCAATACGATAAAGCCATAACCCAATTTTTAAAAGTTGATGTTAGCCAAGATAGTATTGGACCAATTGTGCAATACAACCTTGCCAACACCTATTTAAAACTAGAAAACAAAACCGCAGCCAGAGCTGCATTTGAAAACTGCTACAATTTAGACTCAACAGGCAGATTAGCCGAATCGGCATTGTTTTTCTCCGCCAAAGTTTCTGATGAATTAAATTTACAAGGCCTTGCAATGGCAAGGTATGTAAAACTTATCGACAAGTTTTCGGAGGGAAAATACATTGAAGAAGCCAGAGCAAACCTTGGAAACATGTTGCTCAATGCAAAAAACTACAGAGAGGCAATTAAAATACTTGAAGGTATTAAAAACCCAAGCAAGCAAGACCTCACCAATTTACAACGCGTAAACTATTACCGAGCAGAGGAACTATACCTTAATAACAATTATGCAGATGCCAAGGTTTTATTTCTTAAAGTAATTGACGTTAATTATGATCCAAAGATGAAAGGACTGGCCCATTTCTGGCTTGCAGAGCTTGATTACAAGGACCAACAATATACTTCTGCAATCAATAATTTGAATGCATTTCAAAATATCAATGAAATAGAAACAACGCGTTTTTTCGCTCATTCATACTATAACCAAGGCTATGCGTATTTAAAAATGAATCAATTTAATAAAGCAATTGATGCATTTATTAAATATGAAAACTTGGAAAAAAAACCAAGCAACCCCGAAGCATACACAGATGCCGTTGTAAGGACTGCCGATTGCTATTTTGCAGAAAAAAACTACAATAAAGCAATTGAGTTTTATACCATTTTGGTTCAAAAAGAATTAAACGGAGCCGATTACGCCTTATACCAAAAAGCTATGATACTTGGCGTTCTTGGCAGAAATGAAGAAAAAATAAATGTACTTACTGCCATTCAGAAAAACTACCCAAAATCGCCCTATATTGATGATGCCGTTTTTGAGTTGGCCGATATTTATTTAAAAACCGAGGATTTCAACAAAGCTATCAGCTCTTTCCAATCGCTTATATCCAATTATCCAAGGTCTATTTATGCTAGAAAAGCCATCCTTAATAAATCATTGGCATTATTTAATTTACATAGAGATGAGGAAGCTTTAGAAGATATCAAAAAACTAATTATAAGCTACCCAAGCAGCGATGAAGCCCGAGAAGCATTACCTATGGTGCAGAATATTTTTGTAAACCAAGGGAAAGGTGAAGAATACTTAGACTTTATTAAAGTATTGCCAAATGTTGTTATCTCAGCCTCTACACAAGATTCTTTGAGTTATGAATCTGCCTTTAAATCCTATGAAAAAGAAAATTATGAGAAAGCCAGCAAAGGATTTGGAACCTATATTTCACGCTTCCCTGGAGGTTACTTTATTTTAAAAGCAAACTATTTTAAAGCAGAAAGTGATTACAAATTAAAGAAATACGACGATGCATTGGTATCCTATGAATACGTTGCAAATTCATTAAGAAGTGAATACTCTGAAAGATGCACCAGACAAAGTGCTGTGCTCCTAAATATGCGTAAGAACTACGATCGTGCCTATGAATATTTTGCAGCCTTGGAAAGGATTGCCAGCAACAAAGACAATTTACAATTAGCTTACCTCGGACAAATGAAAACCTGCGCCTACCAAGGAAAAATGGACTCTGCCGCTTTTGCCTCTCAAAAATATTTAAACAGTGGTGTAGCACAAAAAGATGGTATCATAGAAGCCCAAACTTATTTAGGTCGTTTCTACATGGCACAACAAAAAACAGATTCAGCGCAAATAGCTTTCAATGCCGTTTTAAAGGAAACAAAAAATATTTATGGCGCAGAAGCAAAATACAATATAGCACTGATCCAATACTTGAAAAAAGAATATAAAAATGCACAGAAAACCATTTTCGAACTCAATGATAAATTTGGCGCATTTGACACCTGGGTGGTTAAAGGTTTTGTGCTCCTAGCAGATACCTACATCAAACAAAACGATTTATTTCAAGCAAAAGCAACTTTGCAAAGTATCTTAGATAATTATGAGGGCCAAGACATCATTGATCAATGTAAACTTAAGCTTGCCGAAATTATTGAATTAGAAAAAGCCCAAAAGGCAGAAGCACAAAAACAAATTGACCAACGCATTAAACAAAACGAAAAGTAAGCATTTATGAAAAAGAATAGCATCTATACTTCTTTATTGCTTTTTGCTTCGCTTGCATTAAATAATCAAGCTTATTCGCAGAAAAATGATAGCTTATTAAAGGATAATAAAATTGAAGTTATCAAAGATTTTATGCCGGTTTTATCTGAAGCAATAAAAATCCCAGTTAATCCAAATCCTGAAAAGCCAACATTTGAAAGGCCTGCGTTTACATACGCGGTAAGCGATCAACAATATCTGGTTAAACCCACCATTTACACCATTAAACCTTTAAGCTTGGGCACCATGTTATTGCCAAAATTAAAAGGCAATTACACAAAAGTGGGATATGGAAATTACAATATGCCTTTACTCGAAATTGGTTTCAATACTGTTAGAAATAAAAAATACCAAGCAGGTGTTTTCGTTCACCATCTCTCTGCAAATGGGAATGACAATTACACCAATTTTTCAAACAGCGATGCCAATGCGTATGTCAAAAATTTCTTTGCAAAAGGCGTATTTTCTATAGATGCCGGATTTCAAAGAAACGGAGTAAATCTTTATGGCTCACCAAATGATGTAATTAAACCAAGTGCCGAACCAAGCATAGTTTACCATGCTTATGATGCAAACCTTGGATACCAATCATTGAGTAAAGACAGCAATAACCTCACCTATAAAATTAATTTTGGGTTTTATCATTTCAACAACTCAAACAGCTACAATGAAAACGATGCTGCCTTAAAAGTAATATTAGCCAAACACAACTCAAACATACCTTTCGAATTGGCTACAGGATTGCGCATTAATAACAATGCCTTATTCAAAGCAAATTTACCTAGCAGCAATTACCAAAGAATTTACTTTGATTTAAACCCGCAAATATTTTTAACAGGTACAAATTATTATATCAAAGGTGGTTTCAATTCAACCATTAGCAGCGATTCTGCTGGTGCAAAATTTCACTTCTTTCCAAAGGCAGAAGCCGCCTACACCATTGTGCCTAAAAAGCTAAGTATTTATGCTGGTCTCACAGGAAACTTAAATGCAAATACATTTAAAAATATTGCTGCACTTAATCCATTTGCTACAGATATCTCATTAAAAAACACCATTACCAAAGTAGCCGTTTACGGCGGATTAAAAGGCGAATTGGGCGCTAAAACAAGTTTCTTTATAAGCACCTCTTCTGCCTCAGTTCAAAACTTGGTATGCTTTACAAAAGATTCTAGTAAGGCAAACCAATTGCTTGTTTACGATGAAGGCAATTCAAAAATAACCACATTGGCTGCTGGTATTCAATACCAATACAATGAGAAATTTAGGTTAGGAATTAGCACAACGGTTATTGGCTATGAGTTAAAAAATCTTGCGCGTGCCTATTCATTGCCACAATTTGAAACCAAATTAAATAGCACCTACAACATTGCAGATAAATTCTTATTAAAACTTGATTTATCATACTGGGGGGAGCGTTTTGGCCGCCTAGATGCAAGCAGGGGAGATGGAACTTTTGCTAGCACAGATGTAAAAATGAATCCATTTCTCGATTTAAATTTTGGCATCGATTACAGGTACAGCAAAACAGTTTCGGCATTCATTAATTTCAACAATTTAGCAAATAACCGCTACCAAAGATTTTATGGTTATACCGTATACGGAACCAATTTCATAGGCGGCTTTACATTTACTTTTTAATACAAAAAAACATGGAATCATTTAAAGTAGTTGGCGGCAATCAATTAAAAGGTGAAATAATACCTCAGGGTGCAAAAAATGAAGCACTGCAAATTATTTCGGCAGTTTTGCTTACTGCAGAAACCATTGAAATTTCTAATATCCCTGCCATTAGAGATGTTTTAAAACTCATTGAATTAATTGGCAAGTTGGGTGTGGAGGTAACTAAAATTAGCGAGGATACTTATACCTTCCAAGCCAAATCAGTTAACCTCGATTATTTATTAAGCGAAGACTTTAAAACAAAAGGAGCTGCCCTTAGAGGCTCAATTATGATTATTGGTCCACTCCTATCTCGTTTTGGTTTGGCTTATATTCCAGAACCAGGAGGAGATAAAATTGGCAGAAGGCCTGTTGATACACACTTGAGAGGTTTTGAAAACTTAGGTGCCACCTTCGAACACATGCACCATGAGCGTTTTTACAAAATCAATGGCAAAGAATTAAGAGGAGCAAATATGCTACTTGATGAAGCTTCTGTTACAGGTACTGCCAATATTTTAATGGCTGCAACTTTGGCAAAAGGCAAAACAAGTATTTACAACGCTGCAAGCGAACCATACATCCAACAATTATGCAAAATGCTCAATAGCATGGGTGCTAAAATTACAGGTATCGGTTCGAACCTATTACATATTGAAGGAGTTGATTCTCTTGGTGGATGCAAGCACCGCATGTTACCAGACATGATTGAAATTGGAAGTTTTATTGGATTAGCGGCCGCAACAAATTCAGATATCACCATTAAAAATTGCTGCATTCCAAGTCTTGGTTTAATTCCAAAAATGTTTCAAAGAATGGGAATTCAAATGGAAATTATTGGTGACGACATTCGCATTCCAAACCAAGATTCTTATAAAATTGAAACACTTATAGATGGTTCAATCCTAACCATTAAAGATGGCATCTGGCCTGCCTTTACGCCTGATTTGATTTCTGTAGCATTAGTTACAGCAACCCAAGCAAAAGGCAGCGTACTCATTCACCAATGGATGTTTGAAAGCCGCTTGTTTTTCGTAGACAATTTAATCGACATGGGTGCTAAAATTATTTTATGCGACCCTCACCGCGCTGTTGTTATCGGTTCGAACCGAGAAACAAAACTACGAGGTATCAATATGTCATCACCAGATATACGTGCAGGTGTTTCAATGCTTATTGCAGCACTTGCTGCACAAGGTACCAGCACCATTAACAATATAGAACAAATAGACCGTGGTTATCAAAATATTGATGGCAGGTTGCGTGCCATTGGTGCAGATATTACGCGTATTTCATGAGAAAATTAATTGTAATTATTGCCTTTTCTTTGCTTGGCATTTTGTCTTCAAGAGCTCAAACACCAATGCTTGGAGACACGCTGCCTAATTTCTCTTACCAAGGCCAATTTGCAAAACCATATTACCTTAGAGACCTAAAAGGTTCTTATGTGTTGGTGCATTTTTGGGCTTCCTGGAATGAGGAGAGCAGAAAAATGCAAATGAATTACACCGAAACTTTTGCCCGCTTTAAGGATAGGAAATTCAAAGCAGGAAGAAAATTTTATATCATCAGCGTTAGCCTCGATGAAAGTAAAAACACCTGGGACATTTCTCTCAAAAAAGATAAACTACCTTGGAAAAACCAAGCCTGCGATTTTATGGGTTGGAACTCCCCTATTGTTCAAAAATGTGGCGTAAAAAATATCCCCTGCAATTTCTTATTAGACCCAGAAGGGAAAATTATTGCCGCAAACATAAACAACGACCAATTAGAAGAAATTCTTAACAATTTGTAAGGTGTCACATTGTCACCCAAACGGGCATGGCAAAAAATTTGCGTAAAAGCATTAGAAAAGGATAAAGTATGCACAATCAGGAAGAAATGAATAAAGAAGAAATGGAGTTTAAGTCAGACAGTACGCATATCGACGAGGAATTGAAGGCTGCTGCGGATGAAATGGAGAACAAGGAAGAAACTGCCACAGTTGAAGAAAATGTCAGTGAAGAAGACAAGTTAAAAGCAGAATTGACATCTGTTCAAGACAAATACCTACGTCTTTATTCTGAGTTTGAAAATTATAAAAGAAGAACCACAAAAGAGCGCGCCGACCTATTTAAAACTGCCAATCAAGAGTCTATTTTGGCCATGCTGCCCGTTTTAGATGATTTTGAAAGAGCACTGGCAGCCATGCCTCAAACAGAGGAAAACCAAAAAACAAGAGAAGGAGTTGATTTAATTTACAATAAACTTAAAAATACCCTTACCCAAAAAGGACTCAAAGAAATGGAGGCAAATGGAAAACCTTTCGATCCAGATTTTCATGAAGCCATTACCAAAATACCTGCTCCTAGCGAGGATTTAAAAGAAAAAATTGTAGATGTTTTGGAAAAGGGATATTTCCTTCACGACAAAGTAATCCGTTTTGCAAAAGTTGTAATTGGCGAATAAGACATGGCGAAAAGAGACTATTATGAAATTCTTGGCGTAGGTAGAAATGCCGCAGCAGATGAAATTAAAAAGGCCTATAGACAAATGGCCATTAAGTTTCATCCAGATAAAAATCCAGGAAACAAAGAAGCAGAAGATAAATTTAAAGAAGCTGCAGAAGCCTACGAACACCTTAGCGATAGCGATAAAAAAGCGCGCTATGATAGATTTGGACACCAAAGCATGGGTGGCGGTGGAGGCCAATCGGGTGGGATGAATATGGATGATATTTTCAGCAATTTTGGCGATGTTTTTGGCGATGGTCATCCATTTGAATCTTTCTTTGGCGGAAGTCAAAGAAGAGGTGGCGGCGGCGGTCGTCGTCAAAAGGTAGGCACAAACCTGCGTATTAAAGTAAAACTCACCCTTCAAGAAATTGCTACGGGCGTAGAAAAGAAATTAAAAGTAAACAAACAGGTTTCATGTAATACCTGTGCTGGAAACGGTGCTAAAGATAAATCCTCTTTCAAAAACTGCGGCACTTGCGGAGGTTCTGGCCAAGTAAGAAAAGTAACACAAACCTTTTTGGGCCAAATGGCAACCACTTCAACCTGTCCTACCTGTAATGGGGAAGGCTCAGTAGTAACATCAAGTTGCGGCTCTTGCAAAGGCTCTGGACGTATGGAAGGCGAAGAAGTAATAACTGTAAACATTCCTGCGGGTGTAGCAGATGGCATGCAACTATCTATGAGCGGCAAAGGAAATGCTCCTGAACGTGGTGGCATCCCTGGCGATTTAATAATCCTGATAGAAGAAATTGAAGATCCCGTTCTCAAAAGAGATGGCAACAATATCATATTCGATTTATACCTCAACTTTGCAGATGCAGCGCTTGGAACCCAAGTGGAAATCCCTACCGTTAGCGGCAAAGTGAAATTAAAAATTGACGCGGGTACACAAGCGGGGAAAATACTTCGTTTAAGAGGTAAAGGCATACCAGAATTGAACTCAGGTTACCATGGCGACCAATTGGTACAAGTAAACGTTTGGACACCTAAAAAGATGAGTGCGGAGGAAAAGGCATTGCTAGAAACTTTGCGTAATTCAGAAAACTTTATTCCTAAGCCAGATAAAAACGATCATGGCTTTTTCGATAGAATGAAAGAGTTCTTTAATTAGAACCTTGGGCAACCCAAATAACCTTGTTTACCACCACCTAAATTAAAATACACGCCTAAGCTGCTGAAAAAATAATTATCTGGTGGTAGCCAAGAACGTTTGAATAGATTTCCGGTCATTTTATTAGTTGTACTCATGTTGATTGAATTACTCCAATAAATACATACATTTCTACTCAATCGGTAACCCAAATTTAATCCAAGTGTACCTATAAGTGCTAATTGTTTGTTTTTTTGGTCCTTGCCAGAAATAACCTGTCCTTCATATCCTACAGATGAAACAACTTTATCCTCTCTCTCAGTAATAATATTAGTTAAAAAATATTTTGATCTAAAGGAGGTAAAACCCAATCCCATCTGATAATTTATGGTAAATTTACTGCTAGTCATACCAACATTATGATTTAAGCTGTAATCAAACAATGCATAAGCATCATTAAAATCACATGAGGTGCCTTGCATATTGTCCGACTTTAAAGTCATTAAATGACCATGTCTGTATTCAACACCAAATTCGAAACTATTGTTAATTTGTTTATTAACACTTAAAAAATAAGAAGGAATTAACTCCTTATAATCTCCAAATTTTGTAGTAATGGAATAATCCATTTGGTTGGTTACATATAATCCGTAACCAACTCCACCTCCAATACGGTAATCTGAAATATTGAATCCTCCGCGGCGTGGCGCATTTAAATTTGCTGAGCTTTTACCAAATGATGTTAGGGACATACATTCAATAAAACAACTCAAAATTATCATTACAATAATTTTATTTTTCATAAGGGCTTTGTTTTATGGTCTACAAAATTAACAAAAAAAAAATAGCATTCAAGCTATAAAACCTTAAAAATCAGGAAAACTATATGTAATTAAGGGAAACTTTCTTGACCTAATTAGAGAAATTCCCTAATCAATTCATTTATTTCCGTAATCGTTATTTAAGGGAATTTCAATTTATTACTTTACTTGCACCTATGATACTTGAAATTGAAAACCTAAATAAGAGCTATCAAAACCATATTGCACTTAGCAATATTAACCTCTCTATAAATAAAGGAGGCATTTTTGGTTTATTAGGACCAAATGGTGCTGGCAAAACAAGCCTTATTAGAATTCTAACCCATATAACAGAAGCGGATTCGGGCACCATTTTGTTTAATGGTGAAAAACTAAATCAAAACCATATTTACCAAATGGGCTATTTGCCTGAGGAGCGTGGCTTATATAAAAAAATGACAGTAAAGGACCAACTCCTTTATTTTGCCGAGCTAAAAGGTCTTAATAATAAGGAAGCTAAAATCCGTCTTAAATATTGGGTCGATAAATTTGAAATAAAGGATTGGCTTGGCAAAAAAGTGGAGGAACTCTCTAAAGGGATGCAGCAAAAAGTTCAATTCATTGCCACAGTATTGCACCAACCTTCCTTAATTATATTGGACGAACCTTTCTCTGGGTTCGACCCAATTAATGCGCAAGTATTAGTTAATGAGATTTTACAACTCAAAGCAAATGGCGCAACAATAATCTTTTCTACCCACCGCATGGATTCAGTAGAATTGCTTTGCGACCAAATTGCATTAATTAATAAATCAGAAAAAATACTAGACGGCACCTTAAGTCAAATTCAACAACAGTTTAAACAAAATAAATTTGAACTTCACTACCAAGGAGAAGAACTCCTTGCCGATAACAATTTCACAATTGGTAAACACCACAATAATGGAGATGTAAGATCTTGTGAGATTGAATTAAAGCAAGCAATGAAAAACAATGAGATCCTACAATTATTGTTACAAAAAAACATTTCCATTGTTTCATTTGGCGAACAAGTTCCAAGCATGGAAGAAATTTTCATTCAAGCAGTGAACCAAAAATCTAATAGCCATCAATATGCATAAAATATTTTTAATATGTAAACGCGAATACTTGAGCAGGGTAAAAAAGAGATCATTTCTTTTAATGACCCTCCTATCGCCCCTATTGATTGCCTTGTTTTATGGTATGATATTTTATTTTACCATTAATAAAAGTATTACAGAAGAGAGAAAAACAATTTTGGTCTGCGATGAAAGTACACGTTTTGAAAATAAACTTGAAAATTCAAAACTCTTACATTTTCAATACAAAAACCTACAGCAAAAAGATTTTGAAAAAACGCTGAACGAGTTAGCCATTGATGGTATATTATGGATACAAGACAGTGCAACAAACATTAAATACGAGCTCATT
>CAIYNF010000005.1 GCA_903927505.1 uncultured Bacteroidota bacterium | reverse complement strand
GGTGGAGAACCTTGAGGAGCGAGGCATAAAGGCGCATGCTATTTATGCGGGATTGCATAGGCAAGAAATTCAAACTATCCTTAGTAATTGTGTTCACGGGGCTGTTAAATTTTTATACATATCGCCAGAGCGCCTTGGTTCGAGCCTAATTAGGGACCATTTACATCAAATAAATATTTCTTTGCTTGTGATTGATGAAGCACATTGTATTAGTCAGTGGGGATTTGATTTTAGACCAGAATACAGAAAAATTATTGAAACAAGGGAATACTTGCCCAAAGTGCCTGTTATTGCCTTAACAGCAACTGCAACTGCTAAAGTTGTTGAGGATATTCAAACACAATTAGGCTTTAAACAGGCAAATGTTTTTCGTAAGAGTTTTGAAAGGCTAAACCTTCATTACGTTGTAAGGAAGCAAGAAAACAAATTAGAGAAAGTTTTAAGCAGCATACAAAAAGCCCGCGGAAGCGGCTTGGTTTATGTTCGTAACCGTAAATTATGCGAAGAAATTGCCAGTTTTTTAATTGCCAATAATATTAGTGCTTCCTTTTACCATGCTGGTTTGCAGTCGGAGCTCAGGCAAAAACGGCAAGAAGATTGGATTCAAAATAGAACCAGAATAATGGTTTGCACCAATGCTTTTGGAATGGGAATAGATAAGCCAGACTGCAGTGTGGTGGTTCATTACGAAATGCCAGATTGTTTAGAGGCCTATTACCAAGAAGCTGGCAGAGCCGGAAGAAATGGAAAGGCTGCCTTTTGTTTATTGGTTTACCATTCTTCAGATGCAGAAAAAATGAGAAATCGTTTGGAGCAAAGTTTTCCAGAAGAGGCCATTTTAAAAAGAGTTTATAGTGAACTATGTAGTCATTTTCAATTGCCAATTGGCGCCTTAAATGAAGAAGGTTTTGATTTTGATATTGGCGTATTTTCTAGCCAAATAAAAATGAATCCTCTGGTAGTAATGAATGCAATAAAATTATTGTCGCAATTAGATATACTTCACGTCAATGATGCGTTTCACCAATCATCGCGATTAAAAATGTTGATGAATAGCAATGAGCTTTTTGCCTTTCAAAACATTCATACACCCTACCAAGATTTGGTGAAAATTGTACTTAGAAATTATGGTGGAATTTTCGATAATTATGTTCCAATAAGTGAAAAGGATTTGGCAATGAAAATTAATTGTTCAGAGTTACTTTTAAGAGAGCAATTAGTTAAACTAACTAGCTTAGGTGTGATTGATTATATGCCTCAAAAGGATATACCGCAGGTATTTATTCATGGCCATAGGGTGGATGCAAATTATTTGAAATTGAACCCAAATCTTATTAAAGCACGAAAAGCAATGGAAAAGGAAAAGTTGGAAGCAATGATTCATTATGCCGAAAACGATGTTCAGTGCAGGAGCAGGGTGTTATTGGATTATTTTGATGAACACCATGTAATGGATTGTGGGGCTTGTGATGTTTGCAAAGAAAAAAACAACAGCATTTGGCCTGAGGAAAAAATGAAGCTGTTAATTGGTAACTTAAATCAATTGGAAAGAAATATAGATTGGCAAATTAAGGACTTGTGCCGCGCTTTGCCTCAATTCAAGGAAGAGGAATTGGTTCGTGCATTTCGTATTTTATTGGATAAAGGTATATTGCACCTGAACGAACAACAATGCATAAGTTGGATAAAAAGCCATTCATAGTATTTACAGTTACCAATGATCTGAGTTATGATCAGCGGATGCAACGCCATGCGAGAACATTGGTGGAGGCGGGCTTTGAAGTTTTATTGGTAGGTAGGGAGCGCAGCTTTTCAAAACCTTTATTGGAAGAAGTTTTCCTTCAAAAAAGGATTAAATGCTTTTTTGAAAAGGGGAAGTTTTTTTACCTAGAATACAATTTACGACTCTTTTTTTTCTTGTTGTTTTGTAAGGCTCGTATTTATGCTGCAGTTGACCTAGACACCTTGTTTCCTCATTTATTGGTGTCTATCATAAAGCAAAAGAAATTGGTATTTGATTCGCATGAGTATTTTACCGAGGTGCCAGAAGTGGCCAACAGACCATTTACCAGAGCCGTTTGGCATAAGTTGGCAAAGTTTGCTATTCCATTTACAGATTTACGTTATACCGTAGGACCATCATTGGCAAAGGAGCTTGAGCGTGTTTATCACCTTCCTTTTTATTCAATAATGAATGTGCCAGCTTTGGTTCGAACCGAAAACAAAAAAGAGCTTGAGGAGAAAATTATTCTTTACCAAGGCGCATTGAATGAAGGCAGGTGTTTGGTACAATTAATAAATGCAATGAAATCAATTGAAGCCATATTATGGATTGCTGGTGAGGGCGATTTAAGCAATGAATTAAGGACTTTGGTGGATCAAAATAATTTGGAAAACAAAGTAAAATTTCTGGGTTTTGTTTTACCTTCAGAATTGCCAAAACTTGCAGAGAAGGCCTTTATAGGTTTTAATGTTTTAGAGCCAAATGGTTTGAGTTATCAGTTTTCATTGGCCAATAAATATTTCGATTATATTCATGCTTTTATTCCTCAATTGTGCTCGCCATTTATTGAATATGAAACTTTAAATAAAAGTAATGAGGTTGCGGTATTAACGTTGTGGGACGAAAATTCAATTGCTCATAATTTAAATAAGTTGCTTACGGATAAGGAATTATACCAAAGGCTTCAAAATAATTGTTTAAAAGCAGCGCAGGAATATAATTTGCAACTTGAATCTTGCAAATTGGTTCAACTATACCAAACATTGTAATTGAAAAAAAAGGCCCATATAATTGCTTTTGACATTCCATTTCCAGCAAATTATGGCGGGGTAATTGATGTGTTTTATCGCTTTAAAGCATTGTGCGAAGAAGGCATGGATATTACCTTGCATTGCTTTGAATATGGCGATAGAACCAGACAAGCGGAATTAGAAAAGTATTGTAGCAAGGTATATTACTACCCACGAAAGAAATTAGTTTATCAATTTTGGCTTCCCTATATTGTAAGTAGCAGGTCGAGTAAAGAGTTGTTAAATAATTTAATGTTAGACGATTCTCCAATTTTATTTGAGGCATTGCATAGCTGTTATTTATTGAACCATCCTGCGCTATTAGGTAGGCAAAAAATAGTTCGCATGCACAATATTGAGCATGATTATTATGCTTTATTGGCCATATCTGAGCAGAATTTTTTTAAACGATCCTATTATCAATTTGAGGCCTGGCTTTTAGAACGTTATGAAAATGTATTGGATCGGGCAAATATTATTTTAGCAATATCAGAAAAGGACCGAAAGCAAATGGCCCAGAGATTTGGTGAAAAAGTGTTGTTAATGCCCGCATTTCATGGCAATAACAAAGTTTCTTGTATTGCAGGTAAAAGTGATTATTGCTTTTACCATGGCAAATTAAGTGTGGCCGAAAATCATCAGGCCGCGATGTTTTTGGTTAAGGAGGTGTTTTCTAAAACGAAAACTAAACTTTTTATCGCTGGAGATGGCTATTCTGCTTCATTGGAACATGCAATTCAGAAACAGAAAAATGTAAGTCTATTGAAGAATTTGAGTCCATTAGAAATAGAGAACCATATTAAAAATGCACATGTTAATGTATTAACTACTTTTCAACCTACAGGCATTAAATTAAAACTGGTAAACGTTTTATACAATGGCAGATTTATAGTAGTAAATACGCCAATGGTAATTGAAAGCGGACTTGAAGACGCTTGTCATATAAAAGATTTTCCAGCAGATATGGCCAAGGAAATTGAAGCTTGCATGGCGCAAACATTTACTGAGGAAGATATTTTAAAACGAAATAAAGTTCTAGGTGCCCAATTTGATGTTATTGCAAATGCCAGGAAAATTATAGCCTTGTTCCGTTAATTTCGTTTAATAATTTATTGTTTTGAACCTTACCGGCTTCACAACGAATAATATTTGCTGGGAATTTTTCTAAAATTCGGTAATCATGTGTTGCCATTAATACTGCCGTTCCACTTTCACATATTTTATGTAATAGGAGCAAGATATCATCGCTTGTTTTAGGGTCTAAATTTCCGGTTGGCTCATCTGCTAAAATAACTTCAGGCTTATTAAGTAATGCTCTTGCAATGGCAACGCGCTGTTGTTCGCCACCACTCAATTCAAATGGCATTTTATGCGATTTTGTATTTAGGCCAACCATGTCTAAAACCTCTTTTATGCGGTGATCCATTTCAGTTTGATTTTTCCAACCAGTTGCACTTAAAACAAAGTTGAGGTTGTCATGGATATTTCTATCAAAAAGCAATTGAAAATCTTGAAAAACCACCCCAAGTTTTCTGCGTAATAAAGGTATTTTGGATCTTTTTAATTTGGTTAGTTCTATGCCAGCAATGTTGCCAGTTCCTTTAATAATAGGTAATTCACCGTACAAAACTTTTAATAGAGAACTTTTCCCGCTTCCGGTTGTGCCGATTAAGTAATGAAATTCGGCCGAACAAATTTCCAGACTGACTTCAGAAAGAATCAGATTGTCTTGTTGGAAAATACTTACATTCTCAAGTGTAATGATAGGCTTTTTAGTTGTCATTTAGTTCTAATTTAGTCATTTGGCCAAATGGAATGGCATTCATTAATTCTTTAATTTTTTCAATTTGAGGCCCTAATCCACATTTCTCTAGCGCTTTTTCGGGTCTATCAGTGCGTGTATAAGCTATAAGCGTAAAGTTATCGTCACGCACTTGCAAGTAATCAGGTATTTTGGCTTTGCCTTTTATTTTAATAATATACAAAATATGAGAATTATTTTTTTATTCTTTCTTGCAATAACTTATAATTGCGCAACAAAAATAAATAACAATGAAGGATTTTTTCCAAAAAGTTCTACCAATCGGTTTAGCCGCGTCGGTTTTTCTAGCCGCTTGCAGTGGTCCTAATTTTACTAAAAGCAGGTACAGTGTAACTCCAAATCCACTTGAAATGAGAGGAGATTCAGTTAGTGTTGCAATTAGTGGCAGTGTTGCTCCTAAAACATTTCCTGCAGGTGCTTTGGTTACTTTTCAGCCTTATTTGAAAACAAAAGAAGGAAAAGAAATTTCTTTAAAGAGCTACACTGTTAAAGGTGAGAAGGCTAAAGGAACAGCAGATTTTACAATTAATTCAAAGCTTGGAGGTACAGTTAGTTATTCGGATAAAATCCCTTACACAGCTGATTTGAAAAACGTAAAAATGTATCCTCGTTATACATACAAAAACAAAGTTGTTAAAATTCCAGATAGCGTAATGGTTATTGGTACACAAACAACAGCTAGCATGTTAATGTATACTAATGAATACAAAGTTGGAACAGACGTTTACCAACCAGAGATTAGTAATAAGTCGGTTAGTATCTACTTCCCTATGGATGTGGATAAATTTAACCCTGGCTTTAAAGTTGGTAAGAGTCTAAATAACAAAACACAAATTGCAGCATTAAAAAACTTATTGAAAGCTGATCCATTTTGGATTATTAGAGGTATTTCAATTAATGCTTATGCATCTCCTGATGGCGAATTAGAAAGAAACAGCAACCTTTCAAAGGGGCGTTCAACTTCTACATTTGCCTACTTTAGAAAAGAATTAAAGAAATTGGGCTTTGCGGAAGTGAACGACAGTAATTTTAGCATGGGTTATATGTTAGCTGAAGATTGGAAAGGTTATGCTGCTGAATTGGCACTTTCAAATTTTGCTGATAAAGATGCCATGATTGCTATTGTAAACAATACCAATATCAGTGACGAAGAGCGTGAAGCGCAATTGCGCAAGGATTACAAAAAATCTTGGGAAAAATCAGCAACTACAATTTTACCTAGATTACGTAAATCTGAATTAGTTGTTATTGGCAATAAGCCATTTAAAACTGAATCTGAATTATTGAATTTCTATGGTAAATATGAGCAATTAACCAATGGTGAATTGTATCATTTAGCTGTAATTACTTCAGAATTAAAACAAAAAGAAGCAGTTTTAATAGCCTATACAACTAGAGTTGCTGAAGATTGGAGAGGTTTTAATGATTTAGCTGTAGTAAATATGATGGGTAATAACAACAATGAGGCAGCTAGTAATTTGAATAAAGCTAATGAGTTAAGCGCTAACAATGGTGTTGTATTGGCTAATTTAGGAGCTTTGGCACGTGCTAATGGCGATAATGTTACCGCTCGTTCATACTATCAAAAAGCTGCTGATAATGGTGCAAATACCTATTATAACCTTGGCGTATTTGATATTAAAGCTGGTAATTATGCTTCGGCGGTTAGTAATTTTGGCAAAAGTGGAAAATCCGATTTCAATACAGCATTAGCTCAATTGATGAATGGTGATGCCAATAGCGCAAAAACAACTATCGACAATATCAATGTAGATGAATTAACTTGGGCTCATTACTATTTAAGAGCTATTTGTGGCGCTAGAATGAACAACCAAGATGTTTGTACCACCAATTTGGCTCAAGCAGTTGCTAAAAGTGCAAATGCTAGAACAATGGCAAAGGATGACATCGAATTTGTGAAATTTTTCAAAAATCCTTTGTTTGAAGCTGCAATTCGCTAATTTGAATTTCAATATTTTGAAACCCCGGGGCCAAAAGCCTCGGGGTTTTTTATTGTGTATAATTGAATTGGCTTTGCTGGTGCTAAACAGGGTTGTTTTCCACAATATTGTGTAAAACACAAAGCTAAGAATCAAATAGGAGTGCGTATCTTAGCATCTTCAATAAAGAGTATGGCAGAAGAAGTTGTAAACTATGACGAGAGTAGCATTCGGTCGCTAGATTGGCGAGAACACATCCGTTTGCGTCCAGGTATGTACATTGGTAAACTTGGCGATGGTAGTGCCATGGATGATGGTATCTATATCTTGCTCAAAGAAATTATTGACAATTCCATCGATGAATTTGTGATGGGGAATGGTCGCCAAATAGATATTAAAATTACCGATAACAAAGCAATTATTCGCGATTATGGTAGAGGTATTCCTCTTGGAAAAGTAATTGAGTGCGTTTCTCAAATCAATACGGGTGGTAAGTATGATTCTTCCGCCTTTAAAAAATCTGTAGGTTTAAATGGGGTGGGAACTAAGGCTGTAAATGCATTGTCGGCCAATTTTAAAGCGCAATCTTTCCGTGATGGTAAAACCAAAATAGCAGAATTTGAAAAAGGGTTTTTAGTAAGCGAACAGAAATTACAAGATACCATTGAACCTAATGGCACGGCCATAACCTTCATTGCAGATGATACTATTTTCAAGCATTTCAAATATATCAATGAATATATTGATAACATGCTTTGGAACTATGTTTACTTGAATGCAGGTTTAACAATTTGGTTCAACGATAAAAAGTTCTTCTCAAAGGATGGTTTATTAGACTTGTTAAAACGTAAGACCAATGAAGAAGCTTTGCGTTACCCAATTATCCACTTGCGTGGTGAAGACATAGAAGTGGCAATAACCCACGAAAATCAATATGGTGAAGAGTATTATAGTTTTGTAAATGGACAGCATACTACACAAGGTGGAACACACTTAAATGCCTTTCGTGAAGCCTTTGCAAAAACAATAAGAGATTTTTACAACAAGGATTTCGACCTAGCTGATATACGTGCAAGTATTATTGCAGCCGTTAGTTTAAGGGTGCAAGAACCCGTTTTCGAAAGTCAGACCAAAACCAAATTAGGTTCTGTAAATATGGCCCCAACCGAATCGCCAACGGTGAGGCAGTTTGTGATGGATTTCTTTAAAAAGAGTCTAGATGATTTCTTGCACAAACACCCTGAAACAGCTGATGCTATTTTACGTAGGATCAACCAAAGTGAGCGGGAGCGCAAGGAAATGGCAGGTATTAAGAAATTAGCCAACGACCGTGCCAAAAAAGCAAATTTACATAACAAGAAATTGCGCGATTGCAGGTACCATTATAATGATGCCAAAGATGAACGTAGGTTCGATACAACCCTTTTTATTACTGAGGGAGATTCTGCATCTGGTTCAATTACTAAAAGTAGAAATGTAGAATTACAAGCTGTATTTAGCTTGCGTGGTAAGCCATTAAACTCCTACGGACTAACCAAGAAAATTGTATACGAAAACGAAGAATTCAATTTATTGCAGCATGCATTGAATATTGAAGAAAGCATTGAGGATTTGCGCTACAATAGAATAGTTGTTGCTACAGATGCAGATGTGGATGGTATGCATATTCGTTTATTATTGCTCACCTTTTTCTTGCAATTTTTTCCAGATTTAGCTAAGAACGGTCATCTTTATATTTTAGAAACACCATTGTTTCGGGTTCGTAACAAGCAAAAAACTATTTATTGTTATAACGAACAAGAAAAGCATGATGCCATTAGGCAATTAGGCGTAAGGCCTGAAATTACCCGATTTAAAGGACTTGGTGAGATATCGCCAAATGAATTTGGGTTGTTTATTGGTGAAGATATGCGCCTTCAGCCTGTAGTTTTAACACCTGATATGCCAATTCAAAAAATGTTAGAGTATTACATGGGAAAAAACACCATGGATCGCCAAGCATTTATTATTGATAATTTAAGAATAGAAAAAGATACCGTTATTGAAGAAGAAGAATTGGAAGAATTGGTTTAATATTTCTAAGGAATAATTCTTTGTTCGCCGCAATACACATTAAAGCGTTGCTCTCTTAAAAAACCAAGCAATGTGATATCATTTTCTTTTGCCAAGTCTAAGGCCAAACTGCTAGGGGCGCCAACAGATGCAACAACTGGTATTCCTGCCATGGCTGCTTTTTGTATCAACTCAAAACTTGCTCTTCCACTAAGTAATAAAATACTTTCCGTAAATACATTTTGGTTCGAACCGAGGCATGCGCCAATAAGTTTGTCCAATGCATTGTGTCTGCCAACATCCTCTCTGCTTATTAATAATTCGCCGGTTTTATTAAACAAGGCACAAGCGTGCAAACCACCTGTGTAAGCAAAAACTTGTTGAAGATTTTTAAGTGCATCTGGTAAACTTAATAGGAGAGAAGTGGCAAGGGTGAATTGAGGTTTTGTTGTATTGTCGCATTGCTGATAAACTGCATCAATACTAGCCTTTCCGCATACGCCGCAACTTGAAGTGGTGTAGAAATTTCTTTGTAATTTACTCAAATCAAAATCAATGTAGTCATTGAGTTCTACCCGCACCACATTGAAATTATTTTCCTTCGTTTGGAGTTCGGTGCAATATTGAATGCTTGAAATAGCTTCCTTATTTTTAATAATTCCTTCTGTAAATAAAAAGCCCAAAGCCAATTCAAAATCATTACCCGGGGTTCGCATGGTAACTGCAATTTTCTGTTGTTCTCTGTTTTCTTTCGAACCAAAACCCAAACGAATTTCTAAGGGTTCTTCAACTGCCAACAAATCTTCCTTATAGGTTTGCTCCCCGTTTTCGTAGCGTATGAGGCGTGTTGCAGCAACAGCAGGTTTGTTCATTTTACTTAACAATAAAAGATTGGTTGATACTTCTTAATTGGTCTTGGTAAACCAAAATATAGTTGCCTTTTGTCCAATTTGCCGTTTGAAATTGAAAAGCATTTGCCGTTTTTCCAATTTGAAATTGCTCAATTAACACACCGTTCATATTATATATTGTAATACTAGCATGACTGTGAAACTCTGGTAATTCAATTGTTACATGGTCTTCAGTTGGATTTGGA
Source organism: uncultured Bacteroidota bacterium (assembly GCA_903927505.1). Classification (GTDB taxonomy): domain Bacteria; phylum Bacteroidota; class Bacteroidia; order UKL13-3; family UKL13-3; genus B1. The sequence continues at coordinate 14,303 of CAIYNF010000005.1, read as the reverse complement.
AATATTTTTAAACTACCTGAATTTTCTAAATATCCTTTTATTCCTGCTGAGAAATCATAATATCCAAATGCGTAATCACCGCGTCTTAAATTATTAATCCAAAACCTTCCTGTTTTATCCACTTTGCTCACACCCATTTGCTTGGTTAAATCTGTTTCAACTTCAAAGGGCGATAATGGGTCTGGTCTATAAAGCAGAACCAAACTATCTTCAGATCCTGAAATAAGTTCATTGTCGAGGTGACCAGCAGATTTGCTATTGGTGGTTCCATCATAATTAAAAAATGCGCTTGATTTAAACGCAACCCAAGAACCATCTACATGCCAAAAACGCTCATTAGAAACTCTAATTCCTTTGGGCTGAAGTTTAGGATCAACATAGGGTCCAGCAAAATGGTGCTGAATAGCCACCCAATTAGAATCAATATTATTTTGAACGGTGATGGTTAAAAGTGTATTGGCAAATGTTTGCAATCCGATGCCATAAACCCATTTTTGTTCATGGGTGGTGGCAGTCATCATTCCTACTATATTTTCGCCAACAGTATTGAGGCTTGAGAAATTTATTCCAGCAGCAACTTTAGCCATATACCTGCCATCAGGCATTCTATGAAACACAAAAGGAATAGGGGCAGGCAAATTTCCAATGAAGGCATTTTTGATGGTAATAATTGGTAGGTTAATTGGTAAAAATGTTTTGTACCTCGACATGGCGCGTGCCCATACTTTAAGCTCGGTGCCACTTGTTTCTAGCGATTCAAATTGTAGGTCAATATTGCCTTTGTCGTAAATATAACAAGTGAAGAAATCGTTAATGATTGATCCAAACCTTTGTGCGAAATGCGCTTGTAATTCTGCAGAAGTCGCTGTTTTGAAGCTGTATTTTGCTAAATAGGATTTGCAGGTGTTAAAAAAGGCCGTGTCGTTGTCAACCAAAATGCGCAAACTATGCACCATTAATGAGCCTTTGGTATAAACATGTGTACCATAAGTTTGTGCCAACGGAACGCCAGAAACAGGTAAATACGCGCCATCTCTTGGTTTAGCCCAACGCAAAGCTTCAAAAAGTTCGCTATTCATTTTTTCATCGTAGGCTTTTTTACCATAAACACATTCGAGAAACAAAGCCTCGCAATAACTTGCCCAACCTTCATTGAGCCACATATCTGCTGCTGTGCGGGTGGTTACAAGATTTCCCCACCAATGATGAGAGAGTTCATGCGCAAATAATGTTTCATAGGTGCTGCTGCCATCAATAGCATAAAGTGGATAGGAAATATTACCAGCATGTTCCATTGCGCCTGAAGTGAAAGGAACACCAACATAGCCAACTCTATCAAATTCATATGGCCCAAATCGCGCTTCAAAACATTGCAAGGCATTGTTTAGCTTGGCAAATGAGGCAATCACTGCAGGCGTATCCTTTGCTTGTACTGCTAATGTGATTGGAATATCTCTTTTAATGCCATGGAAATTTTGATTCACCAAAACATAATTACTTACAGCTACATTGGCTATGTAAGTAGGTATTTCCTGACTTAAATTCCAATGCCAGGTAATGCCATTGTTAGCCGCTGGCGTGGCCGGTGATTGAATGCCATTACAAACTGCCATGAAACCAGAATCAGTTGTAACATGGAATTCATAGGTGGCCTTATCTGTAAAATTATCTATACAAGGAAACCAACACCTGCCAAAATTTGGCGGATTAGAAGCCATGCCTACACCCATGTTATAAGCGTAATTTCCGGAAAAATAGAAACCACCCCAACGTGCATCAATACTTGGCGAACCAGCATAGGTGATTTTTAATTGAAGGGTATCTCCAATTTGAAAATTTTTAGAAAAATTTATTTGTACAGTTGAATCTGTTTGAGAAAAATTTACGGGTAAATTATTACATAAAATTTCACTGATAGGAAGTTTTAAAAGGTCTATGGTTACCGTCCTTGTATTTGCAAATTTGGCAAGGCAAAGAAGGGTACTTGTTCCTGAAATTTGTTTCGAACCTAAATTTCTGATTGAGCTTTCAATTTTATAGTGCAAAACATCCACAGAATCAATGCGTTCTGCAAGGATATGAAATGGGTTCAGCAATAATAAAAAGGCACCAAAGATGGGGGATAAATACTTTTGCATATAGTTTCAAAGGTAAGAGAAAAAAATGAGCAATTTCTTATCCACAAATTGCCATTTTTTTGTGGGAATTTTATGCCCAAAAATCGTCCAGAATGCTATATTTTGCAATGGTTATTATATCTCTTGTTCATGCTAAAGAATCTAAATGATTTGATTGGCATTATAAAAGAGAAAAATAGCAGAAAAATCACCAAAGAATATGGCAGAAGATAGAATTATACAAATTAACATTGAAGATGAAATGAAAACCGCCTACATCGATTATTCGATGTCGGTAATTGTAAGTAGGGCATTGCCTGATGTACGAGATGGTTTAAAGCCTGTACACCGTCGTGTTTTATACGGTATGACGGAGTTAGGTTTGGCTTCAAACAGAGCGCATAAAAAATCCGCTCGTATTGTAGGGGAAGTTTTGGGTAAGTATCACCCACATGGCGACTCTTCAGTTTATGATACCATGGTGCGCATGGCCCAGGAGTGGAACATGCGTTACATGTTGGTAGACGGACAAGGAAACTTTGGTTCTGTGGATGGTGATCCACCAGCAGCAATGCGTTATACAGAAGCACGTTTGCGCAAAATGGCCGAAGAGTTATTGACTGATATTGACAAAAATACAGTTGATTTTCGTCCAAACTTTGATGATAGCTTAACAGAACCTACTGTTTTACCTTCTAAGGTTCCGAACCTATTGATGAATGGTGCATCGGGTATTGCTGTAGGTATGGCAACCAATATGGCACCTCATAATTTAACGGAGTGTGTAGATGGTATTCAAGCCTATATTGACAATAGGGATATTACCATCCCTGAATTAATGAAATACATTAAAGCGCCAGATTTTCCAACAGGCGGTACAATTTATGGTTATGAAGGTGTAAAAAATGCTTTTGAAACAGGTAGAGGTAGAATTGTAATGCGTGCGAAAGCTGGTTTTGAAACCAGCAAAACGGGTAAAGATCAAATTGTAGTGAATGAAATTCCTTACCAAGTAAACAAAGCAACGCTAATAAAACAAATTGCCGATTTAGTAAATGAAAAGGTAATTGAAGGTATTAGTGATGTAAGGGACGAGAGTGATAGAGATGGAATGCGCATGGTATTCGATTTAAAGCGCGATGCAGTTCCAAATGTTGTATTAAACAAATTATACAAATTTTCTCAACTACAAACATCTTTTAGCGTAAACAATGTGGCTTTAGTGAAAGGTCGCCCTGTAATGCTGAACCTAAAAGACCTTATCGTTCATTTTGTAGAGCACCGTCACGTTGTTATTGTGCGCAGAACCCAGTTTGATTTGGAAGAAGCGCAAAAACGTGCACATATATTAGAAGGTTTATTAATTGCCTTGGATCATTTAGACCAAGTTATTGCCTTGATCCGTAAATCGCGTACGCCAGATGAGGCAAAAAGCGGCTTAATGGATAATTTCAAATTGTCTGATATCCAAGCAAAAGCTATTCTAGATATGCGTTTACAAAGACTTACTGGTCTTGAACGCGATAAAATCAAAGAAGAATTTGCCCAAATCATGGAATTGATTGGCAGGTTGCAAGAAATTCTTTCAAATGAGCCATTGCGCATGCAAATTATTAAAGATGAGTTGGCGGAAATGAAGGATAAATATGGCGACCAACGCAGAAGTGTTATTGAAATGGTGGGCAATGAAATGAGTATGGAAGACTTAATTCCAGATGAAGAAGTGGTTATTACCATTTCACATTTGGGTTATGTTAAACGTACTTCATTAAATGAATACAGAACTCAAGCCCGTGGTGGTAGAGGCAGTAGAGGTGTTGCCAAACGTCAAGAAGACTTTGTGGAACACATCTTTATGGCTACCAATCACAATTACCTTTTGTTATTTACAGAACAAGGTCGTTGTTTCTGGTTGCGTGTTTTTGAAATTCCTGAGGGAGAAAAAACAAGCAAAGGTAGAGCAATCCAAAACTTAATTAATATTCCGGTTGAGGATAAGGTGAAAGCCTTCTTATGTGTGAAAACATTAAGTGATCCTGAATATTTGAGTACCTATAATGTAATAATGGTAACCCAAAAAGGTACCATTAAGAAAACTACTTTGGAAGCTTATAGCCGCCCAAGAGCAAATGGTATCAACTCAATGAATGTGCGTGAAGGGGATACTTTGGTTGAAGCGAAATTAACCAATGGTACCAGCGAAATAATCATTGCCAGTAGAGAAGGTAAAGCCATTCGTTTCAATGAAAGTGGTGTACGTCCAATGGGCAGAAATGCAACCGGTGTGCGTGCTATACGTTTGGCAGATGGCGACGAAGTAATTGGAATGGTTTCTATTGCCGATCCAAAAGTTACGAATGTTTTGGTGGTAAGTGAAAATGGTATGGGTAAACGTACAGAGGTTGAAGCCTACAGAATCACTAAACGTGGCGGTAAAGGGGTAATGGCCATGAACGTTACAGAGAAAACTGGTAAATTGGTTTCTATCAAGGATGTAGATGATACCAATGATATCATGATTATCAATAAGAGTGGAATTACCATTCGCCTAAGCGTTAGTTCGTTGCGCGTTTTAGGAAGGGTAACACAAGGGGTTAGGTTAATTAATATTGGTGGTAAAGATGAAATTGCCAGTGTAGCTAAAATTAACTATATCCCTGGCGAAGAAGAAGGAGAAGCTGATGGCGAAACGGAAGAAGGAGAAATTGTTGAAGGTTTTGAGGTAATTGCCGGAACCGATAAAGACATAGAGGAAGTGGGTGTTGAAATGCCTGAAGAAGAAGAGGACGACGAAGAAGAGGATATTGAAGAAGAGGATGAGGAACAAACACCTCCAACAGAATAAGCAAAAAGCTCCGGAGATTTTCTTCGGAGCTTTTTTTTCCTTTTATGGCGAACCAATTTTGGTTCAAAACCATTGATAAAAATTGATTAATTTCCACCACTAATTGTATTTTAAATTGTCTCGTTTCACACTTTCTGTTTTGTTTGTTTTACTGCAACTTTTATCAAAAAGTAGTTTGTCGCAATACGCGCCACAGGTTGGCAATATTGGTTGTACGGCAATTCATGCAGATAGTAGTATTTTGCATTTCTGGGCAACAGATGTGTTAAAATCACAATTGGGTTACAAAGATATTTCAGATACAAGTTTGGGTTTGGCTGCTGTTGGTACCGCAGATTTTACGATTGGAAAAGCAGATCACATGACATTTAGTTTGGGAGATGCAGGATCTATTGAATTGACATTTGACCATGAAATTTATAATGGGCCAGGACCAGATTTTGTGGTTTTTGAAAATGGTTTTTCATTTGGCGGCGATTCTACCTTTTTGGAATTGGCATTTGTTGAAGTGGCAGATACAAGCGGAAATTTCGTGAGATTTCCTGCAAATAGCTTAACAGACACCAATTTTCAAGTAGGCGCATTTGGAAGCGTTAATGCCAGTAAAATAAATAACCTTGCTGGCAAATACATAGGAAATTACGGTACGCCGTTTGATTTGGAGGATTTAAAGAACATCCCAAATCTAAATCTTGGGCATATTCAAAAAATAAAAATCATTGATGTGGTTGGAAGCCTTCTGCAAGATTTTGCTTCAAAGGATGCCAATGGACGAAAGATCAATGATCCTTGGCCAACGCCATTTGCCTCTGGTGGATTTGATTTAGATGCTGTTGGCATAATTAACTATGTGGTAAAAACCAATGTCAAGGAATTGAACTCAAACCAATTTTCCGTTTATCCAAATCCAACAAATGTGAATGGAGAAATTAGGGTACAGGGGAATTTGCCTTTAAACGGATACCGGGTATTTGATGTTTATGGAAATGAAATTGGTAGCGTAGATTTTATTTCTGCAGAAAACAATTTTAAAATAATAGCTCCAAATAAAGCTGGAATTTATTTTATTCATATAGTAGCAGCAGGAGAAAGTTCTATGCAGAAGTTTGTGGTGCAATCATTGAATTAACTACTGCAATTGCATTTAAAAGCGTAAAAACCAATGTACATAACTTATTAACAGTTAATATATTACATCATATTTTTGTCCTATAATTAATATTATGTTAAATAGAAATACTGATAAACCAGCACCTACTTTCACATAAACCTTACGCAGTTATCAATTATTAACCCCCATTGTTTGGTTCGGTACTGGGCAAAAAAAAATCCCCGACCCATAGGCCGAGGATTTGATAAATGTTTTTAGTCGCCTATTCGAAAGCTGCTCTCTTCTTTTTGGTTTCTGCGTAAGCTTTTTCGTTTCCTAGATTTGCATAAACTTGTTGGATACTAAATAAAATATCCCTCATGTATGCAAATTTTTCTTTCTTCTTATCTGCAGTTTCTTCTCCTTTTTGTTCTGCAATTGTCAAAGCTTGGTTAAAGTAATTCAACGCCACAGTTAAAATTTCATCCTTCTGTTTCTTTAAAGGATTGTAACGTTTATCATATTCTGCCTGCGAAATATTACTTGGTATAGCATTTATTTTTTCAGCAAATTCAGTGGTTTTATTGTTTGTTAATGCACCCAAATTGTAATAAGCATCAATGTAATCTGGGTTTAACTCCACCACTTTTTTATAGTTTTCTTCAGCTTTGGCTGCAAATTCTTTGCTCATAGCAACTTGTTCATCGTATGCTTTTTGATATTTAGCAGCAGCAGTTGTATAGGCCGCTTTCTTTAGCGGAACCTTTTCTGTTAAGGTTTTCTTCTTTAGCGTAGAAACGGTATCACGACTAAAACGTGCTTTCTTCAATTGGTCGTTTGAGAAGCTTTCATATACGTTTCCTCTAACGTACAACAATTGCATGTCTTCAGGATTTAACTCCAGGGCAGCATTTAATTTATCCAACAATACATCCTGTCGGCCCATGGCTAAGTATATATTCAATTCTTGGTTAATTAAATCTTTTTCACTTGGGTATTTGGTTCGACCCAAATCCATGTATTTTAAGGCCCCTACTGTATCTTTTTCATCTAAATAGATATTTACCATTTGCATATAAATTAAATGGTCGTTGTAGTCTAGGTCCATTAATTTTTGAATGTATTGTTTGGCGTGAGGATTGTCGTTGCCCTGAATAGAGGCATACGCCATATTTAAATAAATATTCTTTTCAGAAAGGTTATTTGTTTTTAATACGCCATTATCATCATAATTAATTACCTCTAATACCATTTGGTAGTATTTAAGGGCTCCGGCGTAATCTTTTTTCTCGTAAGCAGAAATACCCTTATTCCAGCAAATAAAAGCACTATTTAGAATGGCATTATCTTTACAATAGTATGTGAAGCGCTTCTTAACATCGCTTTCAATACACTTCTTACAACCATTAAAAAACTTTTCAGTTAAATCGGTATCTACTAATTTTTCAAAAGCGGGATTTCTGTATACTGTATCCAAAATAGCCACATAATAAAACCAAGCTTTGGGATCATCCTTGGTTTCTGGGTCAAGAATTGCTACTTCAATGGTTTTTTTAGCATCCTCTAATTCGCCATTTCTTAAATAGATAGCAGCACTTTCTACATTGCTTTTCTGTGCGAAGGCTTGTAAGCTCATAATGGCCAAGCCAATTAACAATAATTTTTTCATCGTTTCAATTTTTAAAGGTTTTGAAAATATTTCTAAACATCATCCACTAATTGAGTAGTCAACAAATTTTAGAAAAGGTTCAATTTGCCTTTTGTATTTACAAACATAAGGCAAAACTATTTCGGGTTCAAGTTTTATACCAAGAATGCGATAAGAATAATAATAATTTGATGTTAAGCACAAAAGCCCCAGATAAATCTGAGGCTTTTGTGCTATTGAATAAAGTATTGTTCTTAGTTTCTTTCAGAGGTAGCTACTTCTACTTCTTTGTAATCTACTATTTTATAACCTAATTTCTCAATTGGTGCTTTAATTTTTTCTTTGTCGCCCACAATTAAGATAGTCATCTTTTCTGGTTGCAAAATTTCTTTTGCCAATGCATTTATTTCTTCCTTGGTCAATGAATTAATGGTTGCATTTTGCTGACGGATAAAATCTTTTGGCAAATTGTACTCCACTAATCTATTGAAGAAACTGGCTTTTTGGAAATTGGTTTCATAACGCAAAGCATCACTTTGGGTGATAGAATTTTTCATGAAATTCAACTCCTCATCGGTTATTCCGTTAGCCTTATAGTTGTTCACCTCATACATAATTTCCTTCAATGCGCTGTCCGTAGCTGAGGTGCGCACCCCTGTTGCAATTCTATACATACCTGGGCGGTCTCTGTAACCCGAATTGCCTGAATTAATTCCATAAGTAAATCCTTTGTCTTCACGCAAATTCAAGTTAAGACGGCTATTAAAACTACCACCTAAAGGATAGTTCATTGCATTGGTTTTAAAGTATTTACCATTCCAATCGTAGGTTTGACCTAAATTTCCAATACGAATTTCTGACTGGGCAGCTTTGTATTTATCTACCAACATTACTTGGTTGCCAGTAGCAACAGCAGCTGCTGAGGCTAAAACGCTAGGAATTACAACACCTTTTTTCTTCCAATTTTTCAAGAAATCCAACTTGCCCATAATTTCAGCTTCAGTTACATCACCTACAATTGTAATGGTAGCAAAATCAGGTGCATAGAACTTGTCGTAATAATTCTGAATATCTTTCAATGTCATTGCCTTAATTGACTTCAATGTTCCAGAAACAGGCTCTGCTGCTATGGTTTTACCATAAATCAATTTCGCAAAAGCTAAGTCGGCAGTAGAACCCGCATCATATTTTTGCGAGTTAATGCCTTGGTAGTTTTGTGATTGGTTCAATTTAAATTCTTCTGCATTGAATTTAGGGTGCATTAATTTTTCTTCAACTAATTTCAATGTAGCATCTAAGTTCTTTTTCATACAAATTACTTGCATGAAATGATTATCGGAACCCGCGCCAAAACTGATAGAACTGCCTAATTTATCCAATTCATTTTCCATTTGCTCACTGGTATAATTTTGAGAAGCCTCCCCCATCATATCAGCTGTTAAATTAGCCAAACCACTTTTTGCAGGATCACCTACAGCAATATTACCACCTCTCATGTTTAATAAAATGGTAACCATTGGAGATTCTTTTGTTTCCGAACCAATTACCTTGATACCATTGTCCCAATTGGTTGTATAGAAATTAGGAATTTCTGTCAATTTAGCTGGTCCAGCCTCTGGACGTTTGCTTCTATCAAAATTATCTTTAGGAGTTGTGTAGCTTAAACCTTTGTATTCCAATTCAGTTTTAACTGCTGTTCCAGAGCTTTGTGCTTCTTTGGCTTCATCTTTGTTTGCAGCGGCATTTGCTTTCTTAGGGAATACATTTACCAAAGTATAGTTTTTACCTTTAATATATTGACGGAAAACGCGCATTACATCTTCCTTGGTTACTTTGTTATAACGAGCTAATTCATCAGATAAATTGTAGTTTTTGTCTAAACGTGGGTTTCCATGACCTAAGTACCAAGTTTGGCTTAAAATGCTGGCTCTGCTTGCAATACTTTGCATACTTTGTATAATACCAGTTTCAAATTGTCCTTTTGCACGGTTCAAATCATCCTCATTCACACCTTTTGCATCAAATTCATTTAAGGCAGCCATAAACCCTTTTTCAATATCGTTATCGCCTTCAAAATTTGGCATGGCAACAAATATTACCCCAAATTCCCCGGATAATTCGTAACCACTGTTAAACGAAACAGCCTGGAAAGCTTTTTCAGGTTTTACGAAGTTTTTATATAAAATAGAGTTATTACCATTTCCTAAAACAAAACCTAATACATCTAAGGCAGCTTCATCAGGATGGTAATTTTTAACTGTAGGAAAAGTAAATGCATACATTGGTGCAAATACATTATCGCCATAGTTTACATATTTATTATCTGGAAGCCTAACAGGCTCTATTCTTTGCGCACGAACCTCTGGTCCTTTAGGAATTGGTCCAAAATATTTTTCAGTTAATTTAATCGCATCTGCTGCGTTTACATCACCAGAAATAACCACACAAGCATTGTTTGGTCCGTACCAGCGCATAAAGAAGTTTTTTAAATCGTCTACATTTACACGGTCTAAATCTTCCAAATAACCAATAGTTGGCCAGCTATATGGGTGACCAACTGGGTACATAGCGGCATCCTTAATTTCTTCTCTTTTACCATAAGGAACATTGTCTACGCGTTGTCCTTTTTCATTTTTAACCGTAGCACGTTGTACTTCAAATTTCTTTTGTGTTACCGAATCTAATAAGAAACCCATTCTATCAGCTTCTAACCAAAGTGCTGTTTCTAGGTAGTTTGCAGGCAATGTTTCAAAATAATTGGTACGGTCACGGTTGGTGGTTCCGTTCATTTGTCCACCTGCACCCTGTACAATTTTAAAATGTTCTTCATCTCTTACGTGAATAGAACCTTGAAACATCATGTGTTCAAAGAAATGTGCGAAACCAGATTTTCCTGGCGTTTCTCTTGCCGAACCTACGTGGTAGGTTACTTCCACATGTACAATTGGATCTGAATGGTCTTCGTGAACAATTACAGTTAAACCGTTTGGCAAACGGTATTTTTTGTAAGAAATTTTCATCTCGCCTGGAGTTGAAGTTACTTCTTCAATTAGAACGGTTTGGTTCGGGGCAACTGGTGCAGGTGTTTGAGCACTGCTTCTTTGAATGCCTAAAAGCATTGCAAAAGCTCCTGCTAAAAATAAACCTTTTTTCATTATGTTGATATTTTGATTATTGTTTAATTCTATGGAATTTCTCAAGAAACGAATTTAAATAAAACAATCTATTGTATTTATTTAAGCACGCAATTTAAGGACTTTTAGGCGAGTGCGACAAATTTTTTTATGGAAAGTTTCTGTCTTTTTTTAGACCAATGGACTTTTGTTAATGTTCATAAATAGTCAATTTTTTTAAATTGTGTAAAAATAAGAATTCACATTTTATAATATTACTTGTATTCTCTTAAAAGCTTCTTATTTTCGCCTCAAGAACTAAATACCATGAATAAAAGATTTCTTACAATCGTATCCTTGATTTTTACAGCCGCATTATTGCGTTTAATTCCTCATGCACCAAATTTTAGCCCTATTGGCGCGCTTGCATTATTTGGTGGAGCTTACCTAAACAGAAAATATTTAGCCTATATCATTCCAATTGCTGCAATGATTGTAAGTGATTTATTTTTACCTTTTTACGGCATAGAAGTGCTGATAACCTATGCGGGATTTTTGATTTCCATATTTATTGGTACCCAATTGAAAAACAATTTAACTTGGTATAACCTTGCTTTGGGTTCAATGGTTTCATCCTTTGCTTTTTTTCTAATTACCAATTTTGTTTTCTTCTACCCAGCTAGTATGGGACCTTTGTACACACATGATTTGGCTGGCGTAATGAATAGTTACATCGCAGGATGGCCATTCTTTCAAAACACTTTTGCTTCAGATTTAGTTTATAATGGAATTTTATTTGGTGCTTTTTACTTATTACAAGTAAATATTCCTGAATTAAGAACAGAGAAAGTTAAAGCTTCATAAAATCTAAGTAAGTTTTTCTCGATAGAAATTCAACGCTCAAGTGGTATAAACCGCTTGGGCGTTTTTTATATCCCTTAATTACAAATCGGTTCGAACCTTTTTTTAGCGTTAGGGTAATTCTGTCTATCTCCCCTTTTATAGGTTCCTCTATAGTTAGTATAACCTTTTGCGGCGCACGGGCATTGAGGCACAAGTGCAAATTTTGGTCTTGCAGCTCTCTTACATCTAGCAGGCTGTCTTGTTGTACGCACAACATTTTTGCGGCCAATTCAATATCTGGTATGCCGGCGCCTGTATATTTGTCTACTTTGTAATATTGTGAACCACTTAAAATAAGGGCTTCCTTCATTCTTTCTGCACTGCTTTTTGGGGCCATTTCTAATAATTGCGCTGCCGCACCAGCAATTAACGGACAAGAATAAGAGGTACCATTTCCTTCAAAAACTTTTCCATCTGCAGCCAATAAAGCCACACCTTTACCCAAGGCTGTAAGGTCGGGTTTATTTCTTTTATCGGCAGTAGGACCTACAGAACTAAATCCTGCATAGCTATTGAATTTATCAACCGCACCAACCGTTAGCACATGCGCAGCGTCTGCTGGTGCGCTTATTTGGCGCCAAGGGTCATCTCCTTCATTTCCTGCACTTACCACCACCAAAATACCTTTACTAGCTGCTATTTCTGCGGCCCTGGTTATTAATGTAGTTTTACCATCTAACTCAGAAAACTTATGGCCCATACTTTTTTCATCGTGTTTGGTATAGCCAAGCGATGAATTTATAATATCTGCGCCGGCGCTATCTGCGTATTCTGCAGCCAAGGCCCAAAAATACTCCTCTACCAAATATTCATTTGCAGCATTTTCACTTCTCAATAAAATGTATTGTGCATTGGGTGCAGTTCCTAAAATTAAGCCCTGTTGAACAGCTGCCATACAACTTAAAACTGCCGTTCCATGTGGGTCGTCATCAAACACCTCCTCCTCTTTTTCTACAAAATCATAAGATGAAAGGATCTGTTTTTCTTTCATCAATTTTCTAAAAGGCACCAATTGGTCTGCATTTTTAAAACCAGCATCAATCACTGCAATTAAAACATTTTTACCGCCAATGCCAGCTTTAACAAGGCCCTCATCGTTCAGTTGTTTTATTTGCGCGAAACTTTTACCCGCCATTATGGTGTCGTTCTTTTCGTTTTTATTTTGAAAACTTTGCTCCAAAATATTCAATTGGTTCTCCAAACTATTCTCGCTGGCATCGTCCATTTCTTCATAAAAAAAAGCAGGACCTAAATAAGTAACTGCGCTAACAAATGGCAGGAGTTTAATTGAATCGGCAATATATTTTTGAGCACTCAAAACAACCGTGCCATTAAACCACCTGCTATTGCCATACATTGTTAGTGGAAACGCCGCCAATTGCCTTAAATAAGCGCTGTCTGGTGGAATATCATTTTCGTTTAAAGGTACGCGGTTTCTAGTTCTTCGTTCTATGGCTTTTGCCGAAATATAAGTTGCTGGTTGGTACAATTGGGTTTTAAAATTGGGCTTGTCTTTAAAGCTCACAAAATAAAAACGCTGTTGGGCTTGTAGGTTCGAACCAAATAATAAAGCAAAAATAAAAAGGTACCTCATGGCAAATAGCAGTGAATTAATTTTTGGCGAATTTTATACCCAGAAACACCTGTAACTTGGGTATTTAAATTGTTATTGGTAAAGTCTATTAATCCTATTCCATTGCAATAAACAGATTTAATTAAAATCTCTTCAACGGCATTGTTGGCAAGGGCTTCCTGAACAGAAATACAATCACTAAAAAGTGTATCTCCATTATTAAATGCTTGGTGTATATTTTGTAACAAGAAGGTTTTTCTTCCTAAATTATTGCTTTGATTTCCATTCCAAGACAAGACATTTCCAATGGGAAAAGTTAATTTCACTTGTCTGATATTGTCTTCTACCTGCTCTAAATTATTGGTATTTTTTACAACAAAAATACTGTTTCGGCTTATCCAGTTCTGAGTGGTATCGGTTCGAACCGACCTTCGTATTTCCCTATGCTGCTGGAGATTTTGACCAGAAATAAATCCTGCAAATTCTTCTTTTAAAATAAAATGAAAAGTATCGCTGCTAAGCGTAACATCACTGAAAGCAATTGAATCTACTGCATAATATTTAACGATACCGGAATCAGTAGGGAAAAATGAATAACCTAAATCTATGGAGTTGTTTGTTGGCTCTGCTTTTTTGCAAGCAGTGATTGTTGCAAAAAGCATAACCAACAACAATAAATTGCTTATTTTGGAAATAATATTTGGTGAATTTGTATTCAAAATTACACGCTTAAATGTCAAAACTAGATTGAATCCATCCACCACCAATTACATCATCTCCTTCGTAGAAAACTGCACTTTGGCCAGGTGCAATGCCTTTTACCAATGAATGAAAATCAACTTTCATTCTACCGTCCACTTCAATAATACTGGCATTTGTGCCGGCATCTTTGTAGCGCACTTTTGTAAGTGTTTCCATGGGTGAAATTATTTGGCTGTACTTCTGCAAATTAAGGTTTCTTACCCACATTCCGTTTCTTTGCAAATCTTCTTCACAACCTAATACAACTGTATT
>CAIYNF010000004.1 GCA_903927505.1 uncultured Bacteroidota bacterium | reverse complement strand
GATTTATATAATATTCAAGCCACAATAGACAATGAGCTAAATAGAAAAGTAGACTTAGAAAATGCCTTGCAAAAACAAGTAAACTTATTAGAATATACCACCGGTAAAAATGCAATTAGCCAAAACAGTTTCAATTTTGAAATTGCCAAAAACAACTTAGAAGATTATTTAAAAAGTGCAGAAACACAAAACAGTGAATATGCTTTGGCAAAAAGTAAAGTTACTCAAGCCCAAAGCGATTTAAAGTTTAACAAACGCCAGCTAACCCCTACCTTAAACGCTACGGCAGCGGCAGGTTTCAGAAACGGCTACCAACCAGATATTTTTCAAAATAGGTTCAATTATTTAGCAGGCGTAAGTTTAAATGTACCCATCTATGCAGGTGGCAAATTAAATGCACAAGTATTTATGGCGAACCAAAGCTTGAAGCAAGCAGAATTTGGTTTACGTAGCTTAAACAACACTTTTAGGAAAGATATTAAACACGCTTTAATTGATATTGAAAGCAATGAAGCGCGTTTGGTGAATTGCGAAAGTCAAGTGCAATCTGCCCAATCCTTGTTATTACTTACCCAAAGCAGGTATAAAAATGGCGTAGCAACTTATTTAGATATAACCTATGCTGCCAATGGCCTGCAACGCGCTGTATTGGGGCGCTTACTGTACGAATACCAATTATGCATGGCCAAAATAGAATTGGCCAGGTTGAGCGGCTTTGTATATTGGTAATATTTATAAAAATGACAATAAAAATGCCAAGTTTTTATTATCATTGAACAGGTAAAGTTTTGTTAATCCATTTTTGCTTAGCATAAAACACTATTTAAATACTACCCATATAGCCCATGCATCCTAACGCCCTACGCCAATTTTTGGCATATATATCTTTTATATTTTTGTTTAGCCAAACTGCGTGGGGTCAAAAAAATGAAATAAAGGCGTTAAAACAAAAGCTTAATGCAATGATTAGCAATGATACTGCAAAAGTTAAGCTGCTAAACGACCTATCTTATAGTTATTACAATGTTAATTCTGATAGCATGCTTGCATATGCACGAAAAGCATTGGAGCTATCTAGGCTATTAAACAACTCTTTACAAATAGCAAATTCATACAGAAATTTGGGGATTGGAAGCTATCTAAGAGGAGAACACAACAATGCGCTTTATTATAGCAGAAAAGCATTGGCAATTTACAAAGGACTTAACGAAAAATTTGGTGAAGCCAATACTTGCAACAATATTGCCATTTTCTACCACAATGTAGGTAAGTACGACCTAGCCCTTAGGTATTACAATTTTAGTTTTGCGCTAAGAAAACAATTAAATGATGTTAGAGGAATTGCAGATTCCTACAACAATATTGGAAATACGTATACAGACCAAGGTAATTACCTCGATGCCCTAAAAATGCATTATGAGGGTTTAAAAATTAGAGAAAGTATTATAGATTCAATAGGTATGGCCAATAGCTACCTAAATATTGCGGGTGTTTACTTTTATTTAAAAAATGCAGATCAAACTTATTTATACGCAAAAAAAGCCTACGATATTCAAGTTGTTTTGGGGTATACTGAAGACATTGTATACGCACTCATTGCCATGGGGGGCAGCTCCAGTAAAAGAAATCAACATCTAATTGCTATCAATTATTTTAAGAAGGCTATTAAAATATCTGTTGAGGCAAATTATGCCGATGGTGAAGCAATTGCTTTGTCAAATTTAGGAGAAGAATACCTTAGTTTAAATAAGCCAGAATTAGCAATTAATTGTTACAGCAAAGCTTTTTTAACTAGCAAACAACTAAATGATATCAACGGCATTACTATTTGCGAAATTGGGCTTGGCAAATCCTATTTGCAACAAAATAAATTTAAAGAAGGTGTTTTTCAGCTAACAAAAGGCTACGAATTGGCCAAATCATACAATAGTAAAATTCATATTCTTGAAGCTGCTGAGGCATTATCAAAAGCATATCAAAAACAAAAAAACCACGAAAAATCAATTGAATTTTTGAATGTTTTTCTTGCCTACAAAGACAGTATTTTTGGCGAGGAAACAAATGTTAAAATTCAGGAAATGAATTTTAATTTCCAATTAGCAAATAAAGAAAAGGAAATAACATCCTTAGAAAAAGACAAGGCAATTCAACAGCAAAAGCATGATTTTCAGCAGTTGATACTTAGCGCTATGGCGTTTGTGATTTTATTGCTGTTGCTATTTTTATTTATATTAAACAAATACAGAATCATTGAACAAAAAGCCAAAAGCAAAATAATTTCGCAAAAATTTGAAATAGAAAACCAAGCATCCAAATTAGAGGATCTCAATATTTTTAAAGACAAAACATTATCTATTATTTCTCACGATTTAAGAGGACCCATTTATACGCTCTCCCAATTTATTGAAATGATGGAAGATAATTTGTTAACCGAAGAAGATTTTGCACTTGCACAAAATAATTTTAAAAATCAATTAATAGCTATCGGTCTTCTACTAGACAATACACTCAATTGGGCAAAGAATGAAATGGCAAGCAACCAAGAAAACATTCAATCTAAAACCAATATTGCCTTATTAATTGAAAGGAATTTCAAATTGTTCAAGAAGAATGTGATAGAAAAAAACATTAGTTTGGAGTTGATTGGAGATTTAAATTTATTGGCTTGGGCAAATCCAGATCACATGGATATTATTTTAAGAAACCTCATTAATAATGCCATTAAATTTAGTGGAAATAATGGAAAGATTAGTCTCAGCATTTCACAAGAAAATACACTTGTGGTTATCCAAATAATAGACAATGGAATTGGCATGAGCAAAGAAATTTTGGCCAATTTATTTAGTTATAAAACCAAACAAGGTAATTATGGAACCAAGGGCGAAAGAGGCGCCGGTATTGGTCTTATACTCACCAAAGAATTTGTGGAAAGAAACCAAGGTACTATTGTGGTGCTAAGCCAAGAAGGCATAGGCACTACAATTACGCTTCACTTTCCAATGGCTTAAAACCTATTTTTTTACTTCGTAAGTTTGTACTTCGTTGTGAAAAAATTCTAAATTCACGCCTGCTTTTTTCAACATCTCTTCACTCTCACCGCCAGCATGGTATTTGCGCTCGCATACAACGCGCTTGATGCCGCAATTAATAATTAACATGGCGCAAACCCTGCAAGGTGTCATCCTGCAATACAAAGTTGCACCATCCAATGCTACGCCATTTTTTGCAGCCTGACAAATAGCATTTTGCTCAGCATGCACTGTTCTAACACAATGTTCTGTTACGCTATCATCCTCATGAATCATTTTCTTCATTTGGTGTCCAACTTCATCGCAATGCGGCAATCCAATGGGCGACCCAACATAACCTGTAACCAATAATTGGTTTTCCCTAGCAATAACGCAACCGCTTCGCCCACGACCACAAGTAGCGCGTTTGCTTATTGCTTCCATTACTTCCATAAAATATTCATCCCAACTCGGACGAACATATTTTTCTTCTGCAGTGTTTCCCATTTTATCCTAAAATTTGGTCTAGTTGTACATATAAATCATCAAAACTGCCATTGTTTGTAAAATGGTAATCGGCAAGGGCCATGCAAGCACTAAGGTTTTGTTTGTTAGGGTCATTTGAGCTCAATTCGCGCTCCTCATTAGCAGAAAAAGTTTCAAAAGAAATTTGATCCGTTTCCGAACCACGTAACAAAATTCGCTCATAACGCAAGCGCCTGTCTGTATCTACAGAAAGTAATTTAAAGTTGCCCTTAGCCTTTAATGCAGTAACCTCGCCAACCGTTCTGATGCTTTCAATAATGCAATTAGCGCCCGTTTTTTCTGCTTCCTTAAACAGTTCTTCTGCAATAAAACTTGGCGAGTTAGCCGCACGTAATTCATTGGCAGTATGGGTAAGCGAATCGCGGTTTACCTCTTTTCCAGTAGCTTTTATTATTTGTATCAAATAGCCTCTAACCGAAAAATGTTTAAAGCCATGATGCGCAGTCAAATAATCTACGATGGTTCCTTTGCCTGCACCCAATGTGCCTGTTATTCCTATAATTTTCACTGCTAAATTTTTTATGAAATTAAATATATCTAAGCATAATCACAAACACTTGGTTCGAACCAACAATAAATATAATTAGACTTTTGTCTCCTCATGGCCATCGGCATGCTTGGCAAACCTACCCCTGCTTCTTGGATGAACTTGATCATACCTACTCCATGGCCAACCACCAAATTGTGTGCGGTGGTAATCTTCAAAAGCTTGGTTAATTTCTTCTTTGGTGTTCATTACAAACGGACCGTATTGTATTACATGCTCCCCAATAGGTCTGCCCTGCAAAACTAAAATGCGCGTATCTCCTGCTCCCCCAACAAGATCTAAAGCTATATCGCTTTGAACCGAAATAGCATGGTAGGAAGAAATAGTTTGTCCGTTTATTTGCAGGCCATTTCCTTCATAATAATAAAGTGTTCTATTTACGCCTTCACTTGCTGCTGGTATATGCAAATGTGCCCCATCTTGCATTAAAATATTCCAAACGCCAACCTCATGTGCAGCTTCTGCGGCCCATGAATCTGGTGGAGCTGCCAAGGCTTTATGTTTTCCAAAATTTCCGGCAATTACTTCAATAATAGATTTCTTTCCCTGCTTGTCTTGCTCCGTAACTTTTGGAATATTTTCCGACCATAACATTTTGAAATGGGGCGCTACCATTTTACTCCTTGCAGGTAAATTGAGCCAAATCTGAAATAACTCTGCCGGGTTTTCTTTTTCTTGATCCAACAAAGGAAACATCTCAGAATGTTGTACCCCTTTTCCTGCTGTCATCCATTGAACATCTCCATTGCCATAACGCCCGGCAGCACCTAATGAATCTGCGTGGTCAACTAATCCTTTGCGCACCACAGTTATGGTTTCAAATCCCCTATGCGGGTGACCAGGAAAGCCCGGAACAGTTTTTCCATGGTACATCCTAAAACCATTTTTTATAATAAAATCATCGCCTATGCTTCTTCCCAATAATTCACTTGTAGCCGGTCCCATGTTCTCATCACCTTTTGGAAATTGGTCTTCATGGTGCACACAAAACAAAAACGGATCTGCTGTTTCCCACTGAAATCCCATTGGCTTAACCTGTAAAATTGCATTCTTCTTTTCCATATTCTTCTGATAAACTTTTTTAATTGATGCGCTGGCATTTTCAATAGGCGCAGTAATTGCCGCGCCAATGCCCATTGCCAATTTAGTGATAAAATTTCTTCTGTTGCTGCTACCTTTCATAGGCACCAAAAATAAGAATTGACAAGCATTTGTAAAGGAAAATTCTATAATTATTCCTCAATAAATAAATCTACCGTAAATTCAAATTGCCCTTCTTGGTAGGCTTTATAATTGGTATGCCAATAGTTGTTAAATACATACCAAAATAATACATCCGTTTTCTGCACGTCTGTTTTCCATACTTTGACTCCATTAATCTTGTTCTCATCAATAATTCCTCCAACTTCAAGCAAAGCCAAGCCAGGAGATTTTATAAGGTATTTACCTTTTGTGCCTTCCAATAAAACTTGATTCGGTACACAAACAAACTCCTTGTTTGAACCATCCAATAAACTGCCTGGATACTCCATCATTTTTTGTTCTGTTCCGTAACTTAGCATTGCCGTGCCATCCCCAATTGGCATAGCCAAATGCAGCGACTCCTTGCCTTTCTCCACTGCCTTATCAAAACGATAAGTACAACTTATTTGTGAATTGGTTTTATCCAATACATAAACCAAAATAATTGCAGGCATCGAGGGCAATTTACCTTTTACTATAACACATTTATAAACCGCATTGTCCATTTCGGTTCGAACCGAATCCACTTGCATGAAATGCTTTTGCATGGGATTAATTCCCAAACTATAAATGGGCTCAAACAAAGCATAATCTGCTTTTTTATTGACCCTGTTTTCTCCATCTACCCATAAATATTTTATACCTCCATGCACACTATCTATTTCAAAATCTACTTTGTGCAAATGCCCCGAATTGTCTGCAATTTCCTCGCTCAAGCTAATCCCCATTTCTAGGACAATCTTCTTAAAATAGAATTGTGCCGAATCTAAAAAGCTCTTTTTTATTTCCCATTGCTTTGTTGTAAATGCAATTTCTGGATCAGAAATGCTGCACCAAGAACCCCATGTATGCTCATGAAACAAAACAATATTTTTGTGTAATAAATAAAAATCATTTGCATACTTAGCTTTGGTTTTATACCTATTAGCGTCCGTCTCCATTTGAAGTGTTTTCTCTACCAAATAGCGCATTTTAATTTCTTCAACCGCGGTAGAATAAGCTCCATCCTCCCAGTAAGGAGCAATCTCTCCAGTATAAGATGGCAACTGATTTTTATAACGTTTTTCAAATTGGCCAAACAAATTATTAAGCGAGGTAATATGTATTTGAGGACTACTGTATTGTGCATTCCAATTTTCAATAAAAGCACATAGCGTTGTGTCAACAGGACCATTATCGCTTATTTTGGTATAGCGCAATTGCACCAAATCATAAGGATAATTTTGTGCCAATAATTCTTCACAATAATCAGAAATTCTTTGTTCCCAGTCTGCTTGCTTAGTGCTTTCTGGAATGCCATGAAAATAAGAATAACCCTTACCTGCTGTCCATACCAAAATTTGCTGCTTAGAAGACGAATCAGGCCTCCAATAAAAAGCTTTATCGCCTTGCTCGCGCAACAAAGATCCTACCCTATCACCCCTATCTGGCAAGCTTCCAATATAATTTGGACCAAATGATAAATAAGGAATTTTGGCATTGGTATACGATTTAAATCCTGCATAAGACAAACCCGGAATATCGGTGGTCATTACATTATGAATTTGAAACCCATACATTTTTTCTAAATAATGCGCGTATTCCAAAGCCCAACTCAATTCTTCCTCTCTGCCTAAGCCTGTAAGGATATTTGCATAATTGGCAGATAAAACAATTTGACCAGATTTAACATGTTTTACAAATAATTCCTTTTCAGAATCACTGGCCACACGCAAAAAATTTTCTACCGCCCACAAAGATTCAATGTGCCAATAGGGTTTCTCTTGGGCATTTTTATTTTGTTCAATCCAACGAATAGCACTGCTAATATTCCTGTTTTGAATTTGCTCAACTTCCGATTGCAAATGAGAGTAACCAATATCATTATGCGAATGATGTATAAGTTGAAACGAATAGGAATGAATAGGTTTTAGGTAAATCTTTTCTGTGATTTTTAAGGTATCAATCACCACACAAAAAACCAGCTGAGGCCCTACCAATGAGGTGTCATAGGCTGCAATACTTAATTTATTGTAACCCTCCAACAAACTAAAATGAAAAACATTTTTACCAAAATTAAATTGAAAAGGAGTTATTCCTTTATAGGGATTATCAATAAAAATATTTACCTGCCGCTTATTGCTTTTTCTCAAAACCAAATTGCTTGGCTGTATGCTAATCTTTAGTTCTTTGGCATACATAAAAACCATTAACCAATCTCTGCTTTCTACGTTTTTACCACTAAAAGTGAAAACCGCAGAGTCCTTTACAAACGAGCTTGGAACACTAATATAAAGCTTACCAAAAGCATCGTAATTCAAATCAAATTCTTGGTTTTTAAAATAAAAAGAAGTGCACAATAAGCCATCACCCTTAGCAATAAAATTTCCCTTTTGGTGCTTTTCTGTTACAAACCCAAAAAGATAATTTCCATTTAATTTTACATCAAAAATTCTTTGACCGCTGCTGGTTCCAGTTGAATGCCCAATCAATAATTCATAACAAACTTTTTGTTTTTTCCCATTGTAAACAGGCGCCTCCCAAGAAATTTCAGACTGCCCGTTAGCCCTTGTTAACAAAGCCCTAGGCGCAAATTGATGCATGGGAGAAAAATAATTTATTTCCTCTCCAAAAACAGATGAGGCATAGCCATTAAGGGTGTCTTGGTCTTGGCCAATAACACGCAATGCAAGAAAGAAAAAGAAAATAAAAAATCTGCAATTGAGGCAATTCAAATTTTTCACGGAAAGAAATTTATGGATTAATTATTCTGCATTTCCGCTGCTCTTCAGCATCATTGCCTGAATTTGGCGCATAGTCTTTTCCATGCCATCTGGACTACCATCTAAAAAGATAACATTGCCCTTGCCATACTCAGCAAAATTCTTAACAGCTTCTGTCCACATGCTAAACAAAATTACATTGGTATCTAAATTGGCTTGCTTCATTTCCTCGGCAGCATTTGACATACCTTTGGCTACTGCTTGCCTAAACAAGGCAACGCCTTCTCCACGCAACAAGGCTGCTTGTTTCTCTGCTTCAGCAGAAATTTTTATGGCATTACCTTCCGCTTCGGCAGCTTTAGTTTTTGTAATTAACAATGCCTGGCCTTCATTTTCAGCAGCAGCTTTTAAATTATTTGAAGCCACAACTTTGCTCATGCTCTCTATAATGGCTTGGTCAAATGTAATATCATTGATTTGCAAATCTTGTAAATGATAACCCCAAGTAGATAAAGTATGGTCAATTTGATCTTTCACAAAATCTACAATTTCTTTGCGCGATGCCAAAACCTCTGCCTGTTTCTTAGAAGCCACAAAGGCGCGTATACTGCCTTCAATAGTGCGAATCAAGGCCTGCATCAAATCCTTTTCACTAAAAAACTTAAACGCAACACGTTGAATGGTTTCGTCCTCTTGATCCATTACACTAAACAACAACATGGATTTAAAATATACATTAGCCTGATCAATAGTTACCGCCTGAAATTCTAATTCTACCGAACGATTTTGGATGGAAATTCTTTTATATACCTGCTCAATAATTGGAATTTTTAAATTTAATCCAGGTTGCATAATGCGTTTGTATTTGCCAAAAACAGTAATTACAGTTACAGTTCCTTGCTGCACCGTTTGCAAGCCACTGAACAAAATCAGGGCAACGGCTACAAATAAAATTAAGATTACGTACATAAAAATTGAGGTTAAGGGTAAATTTTGTAAAGTGATTTAAACAAAACTAACACATTCTGAGCTAGGAACAAGCTAGGTAGGTCACATTTAAAAAAAATGCCTAAAATCCTTTTTGGTTCGAACCAAATACCTAATATTGTGCTACAAGAAAAGCGTATGATTTCAAGTATTGTATTTTTAATTCTCACAGGAGTTGCCTCCTACTTTTTTGCAAAAAACCTAAGTAAAATTAGACGTAATATTTTATTGGGCAAAGACATAGATCTTTCAGACAATAAACCCCTTCGCTTTAAAACCATGCTGGGCGTGGCCTTTGGGCAAAGCAAAATGAAGGCAAGGCCGGTTCCTTTTGT
>CAIYNF010000003.1 GCA_903927505.1 uncultured Bacteroidota bacterium | reverse complement strand
TGGGTATAAATTAGTGGAAACACCCTATTGGGGAATGGAACACCAAAGCTGTGTAGCCTATGGTAATAATTATCAAAACAACAAATTTGGTTTCGATTTTATTATTGTACATGAAAGTGGGCACGAGTGGTTTGCCAATAGCATTACAGCTAATGATAAAGCCGATATGTGGATTCATGAAGGCTTTACAACCTATAGCGAAATGCTTTATGTTGAGAAACAATATGGCGCAGCTAGGGCTGTTCAATATATTGCTGGACAAAAAAATAATATCAAAAATGCCACACCAATGATTGGCCCATATGGTGTAAATTATAACCGTACAGATAATGATTTATATTATAAAGGAGCTTGGATTTTACATACCATGCGCGGTATTTTAGATAATGATAGCCTTTGGTTTAATACCATAAAAGATTTAAATAAAACATTTTACCACCAAATTGTTACAAGCAAGCAACTTGAAGATTTTTTCTGTAGCAGAACCTCCTATAATTTCAAAGCTTTTTTTGAACAATACCTATACCAAGCAAAATTGCCTGTTTTGGAGTATTTTATTGTAGAAAAGGATGGTTTAAATGAATTGCATTACAGGTTAAACGCAAATGTTAAAAGCTTGAAATTGCCAGTTAAAGTAACCCTTTCAAAGGGAGCATTCGACTTCCTTACCTTCACCAAAAGATGGCAAATTATTGATTTACCTTATAGCAATCCTGCCGATTTTAAAATAGATGAAAAACACTTTTTGGTAGAATTGCGAAAAGTGAACGCTAATTAGAGAAAAATTAAAATTTAACTTGATTTCCGTTTTGGTTTTCTTTCTCCATATCTAATGTATCAGAACCTTTTTTAGCTTTTGCTAAGTCTTTTAACTCATCTAAACTTGCTGGTGTTTCTTGGGCCGCTTTTTTGCGGGCTTCTAAGCCTTGTATGCCTTGCTGACTGCTTGATACATTAAACATAATAACCAATCCTCCCACCACAAAAACTTGGCTAACTAGAAATATTTTCGACCAAGCTCTTTTGCGGTTCAAAAAGCCAATTATATTGATTGCTAATAAGATTGTGAATATTACAAGTAACATAGTCGTTTATTAAGTAATGGGGTTTGCAAATAGGAGTCCAAATTAACTAATTATTATAAGATGCTAGGTGCATAAGGACCTTGCAAGATTTTAAAAATTTAGGCATTAATGGGGTTTGTTTCATTTTGGGATAAATAATTGTTTTTGGGATCTTATTGGCTTGCACCAGGGGCCTGTCCATCTGAGCCCATTATATTTTTTGCATCGCGGTAAACATCATCAAAAGGGGTATTGATACCCGGGAAAATATCTATTTGGTATTCCATTTTTAATTCCATGAGAAGGCATACCGTTATACCCGCAATAATTAGCAAATAAATAAGGCCAAAAACTTGTTCGGTTAATTTAGCTTTTTCGGCCAATATCAATTCTTCCTCCATATTTCTATGGTGATTAGAGTTGCTTGGCGCAAATAGAGGTTCCGATTTTCCAATAATTCTCACTTCATTTCAAATATAGGTATAAAATTCTTTCTTAAAAATTTGGTAAATAAAATTGATAATGATTCTTGGCAGGTGTTTTGCTAATTTATTTTTTATTACTTTAGCAACATGAAAAAATTAAGCCTACTCGCAGTTATTTGCCTAATTGGATTTACCACTTGGGCGCAAAAAGAAGCGCAAACAATGCCTAATATGGTTTTGAAAGATGTTAATGGCAAGTCCAAAAACATGGCCGATTATTCTAAGAGCGGCAAAATTACCATCATTAGCTTTTGGGCTACTTGGTGTTCTCCTTGCAAAAAAGAGCTTAATAATATCAATGATGTATACGATGATTGGAAAAACAAATACGACCTACAATTGGTTGCAGTTTGTACCGATAATGCAAGAAATATTCAAAAGGTAAAACCCTATGTTGATGGTCAGGGTTGGGATTATGATATTATCATGGATCAAAACCAGGACTTACAACGTGCATTAAATATCGTTCAAATTCCACACACTTTTGTATTAGATCAAAATGGCAATATCATATACCAACACAGTGGTTACGTAGAAGGAGACGAGTTTGCCTTGGAAGAAAAAATTAAGGCGCTGCTTGAAAAGAAATAATGTTTAGGTTAATAATCCTACTGCTTATAGAGGCCTTTTGTGTAGTAAATTTAGCTGCACAAAAGTCCTCTTTTTT
>CAIYNF010000002.1 GCA_903927505.1 uncultured Bacteroidota bacterium | reverse complement strand
CCGCCGCTTATATTGCTTACAAAACCAGCGAAGTTTGCGCTATTTATCCCATTACACCTAGCTCTACCATGGGCGAATGGGTTGACGAATGGAGCGCAAAAGCTTGGAGAAATATTTTTGGTCAAGTGCCGCGTGTAATGGAAATGCAAAGTGAAGCGGGAGCCGCAGGTGCCATTCACGGTGCCATCCAAGGTGGCTCATTGGCTTCTACCTTCACAGCCTCTCAAGGTTTGTTGCTCATGATTCCTAACATGTACAAAATTGCGGGCGAACTTACACCTGCCGTTTTTCATGTGGCTGCAAGAACCTTAGCTACCCATGCCCTTTCAATTTTTGGCGACCATAGCGATGTAATGGCTGTGCGCGCTACAGGCTTTAGCATGTTGTTTGGCAACAATGCCCAAGAGGTAATGGACATGGCATTAATTTGCCAATCTGCTACCCTTGATAGCCGCATTCCTTTCTTAAATATTTTTGATGGTTTTAGAACTTCCCATGAAATTGGCAAAGTACATGTATTGCCAGATGATACCATTAAAGCCATGGTGAGCGAAGAAGCCATTGATGCACACAGGGCACGTTCTTTATCACCAGCGCATCCTGTAATTAAAGGTACCGCACAAAATCCAGATGTATATTTTCAAAACAGAGAAGCTGCCAATCCTTACTACGCAGCCGTGCCAGCCATTGTAAAACAAAAAATGGAAATCCTTGCGCGCCTCACTGGAAGAAAATATGATTTGTTTGAATACTATGGTCACCCAGAAGCAGAACGCATCATCATTATCATGGGATCGGCAGTGGGTACAGTGCAAGAAACCGTAGATTACCTTAATGCCAATGGCCAAAAAACAGGTGTATTGGCTATTCGTTTGTTTAGGCCATTTGCCATCAACGATTTTATTTCTGCCATTCCAACAACTGTAAAACACATTGCCGTTTTAGACCGTTGCAAAGAACCCAATAGCATTGGCGAACCCTTGTATATGGATGTAGTAAATGCCTACAACGAAAATGGCGAAGACCTGCATCCAAAAATTATTGGTGGTCGATACGGCTTGTCTAGCAAGGAGTTTACCCCTGCCATGGTAAGAGCCGTGTTTGAAGAACTGAAAAAAGACCATCCTAAAAACCACTTTACGGTAGGTATAGAAGATGATGTAACCCACTTAAGTTTAAGCTACGATCATTATTTTAATTTAGACGAACAACATGCTTTCCGTGGTTTGTTTTTTGGCTTGGGCGCAGATGGAACAGTAAGTGCCAACAAAAATTCTATTAAAATTATTGGCGAAAAAACGCCCAATGAAGTGCAAGGGTATTTTGTATACGATTCTAAAAAATCTGGCTCACTTACTTCTTCGCATTTGCGTTTTGGTAAAAACCCCATTAGAGGTTCGTACTTGGTTGCCTCTGCCAACTTTGTGGCTTGCCACCATTTTAATTACCTCTTTAAATTTGATGTATTAAAAGATGCTGCGCCAGGCGCTGTATTCTTGCTCAATGCGCCCTATGAACAAGACGAAGTTTGGGGCAAATTACCTGCTAAAATTCAGGAAGAAATTAAGCACAAAAAATTACGCTTCTATGCCATCAATGCCTATACCGTAGCCAAAGCAACGGGCATGGGAAATAGGATCAATACCATTTTGCAAACCTGCTTCTTTGCCATTTCAAACATCCTTCCAAGAGAAGAAGCCATTGCAAAAATTAAAGAGTCTATTTACGAAACCTATTGGAAAAAAGGCGAAGCCATTGTAAACAAAAACTACGAGGCCGTAGACCAAACTTTGGCCAATTTATATGAAATAGATTACAGCAAAGAAGTTATTGGAAATACCCCATTGGACCAGACCGTACCCAATGCAGCGCCAGATTTTGTAAGAGAAGTTTTAGGCAAAATAATTGCGGGCGAAGGCGATGATTTACCTGTAAGTGCATTTCCTGTAGACGGCACTTTCCCTAGCGGTACCACCCAATGGGAAAAAAGAAATATTGCAGATACCGTGCCTGTTTGGGATACCGATTTGTGCACCCAATGTGGCAAGTGTTTCTTCATTTGCCCCCATGCTGCCATTCGTCCAAAGGTATATCCTAAAGCCCTTTTAGAAAATGCACCAGATGGTTTTAAAACCATGGATCCTATTGGCAAAGAATTTGATAAAACTACCGAAGCTTATACCCTACAAGTTTCTACAGAAGATTGTACCGGTTGCACCTTGTGCGTAGAATTTTGTCCAATTACCAGCAAAACAGAACCTACACATAAAGCCATTAACATGGTAGACAAAACTGCCTTGCAAGAAAAAGAAATTAAAAACTGGGATTACTTCTTAAGCCTGCCAGAATTAGACAGAAGCAGGATTAACAAAAACACCATAAAAGGTTCACAGTTCTTCCAACCTTTGTTTGAATTTTCTGGCGCTTGTGCGGGTTGTGGCGAAACACCGTATATTAAATTGCTTACCCAATTGTTTGGCGAACGCATGATTGTGGCCAATGCCACAGGTTGCTCCAGTATTTTTGGTGGCAATTTACCAACTACACCTTGGAGCATGAACAATGAAGGACGCGGACCAGCTTGGGCCAACTCTTTGTTTGAAGACAATGCAGAATTTGGTTTGGGTATTAAAATGGCCAACGACCAAAAGCGGGTTCGAGCCCAATATTTATTAAATGAATTGCGCTATGAAGTTGGTGAAGATTTAGCCGCCTCTATTTTAAATGCACCCGAAAGCAACGAAGCAGAAATTCACCACAAAAGTGATTTAATAAAATTGCTGCAAATAAAATTAAAAAACATTCATACTGTAATGGCGCAAAACCTTTACCATTTGGCCGATTTCTTGGCAGATAAATCTGTATGGATAATTGGTGGCGATGGCTGGGCATACGATATTGGTTATGGTGGTTTAGACCATATTTTAAGCACCGGCGAAAATGTAAATATTTTGGTATTAGATACCGAGGTTTATTCTAATACGGGTGGACAAAAATCTAAAGCTACGCCAATTGGTGCAAGTGCCAAATTTGCGGTAAACGGAAAAGCTACTGGCAAAAAAGACTTGGCCATGCAAGCCATTGCACACGGCACTGCTTACGTAGCACAAATTGCCATGGGCGGAAACGATGTCCATACCTTAAGAACCATTTTGGAGGCAGAAGCCTTTCCTGGTCCGTCTTTAATTTTGGCATACAGCCATTGTATAGCACATGGAATAGACATGGCACACGGAGCAGAAGAGCAAGATTTTGCCGTTAAATCTGGTTACTGGCCATTGTTCCATTACAACCCATTGAAACCAAAAGGCGAGCGCATGGTAATAGATTCTAAAGAAGCCACGGTACCCTTAAGTGAGTTTATGTACCACGAAAACAGGTTTAAGGTAATTAAGGCCAAAGACCCTGTTTTGGCAGAACATTTCTTAGCGCAAGCAGAAACTGCCCGCGCAAGCAAATGGGACAGGCTACAAACCTTAAAAGGCTTATAAAAAAACAGCAGCGGGTATTGGTTCGAACCAATGCCGGCTGCTGACTATTTTCTTATTCCGTCTTCCCTTTAAACGCAGCGTAGATGGCCATGGCGTGCCCGTGACCCAATTCAAATTCTTCTTTGAGCCAATTGGTAATTTCGGTGGCTTTTACGGTTTTTACCAATACGCCTTTTTGCATGAAACCTTTTGCTTCGGCAAGTTTTTTAAATTCTTCCGGACCATGGCCCGTTTTTGCTTTGATATTGTCTAAGTAGGCTTGGAATGACATAAGTGTGGGGGTTAGGTTGAGGTTGAGGTTGAGGTTGAGGTTAAGGTTGAGGTTAAGGTTGAGCTTGCGTGTATTAGAATTCAAAAATATTAAAAAAAATACGCAAAGTAAATAGCAAAAAAAACTGGCATCGGTTCAAACCAATGCCAGCTATTTGTTTTATTTTCTAATTGAAATAAGCAATGAATTAATTATTTCAAAGCAAGGTGTTGTTAAAACTGTTTCATCAAATTAAAATATTCAACACTCTTTTTAAGTTGGTACAAGGGCAATGTTTCCATTAATTTTTGGGCAGCTTCTTCTTCTACGCCTTCAAAAATTAATAGAGCACCATTTCTGGTTTGTCTCAAAAACAGGTGCTCTAAAATTCCCTCCGCTTTCCATTGCGCAACCACTTCCTGCTCATGCTTAATAATCTCTTGAAAATTGGCCGGCAAGTTGTCGGTATCAATGGTTAAAATAGCTAATACACGATTCATAGTTTTTATTTGTTTAGTTGGTTTCAATCATAAAAGGATAATCTATATAACCTGCATCGCCACCACCATACATGCTGGCCCTGTCGGCTGGGTTCAGTGCTGCGTCTACCTCAAAACGTTTAGGTAAATCTGGATTGGCTAAAAACAAAGACCCAAAAGAAATAAGTTGGGCAATGCCTTTTTCAAGTTCTGCCTCTGCGCTTTCTTTGGTATACGCAAAATTTGCCATTACCGGGTGCTGAGAAATGGGTCCAAACGTATCAATTACATTGCGCGGATACTGCGGAAATTTTTCAATGGGTGCTGGCACATTCATTAAATGCAAATACGCCAATGGCATTTTATTAAGCGCTTCAATCAAACTGGTAAATTGTTCAACAGGTGTGTGGTGCACTATACCATTATAGGTGCTGGTGGG
>CAIYNF010000001.1 GCA_903927505.1 uncultured Bacteroidota bacterium | reverse complement strand
GGAGCAATAGCCACACTCGGGTTTGTCGTAAAAGAAGCAATTACTTTTGGATTCACTTTAACATTAACAGTATCTGTATTCCAACATTTTCCATTTAATGCGGTTAATATATAAGTTGCATTAGAATTGGTTCGAACCTCTGGTAATAATGCTTTGGCATCACTTAAACCTAAAGCTGGCGTCCATACAAAGGACGTTTGGTTCGAAACCGTACCCTCTAAAAATGTAAATCCATCAAAGCAAATTTTCTTATCGGTACCTGCAGAAACACTTGGCAATGATTGCACCAAAAAATGTACCGAATCACTTCCTTTACAATTTCCTTTTTTTACATTTACTGTATAGTATAAGTCTGCTTTTGGGGAGGCAATTGGATTTACCATATCATCAAAATTTAAATCGGTATTGGGCGTCCATTTATAGGTGCAACCAGGATTTGCCATTGCAAATAATTGTACACTTTCACCTTTACAAATCACAGTATCCATACCAGCATCAACTGTAATTGTGTTTAAAGTAAGTATAACAGAATCTACCACATTACAAACCGCATCTGAGGTGCTTAAAAAATAAGTAATATCATTTGTTGGAAACACATATGGGTTTAAAGTAGTGCCGTTATTCAGACCTCCGATGGGAGACCATTGAAAGCTTGTACCATTTGTAGTTCCATGCAAATACAAGGTGTCGCCTATACAGAAAACAGTGTCTTTATTTGAAATATTTACATCCAATGGATTTACAAAAACAGTTACCGTATCTCTTGAAATACAAACGCCATTGGTAACTTTCAAAATATAAGTGGTGGTAGTGTCTGGATTAACAGTTGGTGTAGCGCTTAAATTATTTAAAATATTTTTAATAGGCAGCCACGAGTAATTGCTGCCATTTCCCGTTCCATCTAGTTGTATAGCTTGGCGCTTGCAAATGCTTTTATCCAACCCTGCATTGGCTTTTATATTATTTACATTTACCAAAAAGGTATCATTTACCGGGCAGCCATTATTAGCAAAAGTAATTATATAGGTACGCGTTGTATCTGGACTAGCAATAGGATTGGCTACTGCGGCACTGCTTAAACCAATAGATTGGTTCCAAGAAAAAGCACCTACGCCGCTTGCATTTAATTGTACGCTACTCCCTTTGCAAATAGAATTGATTGTTTTTGAACCTCCTCCTCCACAACAGATTCTAAAGCCAATATCATCTATTGCAAAATCATTTCCATTTAGTGATACGCCAATGTTTTTGATTGATAAATTTGCTGTGGTTGCAGTTCCCGAAAACCAAGTAGTATCTAATAATAACCATTGATCTGGATAATCATCGAGCAAAAGATTTCTACTAATTTTTACGCCATTAATCCACAATTCAACTGTTGCCAAAGGCAAACCAGCATAAGCAGGTTTTGTAACAATATTTCTAACCCAAGCAGAAAAATTATAGTATTTGTTTGCTTGTACACTTACCGTTTTGTTCCAAACAAATGTGGGTGTTCCAGAACCATTTAACACCATAAAGTTACCGCTTCCAGTGGTATGGTCTGTTCCTGTAAAGGCAAAATGAATGGAGGATGCATTAGTGGTTATTGTATAGGTGCTTTCCAATAACAATGAACCCGTAGCATAGGTATATCCACTTGTAAACCCCGTATTACCAAGGCTAAAATCGCCATTTGTTACTAAGTTAGGAGAAGAAATGGCTTGCGCATAATTACACTGCGAATAGCTTAGCTTAAAATTTAAAAAAGATAGAAATAATAAAAGGAGGTAGGAGTTTTTCATTCCATTCTAAATTAGAATGCTTTCGTCTTCTCCATGCAGCGCCCAAATATCCATATAGCGTGCACTTCCTCTGTTAAAGTAATGATGTAATTCTTCAAATTTACTAAAATCATCGACTCCAAGTGTAATCAAATGATCACCAAGATTATCATAAATAACAAATTTGGTATAGCCAATTCCTACTAAAAATTGAAAGATATCTAAACCCTTTTCGCCCTGCAAAGAAAGGAAGTGCGGGTCGTATTCAAAAAACACAGAACTCTTAGATTGCACTAAAAAATCTTTTGCGCCACGAATAATTTTATTATCAAATCCATCTGTATCTATTTTAAACAATTTGGTATTTAAAAATGAAGGATGTTTTTGAATAATACTTGAAATTGTTTTTACAGGAATCCCATCCGTAACTTTTTCTAAATATGCCGTTCCTAAATTATTCACCGCCTTTACCATCTCCTCCTCCTCACCAACAAAACAAGGTTCCACACTAATGGCATGCATTTGTTTGGTATTGGTTTCAAGCAAACCCAAAAACTTTGGATTTCCTTCAATACATAATACAGGAACATCACCTACAGACTGCATAATAGCGGCAGAATCGCCAATATTTGCGCCTACATCAATGGCATGCAAATTTGGATATTTACCTAATAATTTTTTTGTAACTGCAGCTAAATTTTGGCTATATCCAGGAAACTCTTTAAAGTTGAAAGGGAAATCATGAGAGAACAAAATAGCTAAATCAAATTGCTTGTAGGGATAGTTTACAATGGCATCTCCTTGAGCTAACATTTTGTTACGAATAAACTTAAACAACTTCTCCTTCAACTTTTGTTGTTTAGGAGTACGCAAAATTTGATTGAAAATATATTGGGCTAGCACTATAAATAATTTTTAAGGATGGATGTTTCATTTTTTGTTACTTCAACAACATTCAAATGCGCACACAATTTTATTTTTTCATCGTCTCTTTGCAAACTTAAATTGCCATTTTCATCTCTGTTTTGCCTAAAATTACATGCTACAAAACCATTGTCAACACCCACCTTTGGCGTAAATTCATTCAATAAATCATTGCGCAAAAAATAGGCATTGTTTCCAGCAGTATTACTTCCAATAAAACTATAACCTTTTTGCTGAGCCAAATGATCCATGGCTTTTAAAGATGCACCAAAAAAGATATTGCTATAATGCGCATCTGTAACGTAAAAATCATCTTTGTAAGGAACGCTAATGGCTGCTTTGTTTCCAAAAACACTGTTATATTCCATAATAACCATTTGCGGATTTACCACCTTCAAACATTCCCAAATCCAATAATCATTGCCATCAATATCTATATGTAAAATACCAATTTCCTCATCAAAACCGTGCTTTGCAATGGCTTCATTGATATTGCTTTTGGTAACAAATAAATGCTCGGCTATTAAATCATATTTCCAACTGATGGTATCGTTTTTAATAAATTGAATATTGGCCTCAGAACCATCAAAAATTAAACCCGACCAGTTACTATTCATCAACAAGAAACGCGTGTTTGATTCGGTATAATTGGCCACGCCAAATTCAATAAAACGCTTTTTCAAACCGGGTATTTTATGAATAAGGTATTGAATAATGCCATCATCACCCCATTGCGAAAAAGCAGAAAATTCTATGTCTTTCCAATCAGCTGGGGCATTTCGCATTTGGCGAATTTGATGCAACATGGGTTGCGACATTAAAATCTTCATTTTATCCAATTCTTCCCTAAGGAAAGCACCGGTCTTATTTATTCCTGTTATGTTCTTTAAAAACGCTTTCACTGTTATTTTATTAAGCCAAACTTACGTAACGCAAATTTGAGGATTGTTGGGTTAAAAACCTCATTGATAGAATATTTATCTGCCTTTGCATCTATTTGCACCACACTCGGATGTGCAATGTCCTTAATATCAAATGTTTCCAAATTAGCCAAACGGTGATTTGGATTGGTAGTATTAAGAGCTAAGGCATCAAAACCTACATTGCTCACCAAATTTTTATTGGGCAAAATAGCAAATCCATCTTTAAGCCACATAGCAAATGTCCATTGATAGTCCCAAGTTTGAAGCGTGCCCGAAAAGGTTTTGTCAAATGTATCTGTCCATATTTTTTGGCCCCTGGCAAAGTCAATTTGCGTATTCACTTGCCCTTTTTCTCTAAATTCAGGATAGGCTTTCATGTCAACATCATACTGTTTCCAAGCCCTGCGCCATGTAGCAAAACCCCAAATATGGTTCAGTTTAGAGAAGTAATAAGAGCCATCGCCGCGCCAGTTGCCAAATTGAAAATTATCGCCAGAAATATGCATGATGCGTTCATCATGTCGATAATGCGTTAAAAGTTCCTGACAAAAATGAAAAAAACTTTGGTTTGGTACACAATCATGCTCTAAAACAATGCCCTCCTCTTCGTGCTCAAAAAACCAAGTAATTGCTTTTCCAATTGCCAAGCGAGGTCCTTCATTTTTCGGTTCGAACCGAGTAATGATTTCACATGGCCAATCTATTTGCGCTAAAATTTTTTCTTGAACTTCGTTTAATATGGCAGACTCTGACGCTCTATTTGTTCTGGGACCATCACTAAACAAATAAAGCCTTTGAACCTTTGCCAAACGTAATTGAGCTATCACCTGCAAAGCAGTATCAAACCTGTTGAAAAGAATAAGTAAAACAGGTGTTTGTATGGCAGAGCTATTTGGCATTAATACTTCTGAATTTTACCCTTTTCTAGGAGTAAATTATAAAAATTAACAAAATATTTTTTTAGAAAAAAACGCATTGTAAAAAGCAATGGCGACGCATTAAATTTTTGAAACATGTGTTCGTCTACATATTCAAAATTTAATTCCTTTAAGTGCTTCTCCTGCAAACGAATTTTCATTTTTTTATTAAAACTTGGGTCTTTTCTTATAAATGAATTTTGCCTTACCCTATAACGGTACAAAGGCTCTTTGACATAGTGAAACTGCGCACCACTAAAGGCCATTTTTAGCCACAAATCCCAATCTTCAATACCCTGAATACTTGGATCGAAGCCACCCACAGACAAATAGCGCGAACGCTTAAAAACAGCACAGGTATCTAAATAATTATCCAGCATCATGCGCTGAAAATTAAATTCTAAATTGGTATTAACACCGTTTACCTCACCAAATAAAAAGGCATCGGTATAAACCACATCAATGGCTGCATTTTTTTCAAATACCTCCAATGCTTTTGTGAGCATTGCTGGGAGAATTAAATTATCTGCATCAACAGGTAAAATATAGGGTGCATTTGTATGTGCAATTCCATTATTTCTTGCCACACTTTGACCCTGATTTTCTTGGTGAATTATTTTTATTCCTTCGGTTTCTAGTTCTTTAAATAAAGCCAAAGTAGCCGTATCATTAGAACCATCATTAACAATAACCAATTCGTATAAATTAGCATCACATGCCTGAATACTCGCAAGTGTTTCTCTTAAAAATTCACCATGGTTGTAACATGGAATAACAATGGCTATAGGAGCTTGGCTACGCATTAAATTATTTTTTAGCAACTACCACATAATTGATGGTACTTCTATCGTCAAAAAATTTCTTGTCTAAAAAACTAAAAATTGAATTGAAAAACCATTTAACAAATTTTGGCATTACCAACCACCAAGGAATTGTTTGAAAAAAAACCTGTCCAAACAGCGCCCATTTTCCACCATTTGGCGCAATAGACAAAACCTCAAAACCTGCTTTTTCCAATAAATGTCTAAATCCGTGTTTGGTAAATCTAAAAAAATCATACGGTTCTTCATGCAATGGCCAATACATATTACTAGAAATAATAAAATGACCGCCTGGTTTAAGTAGCCTGTAAGCCTCATTTACCATGGCTTGTGGCTCAGAAACATGTTCTATAACTTGCGTAGAAATTGCTGTATCAAATTGATTTGCCTCTAATGGTATTTTTACCGCTTCACATAAAACATCCACACAATTGCTGCTGCTTTGCACCACATCACAACCAATATATTTTTCTAGGTTCGAACCAAAATATTTTTGATAGGGTTTATTGCCACAACCAATATCCAATACATCACCCTTCCCATAAGCAGTAATAGCCGCTTTTAATGGAGCCAAAAAGTTTGAATAAAAAAGATATTCTGAATCGTATTTTTTTACTTCCTTACCCTTAAATCGTTCTAAATTTTTAGCTCTATCCATGAATTATTATTGTGTTAACTGACTATTGAAAGTGTAAAAAACCAATCAATTAATCCTTTTAGCCATTAGGACTGCAAGTAAATCAAAAAATTTGAAAATAGTAAATGCTAAAAAGCGAAGTAAATTCTAAAAAAACAACAAGCTTTCCCAAGCATCGCGCAAAGCATCCTGGTTTTGCAATTGCGCGTAGTTGCGCAACTTCCCTAAATCAAAATTTCTCTCAAAAGGCATCTGTAAACGCAGTGTACTCAAGGCATTTACGCTTTCACTAATTTTTCCGTTTACTGTTATGCCAGTTTTAAAAGCAGACAATAGTTTTCCAATCATATCATTTTTTGAACCTACCACTGGTTTATTAAAATACGCAGCTTTAGTTAGCAAAGGATGAGGCATTTGAAAATGTCCATCGTTTAAATAACATACATCAAAGGTTTGTAATAGGTCGTTAATATCTTCACTTAATTCCAATTGGTGCAAAATAAAGTAGATGTTATTTTTTCCAGAACCCAACAAAGTATTTAAGGATTGTTTTGCCTTTTCACTTAAAAATTCCGGCTCAATACTTCCGGCACATACAAAGAAATAACTATCGGCAGGGGCTGTATTGGCAAGATCTAAAAAGTTTTCTGGATTTTCATTTTCCAATAAAATGGTGCCAACTACCATTCTATCCTTTGCCATTTTACGTATTTGCCCTGTGATTTTTTGAGGTTTTGCAGGCAAGCCATACTCACTTACATCAGGCATTACCACCACCTTTTTATAAACCCTGCTGCGCAATGCTTCACTCTTAAACCTATCTAAAGTACAAACCCCCACACAATTTTTTGAGGTAAATAAATAATCTGGCTCACCAAATTTAGGATCTACATTTAATTTTAATCCTGCAGGATCGTAAGGCAACATGTGGGTTAAAATGCCACTCCATTTAAAAGGAAAGGCCCAATCCATCATTTTTGTAGCAAATTTCGGTTTGATCCAATCGTCTACGGGAGCAAAAAATACAAAATCTATTTTTGTATTTATGCTGCGCTCTGCTTGGTGTAATTTTCTGCTTAAGCTCAAATAGCGCCAAATTAAATTCGGATTTCCAACATTTGCATCACCCTCGTGCGTTTCTTCAATAGGAAAACAATGAATCCGTTTGGCTTGATCTTTAAACTGCACCTGCAAAAAATGGTTGAGCTCCAACCAATTAGGAGAAAAAAGTGCAATCTCTTTTTGTAAACGCAACAAAGCCTCCACATATTGACGCGCATACGCACGGTACCTGTATTGGTCCCGGCTGAAAATCAAGCCAATGCAAAAAACGTCGTTCACCATGCGAAGATCGATTGCCTGGGTAATTAGACATTGCCTAATTTTGCACATACGCACATAAAAATAGGCTTCATTACCAAGGATTAAACATATTTGAGAAGAATTTTCGCTTTTTTTTAGGCAATTGCTTTACTTTTTAGTGAAAAGTTCTACTTTTGCACTCCCTAATTGACCGATGGTGTAACTGGCAACACATCTGATTTTGGTTCAGAGGAGTCTAGGTTCGAGCCCTAGTCGGTCAACCAAACAAACAAAAGCCGCTCTAAACAAGGCGGTTATAATATCAATCTTATGGCGGTTAAAAACGAAGTAAAGATTTTCTCAGGAACCAATTCAAGGTACCTGGCCGAGGAAATTGCAAAAAATTATGGCATTCCCTTAGGAGATTGTACCATCTCTTATTTCAGCGATGGCGAGTTTCAACCAAGTTTCAATGAGTCTGTTCGCGGTTGTGATGTATTTTTAATACAAAGTACCTACCCAAAAACAGATAACTTAATGGAGTTAATGTTAATGATAGACGCTGCAAAGCGTGCATCTGCGCATTATATTACTGCCGTTATCCCTTATTATGGTATGGCCCGTCAAGATAGAAAAGACAAACCTCGTGTTTCTATTGGGTCAAAAGTAGTAGCCGATATGCTTACCGTTGTTGGTGCAAGCAGGGTTATTACCATGGATTTACATGCACCTCAAATTCAAGGCTTCTTTGAAATTCCTGTAGATCACTTAGACCCTGCTGTTATTTTTCTTCCCTACATGCGCAGCCTAAAAATGGGCAAAAATATTGTAATTGCTTCTCCAGATATGGGTTCTTCTGCAAGAGCTAGAACGTATGCCAAGGCTTTGGGTTGTGATATGGTAATTGTAGACAAAGAGCGCAGAAGGGCAAATGAAATTGCATCTATGACGCTTATTGGTGACGTTACAGGCAAAGATGTTTTAATGGTAGATGATATAATTGATACCGGAAACACTTTGGCAAAAGCAGCACAATTACTAAAAGACAAAGGAGCCTTAAGTGTACGCGCAATGTGCACGCATCCTGTATTAAGCGGCAAAGCTTATGAAAATATTGAGAATTCTGTTTTAGAAGAATTAGTTGTTTGTAATACCATTCCATTGGCACGCAACGACTCTAAAATAAAAGTTCTTTCGGCTGCTCCCTTATTTGCAGAAGCCATCCGCAACATAACAGAACACGGTTCTATCTCTAGTCTTTTTGATTTACATAAAGACTAATTCCATTAGAAAGCATAAAAATTAGACCAACTTTTAGGGGTTGGACAGGCTTTCTTGCCTCCTCTAAAAACGAAAAAACAAAACAAATAATAATTAAATAATAACAACATGAAATCAATCGCACTATTTGGAAATGCTAGAACCGAAGTAGGTAAAGTTTCCGCAAAAGCTATGAGAGCTGAAGGTAAAGTTCCTTGTGTTCTTTACGGAGGTACAGACCACGTACATTTTACAGTTTATTCACCAGATTTTAAATTATTGGTATACACACCAAACACATTTAAAGTTCAATTGGATATTGATGGTAAAGTTTACCATGCTATTTTAAAAGACATGCAATTTCACCCCGTAAACGATTCTATAGTTCATGCAGATTTCCTTGAAATCAATGATAATAGAGCGGTAGAAATTGGCATCCCCGTTAAATTGGTAGGTAATTCAATCGGTGTTCGTCAGGGTGGTAAATTGGTTGTAAAATCAAAGAAATTAAGAGTAAAAGCATTGCCTTCTCTATTGCCAGATTTTATTGAAATCAATATCGATACTTTGGAAATTGGAAAATCAATTAAAGTTGCTGATTTAGAAGCAAGCGCTGATTACACCCTATTGGATTCACCAAACAACCCTGTTGTTAGTGTTAATACAACTCGTGCTGCGCAAGAAGCTGCTAAAGCTGAAGAAAAAGACAAAGCAGGTAAGAAGAAATAATTTTTATTTCATACACATAAAAAAACCGAAACAAAGAAATTTGTTTCGGTTTTTTTTATACCTTTCCATCAAAGCTTAACAGAATGAACATGAAAGATTTAATGATAGACATTCACCAAACCAATGTAGAAAAAGGATTTTGGGAGAACAAAGCCGATAGAAATGTTGGAGAAGTTTTAATGCTTTGTGTGAGCGAACTTGCCGAAGCTTTAGAGGCACATCGCAAAAACAAAAAAGCCGACATTGCAGCGTATAAAAAGGAAGTTGCAGCTTTGCCAACTGAAGAAAAAAACAATATTTCCGCTATCAATCAAGTATTTAAAACCCATATAAAAGATAGTTTTGAAGATGAAATTGCAGATACCGTTATTCGTTTGTTCGACATGAGTGAAGCTTTTGGAATAGACCTTGAATGGCATGTGAAACAAAAATTAGCTTATAATAAATCTCGTGAACACAAACACGGAAAGGCCTATTAATTATTGCCTAATGTTTAAAGAATAATTATTAAACGAAGCATTCTTTTTAATTAAATTGCCAATCGAATGAAGTACCTCATCATAGGCCTCGGAAATATTGGAGATGAATACGCCCATACCCGACATAATATTGGTTTCGACGTGGCAGATGCCCTTGCAGAGAAGCACAAAGCTAGTTTTGCCCCAGACCGCTATGCAGCTATTTGTAATTTCTCCTTAAAGGGAAAACAAATTACAATAATAAAACCCAATACCTATATGAATTTGAGTGGGAAAGCCGTTAGGTATTGGATGCAGACATTAAAAATTAATACGGAAAATGTTTTTGTTTTAGTAGATGATTTGGCCATCGCATTTGGTAAAATAAGAATCAGAGGCAATGGCAGCGATGCTGGACATAACGGATTAAAGAGCATTCAAGAATTATTACTCACCCAAAACTACCCGCGTTTGCGCTTTGGAATTGGCAACAATTTTCAAAAAGGCCAACAAGCAGATTTTGTTTTAGGGAAATGGGATAATGAAGAATTAATTGAACTTCCCGCTTTGGTAAATAAATCGGTTCAGGCCGCCGAATGCTTTGTATTAAGAGGATTAAGCGCCAGCATGAACGAGTTTAACAAGTAACAAATGGCAGACAAACTAAAAAATAATTACGTCAGTAATTCCTTCTGGATGCTTTTAGAAAAATCGTCTAGAATTATTTCTGGTATTCTTGTGGGTGTTCTAGTAGTGCGCTATTTGGGAGATGCTCAATTTGGAGTAATTACTTATGGCCTTGGTATTATTGGTATTCTAACCATTTTCTCCACATTAGGGCTCGATAGCATTGTGGTAAGAGAGCTACTCATGCGCGGAGAAGAAAAATACACCATCCTTGGAACTGCCTTTTGGTTAAGGTTATTTGGGTCTTTTGGAGTGGTAGTGGGCGCATGTATTTATTCACTCTTGCGCGATCCAATAAGCACCACCTATATCGTTTTTCTTTTAAGTATTTCCATTGTTTTTCAATCCCTTTCTGTAATAGATTTTTACTTTCAATCAAAAGTAAAAGGCAAATTAACCGCCATGA
Source organism: uncultured Bacteroidota bacterium (assembly GCA_903927505.1). Taxonomy (GTDB): domain Bacteria; phylum Bacteroidota; class Bacteroidia; order UKL13-3; family UKL13-3; genus B1. Next base: position 18,300 of record CAIYNF010000001.1, on the reverse strand, counting down.
ACCAAGTCATTACTTTATTTGCTTCGGCAATGGTAAAATTGGTTTTTATTTTTGTCAATGCCCCATTAGAGTGGTTTGCCACAATGGCCGCATTAGAAGCAGGAATTACCGCTTTAAACCAATTTATTTTCTATAGAATGGAAGGCGAAAAATTGTTTCAATGGCAGTTTAGTTGGAAAGAAGCCAAATACCTTTTACTCTTATCTAGCCCGCTCATTTTTTCATCCTTTATTCAATTGCTATACCAAAATGTTGACTCCATTTTAATTGCCCGCTTTCTTCAAAATATGGGGCTAGTTGGGCAATATGGCGCAGGCGTTAGAATTAGTCAGGCTTCCTATTTTATTCCAGTTGCAATTTGTGCCGCAGTATTTCCTGGAATTGTAAATAACAGAGAAAATAAAGAATTGCAGCTTAAACGCCTCACGCAATTGTACAGTTTAATGTTGTGGGGAGCGCTATTTATTATTGCTGGTGCCATGCTATTTGGCGATTGGGTTATTGGCTTATTATATGGTGCTAAATTCCCAAGTGCACCACTAATATTTAAAATACATATTTGGGTATGCTTACCCGTTTATTGGGGAACCGCTTGGGGTATGTGGATGCTGGCCATTCATAAACAACGCTATGTTTTATGGATGCAAATTCTCAATGCAATATTGATATTGGGCTTTGAATTTTATCTGATTCCAAAAATAGGTATTACAGGAGCGGCTTATGCCTTGGTTATTGGTTCGTACATGGCCTTTATTTTTATGGTTATTGCTTATAAACCAAAAGAGAGTTTAGCCCTTTTTATCAAAGCATTAAATCCTAAAAACATCCTCGAAGTAATTCGTTATTCCAAATCGTAAAATGCTTGTTTTTGCCCCACAAGCCACAGAAAGGCTCAACTATATTTTGGATTACCTGCTCATAGAACGCATGGGTATTAGCTATAAGCTAACAGACAACATTGACTATTTCAAAAAATCGCAAAATTTTAAAATCAATTATAGTAATGCAATTGAAGAAGGCTGTTTAAATATCCCATTGGAAATGCTCCTGTTTGAAGAGAATATTTGTTTGCAAAAAATTGAAACAAACGCTGATAAAAAATGGCACAAAACATTTTACAACAAAGCATATAATCCTATTCCAGATTTTAAATTTACCACTCAATATTTAAGCTTCGATATATTAGCAGCAAGCTTTTATTTAATTAGCAGATACGAAGAATATTTACCAAGTAAAAAAGACAAACACCAAAGATTTAAAGCCTCAAACAGCTTGGCGTTTAAGGAAAATTTCTTAGAAACACCCTTGCTAGATATTTGGGTTGAAAACCTCAAAAATGTACTGCTAATTTTATATCCAAACTTACAAATTAAGGAAAGTCACTTTCAACAAATAAATACCATCGATGTAGATTTTGCCTATAAATATATTGGGCAATCACCTTGGGCATTAACACGTAAATTTTTCGGTTCGATCCTAAAAGGAAAGCCAGATTTTAATTGCCTTTCAAAAACCCAAAACGACCCATACAACACATATGATTATCTAATAGCAACAGCAAAAATTGAAAATTTTGAAACACTGTTTTTTCTTTTACTTGCTGATTATGGAGGCTACGATAAAAATATTTCTCCAAAATCTATGGCAATGGCAAATTTGGTCAAGGCGCTAAAAATGCATAATACTTGTGGCATTCACCCAAGTTACCGTGCCAATTTAAATGGGAAAAAATTTCAGCAAGAATTTGCACATTTCGAAAACCTAACAGCTGAAAAAGCCCAAATTGCACGACAGCATTTTTTAAAATTAAACTTGCCAAGCACTTACGAAAAATTAGAAAAAGCAGGTATACAAAATGATTACACCATGGCCTATGCAGATGCTATAGGCTTTAGGGCATCTACTTGCTTTCCATTTCCATTTTTCAATTTAATTGAAAATAAACTATCAAAATTACGGGTGCACCCAAGTTGTTTGATGGACGTGGTTTTGAAAAATCAATTACTATTAACACCGGCTGAGGCCATTGAAAAAATAAAGCAATTAAAAGCAGCAGTGAAAACGGTAAATGGTCAATTTATTTCCATTTGGCATAATTCAAGTTTTGATGAAACCCAAGGATGGAAAGACTGGAAAGAGGTTTATCAAAGCTTATTCGAATAAAATATTATTTTTGCAAGTACAGTAACCATGAACTCAGAACTCAAAATATACAATACCCTTAGCAGGGAAACCAGCATATTTAAACCTATTCACTCTGGAATGGTAGGCATGTATGTATGCGGACCAACCGTATACAGCAACGCCCATCTTGGAAATGCGCGCACGTATATTTCTTTTGATGTGATGTTTCGCTATTTGCTTCACCTGGGCTATAAAGTACGCTATGTGCGTAATATTACAGATGCCGGACATTTAGAAGGAGATAGAGATGAAGGAGAAGATAAATTTGCTAAAAAAGCAAAATTAGAACAGCTCGAACCCATGGAAATTGTACAGAAATACAGCCTTGATTTTCATGAAGTTTTAAGACAATTCAACACGCTTCCTCCAAGCATAGAGCCAACCGCAACAGGACATATCATTGAACAAATTGAAATGACCAAGAAAATTCTTGCCAATGGTTATGCCTATGAAAGTAATGGAAGCATTTATTTTGATGTGGAAAAATTCTCTAAAGAATTTAATTATACCGCACTCTCCAACAGAAATTTAGATGAGTTGCTTAACAATACCAGAACACTAGACGGCCAAGAGGAAAAGAAAGGACGCCTGGATTTTGCGCTTTGGATCAAGGCAAAACCAGAACACCTCATGCGCTGGCAAAGCCCTTGGGGAGAAGGTTTCCCAGGATGGCATTTAGAATGTTCTGCCATGAGTTCAAAATATTTGGGCAATGAATTTGATATACATGGTGGGGGAATGGATTTGGTGCCAACCCATCATACCAATGAAATTGCCCAAAATATTGCCTGTCACCATACACAACCTGCGCGTTTTTGGGTTCATACCAATATGCTCACAGTAAACGGACAAAAAATGAGCAAGAGTTTGGGAAACTCCTTTTTGCCTTCAGAACTTTTTAGCGGAAACCATTCCTTACTGGAAAGAGGCTACAGTCCAATGACAGTGCGTTTTTTTATGCTACAGGCACATTACAGAAGTACCTTAGATTTAAGTAATGACGCTTTACAGGCAGCAGAAAAAGGATTGGCAAGATTGCTCAATGCTTGCAAATTGGTAGCTCATTTAAAAACTTCAAATTCCAGCACTTTTTCTGTGGAAGAAATAAAAGAAAAAGTTTATAGCGCACTCAATGAAGATTTCAATACACCTATAGCTTTAGCCCATCTTTTTGATGCCGCAAAATATGTTAACTTAGTAAATGATGGCAAGGAGAGCTTAAGCCCTGCTGATAAAGAGATTTTTGCCGTATTCTTAAACCAAATTGTTACTGATGTATTGGGTTTAAAACCAGAACAAGAAGCTGGAACAGAAAAAATAGAAGGACTCATGAATATGATTATCAGTATGCGGGCAGATGCAAAAAACAAAAAAGACTTTGCTACTTCTGATTTTATTCGTGATCAACTCAAGGAAATTGGCATTGAAATAAAAGACAGTAAAGAAGGCTCAAGCTTTTCAATACTGTAATTATTCTTATTAAGTGGTTGGTTTAATCTATTAATTGGTATAACAAGGCCATTTTAATTAAGATACTTTTGTGGCACAATAATTCAAATGTCCTCAAAACCCTTAATAGCGCTAGGATTTAAACAAACTCCCAAACAGGAGGATGTACCCCTATTATATAAAATTTATGTGGGCTTTGAAAAAAATGCCGACAAAGAAACTGTAAGCCTCGAAATTATTGATGGCTATTTAAAACCCAATGAATGTTTATATTTTCACTCTGAAAATAAAATAACACAAGGAACAGCCTATTACAAAATTGAAATTGTAAAAAGTAAAAAAATAAATACCTATCTCAAAATACCAATTAGCATGCCCGTGGCAGATCATATTTTGGTTAAGGTATTTAGAAATGGGAAACAAGTAGGGTTCCAATGGCTAGACAAGAATGGAACTATACTTGGACCAGTTCCAGCTAGTTTGAATAATAAATAAATTAGCAAAATCTATTTTTTACTTTTCTTAGAGCATCTGCAATTGTAAATTGCGTGCATTATTTATTTAAATAGTTTTTCCCTAAAAATTATTTTCAATTAGTAATCAATATGAAAAAAATCGCCCTTTCTTTTTTGGCTATTAGCCTGCTGTTTTCGTGTAAAAAAGACCTAGACTTCCACAAATTTGACGAGGTAAATATCAATGCCGAATTTGGAATTCCCCTTGCCACTATTGAACTCAAAATGAACAATCTCCTGAAAGAGGATTCTAATATTGTTTATGACCCAGATGGCTTTATCAGATTTATTTTAAGACAGGATTCTATAGCCAACTTTCCGGTTGATAGTTTTATAAAAATGCCAAATTTAGCTCCCATAAATTTAACAAATAAATTAGGGATGATTGAAATTGGCAATGTAACTGCTAATAGCTCTAAAACCTTGAGCGAAATGTCTGATAATTTTACCCCTAGCAATAAGGCGGCCTTATTAGCAGCAAATGGGAATCTTACAATTTTCCCGGCAATTACAGACCAAAATACAAATATCAGTTCATTTGACTTAAATAATAGTCAATTTACCAGTATAGTAATGGGAAAAGGCTTTTTAATTTTAGAGTTTAAAAATTATTTAAAAGTAAATATAAACCAAGCAAAAATTAACCTTTATAATCTCTCCCCTTTTCAAAGTTTAATTGGACAATTAACCTTTAACAATATTGCACCAAATGGAAGTAAAAAAGATTCCATTAATGTAACCAATACAACCTTGTCTAATAACCTTGGTTATAACATGCCAACATTTAATACTTTGGCAAGTTCTGCTCCAATTTTAGTGGATTTAAGCGATAGCATTCAACTTAATCTTGAAACAAGTAATTTGGGGGCAATTGGCGGAACAGCCATTTTTCCATCGCAATCACTGAACCCAGAAGTTTTCCGTGTAAATATTCAATCAGACGACCCTAGCACCAGAATTAAACAAATTGACTTTGAAAATGGTGCCGTAAATTATTCACTCACCTCAACTGTAAAAGAGCAGTTAAGCCTAAAAATCTTTTTAGAGGGTGCAATAAAAAATGGTTTACCTCTTGCTCCTACCATCATAACTATTAAAAATGAAACGAAGACTGGCCAAATAGACTTGTCTAACGTATTATTAGATATGGGCCTAGACATTGCGCAGCCCTATAATAAAATGACAGTAAGAATTGAACCAAGCGTAATCTCATCAAATACACTCCTAAATTTTGATTCAGCAGATTATATAAGCTCAACCTTCAGTTTTGGAACTTTAAATTTTAAAGAAATTAATGGCTATTTGGGTTCCAAAGAAATTCCTTTTGAACCAAGCTCGCAAACTTTTGATTTATTAAGTCAATTCGAAAATGGTTTCCCTTTATTTGACCCTAAGATGAATATTATCTCCAATAACTCAATTGGAGTTCCAATTTCAGTTTCATTAGAAGCAAATGGAACATCTGCCAAAGGTCAAACCCAAGCACTTAACGCACCTACATTCATTATGGGCTATCCTACCATTGCACAAAAAGGACAAACCATCAATAGCACCAAAGTAATTGACAAATCCAATTCGTCTATTACACAAATGCTAAATATTGCACCTAATCAAATTGCATTTGGAGGAAAAGCAAAAATAAATGCTGCCGGTTTTAATGGTTATACAGATTTTATCAGAAAAGGAAGCAGAATTGTAGTTGGCTATGAAATTGAAATGCCTTTAAGCCTCAAAACAGGCAACCTAAAAATTGAAAAGACAATAGAAAATGTGTTGTTTAAAATTGAAAATGACTCCTTAAAAGAAAGTGTATTTGGCACAGATAGTATTGAATACATTGACCTCGTTCTTAGGGTAGACAATGGCATGCCTTTTGAATTAGGCTTAAACATGTTATTTGCAGATAAAGACACCATTGTTATGGATACCATAGCAGCTGGAACCCTCATGCAATCTGCTATTCCAGACCTAAATGGCAGAACCCAGAAAAATACAGTTAGCTATTGCACCATCAGAATTCCGGAAGAAAAACTACTTGCCATACGCAAAAAAAATCTTACAAAAATGGTCATACAATTAAATCTTAAAACTTATAATAATGGGAACGAAGTGGTAAAGATTTATTCAGATTATATTTCTAAAATTGGATTGTCGGCAAAAGTTAAAATGAAATACAAATACTCTAAAAATAAATAATACCTGTAACTTAAAACTTAAACAAAATGAAAAGATTTTTACTCATTGGCTTTTGTTTGATTGCAGGTTCTGTATTTGCACAAACTAATTTAAGCTTCTATAACTTTAGGTCGGTTGGGCAAACCAATTTCTTAAATCCTGCCATTAACTCACGACAAGCATTTACACTCGGTTTGGTTGACAATTACAACCATTATTACTTGCCACAAATTACCGCTCGTGATGTGTTTAGGGCAGATGAACCTGCCGATACCACTATTATTAGACTTCTAAATAATGATGCTTATCAATTTAAAAACTTACATTTATTTAATGAAATAAATCCATTGTTTTTTGGAATACGTTTTAAGAAAAATTATGTGTCGTTTGGCTTGCAAACAACCTTAAACCATAGGATAAGTATTCCTAAAGATGCATTAAACATGGTCTATTTTGGCAATACAAGTACCTCTAATTTTGGAAAAGAAATTCGCGTTACAGATATGCAAATAAATGTGTCGGCCTATGCATCTGCCTATGTATCCTATTCACGAGAAATTAATGATAAACTTACCATAGGAATTAAAGGTAAATACCACGTGGGAATATATAATGGCGAACTATTGCGCAATGTTTCTACACTTAAAACAGACAGTGGCCAAAACAATGCCTATAGAATTTCTGCCACTACAGATTATGAAATGAGAGGCGCTGGCTTAGACAGAATGCAAAGTCTTGTAACAGCCGGTTCGAACCAATTGCAATTGGGTATGGACTACCTGAACAAGCCAGTAGGTTCAGGTTTTTCAATAGACTTGGGCATGAACTATAAATTCAATAATAAGCTTAGTATGTCTGCCAGTGTATTGGATTTGGGCTATATTAATTGGAAGGAAACAAAAAATTATACCAGAAAAGCAAACTTTATTTTTGAAGGATTTCCAACCCAAGACCCTACACAAATTGATTCTGTAACCCTAAAAAATTTAAAAGATTCTGTAACAGAAATTTTTAAACCAGTGCAAACAACAGGAACAAGCTATAGAACTTATTTTAGCCCCAAAATTTACCTAGGCATGCAATACAATTTGTATAACAGCGGTTCAATTGGTGTATTGGGTTATGGCGAAATTTTTAATGGGAAATTATACCCTGGCGCAAGCGTTTCCTATACACAAAGGGTTTGGCGTATTTTAGATTTGCGTGTCAACTATAATATGTACCGCCAACAATACACAAATCTTGGCGCTGGTTTCGCTTTAAACCTAGGTCCTTTGGTACTTTATGCTTTATCAGACAATATTCTTGGCCTAATTTCCATTGATGGCGTTAAGCAATTACAAGGACATTATAGCAATACCAGAGTAGGCGTTAATATAAATATCGGCGGTAGGTTCGACAGAGATAATGACGGTGTGCCTGATAGAAAAGATAAATGCAAAAAAATACCTGGCCTAATTAAATTTGATGGTTGCCCAGATACCGATAACGACAGTGTGCCTGAGAGCAGAGATGAATGTCCAGATGTGAAAGGTAGCATATTGGCAAATGGTTGCCCAGATTTTGATGGAGATGGCGTTAAAGATAATGCAGACTCATGCATAAATATAAAAGGCAGTATCAAAACAAATGGCTGCCCAGATGAAGATGGCGATGGCGTTGCCGATAAATTAGACGATTGTCCAAAAGATTTTGGTCCTATTGAAACAAAAGGTTGCCCAGATAGAGACGGAGATGGTGTGCCTGATAAAACAGATGCTTGCCCTGATACACCTGGAACGAAAGAAAATAAAGGATGCCCAGAAAAAGGCAAATAAAAAACAATAAAAAAGTCCATGAACAAAACTGTTCATGGACTTTTTATTTTATGCTTATTTTCTAACTAAAATCTTTCAAAAGCACTGAAAAAGAATGATGCTTCACCTGCAGCATTTTCATCGCTATCGCTACCATGGATAGCATTTGCTTCAATAGATTTTGCAAAACGGTTACGAATGGTTCCTTCAGCTGCTTTTGCAGGATCAGTTGCACCTATTAAGTTTCTAAAATCTGCTACTGCATTTTCTTTAACTAAAACTGCTGCTACAATAGGACCACTGGTCATAAAATCTACCAATTCACCAAAAAATGAACGTTCGCGGTGGATGCCATAAAAATTTTCTGCAGTTTCTCTCGAAAGGTGCACATATTTTAATGCTTGAAGGGTAAATCCAGCTTCTAGGATTTGATCGATAATTTTTCCGGTGTGGCCATTAGCTACTGCATCCGGTTTAATCATTGTGAAAGTTATATTGCTCATATTATGTGTTATTCGGGGCGCAAATTTAAGCGCTTCCATCAATTTATCATTAAAAGATTAAAAACAAATCACTCAAAAACATCAAATCTGATTTTTTTTTGTTTGCTCATTTTAAATTTACAAAAATGCGGTTCTACAATATGTTGACTATCAAATGATTAATTTTTAATTAAAAAAAATAGCTCAATTTGAAAAAAAGGCTAAAAAAAAACAGGAAAAATTAGAATTAAAACCATTCATTAGTAGATATTTGCAGCCGCTTTGAAAAAACTCAACAACATTTCTCAAATCAAACCACTGCTTGAAGCAAGCGTTAAACCGCGTGTGGTTATTACTACCCACCACAAGCCAGATGCAGATGCGCTAGGCTCATCATTAGGTTTATGGCATTACCTTAAAAAGTTGGGCATCCAATCTGATATTGTGACACCAACAGACTATGGCGACTTTCTTAAATGGATGCCAGGAGAAGCAGAGGTGATTAATTTTGAGGAGTTTGAGCAAAAGGGAGCTGAATTAGTGGAAGCTGCAGACCTAATTTTTTGCCTCGACTTTAATGCCATTAAGCGAATTAACGATCTTGGAGTGTTGGTTGCCCAATCGGATGCTAAAAAAGTGCTTATTGACCATCACTTAGAACCCGAAGGTTTTGAAGATTACCGCCTATGGACTACCAAAGCGAGTTCAACATCTGAACTCATCTTTTGGTTAATGGAATTGATGGGTCATATTGAACACCTAGATGAAAATATTTCCAGCTGTTTATATGCAGGTATAATGACAGACACAGCATCTTTTAAACATCCATCAACTACTCCCACCACACACCGAGTTGCAGCTATGTTATTGGAAAGAGGAGCTAAGTCGAACCGAATTTTTGAAGCTGTTTACGATAATTATTCAGAATCTAGAACCAGGTTTATTGGCTATTGCCTTAGCCAGAAATTACAAATACTGAAAGAATACAATACAGCGTTAATAGTTGTTAACGCAGAGGAATTGAAGCAATTTCAAATTATTACAGGTGATAGTGAAGGACTGGTAAATTACGGGTTATCCATAACCGGCATGCAGCTCTCTGTACTCATTATTGACAGAACAGTTGCGCGCAAAATGAGCTTTAGATCAAGAGATCAATTCCCAGCCAATGAATTTGCAAGGAAAAATTTTAACGGAGGTGGGCATTTCAATGCTGCGGGCGGAGAAAGTTCAGATCCAATTGAAATGGTAGAATGGAAATTTAAAGAAGCTTTAAAAGAATATAAAAATTTATTACAATTAAAACCATAAACAACATGAAAAAAATGTTAGCCGGCGTAGCTGCCATCTTGTTATTAGCAGCTTGCAACCGTTTCGAAAAATTACCTAATGGAATTGAATACAAGATTGTTAGAACCAGCGATGATGCTAGAATGGTAGCAGCAGGCGACAATTTACATATTCATTTAAAAGGTGTAGTTGAAAAAAATGATTCAGCATTATTTGATTCATACAAAAACAACAAACCTTATTACATTCCTGCTGGCGAACCTACCTTAAAGGATTTATTTGCTATGTTAAAAAAGGGAGATAGCGTTTTATTTAAAGTTGTAGCTGATACCCTTTTTGGAAACTTTGGCGAACCATTGCCTCCTGGTGTTGAAAAAGGCGATATCATCTCTTTTAGCGCTAGCTTAGTGGATATCTATAACCCACAAGAAATGCAAAAGAAAATTGACGACCAAAACAATGAATTCTTGGTAAAAGATTCAATCGCTTTAGGCTCTTACCTGAACGGATTAAAAGACATACAAATCACTAAAACCGGTTTGAAATACCAAGTAGTAACAGCTGGAAAAGGCAAAGCAGTTAAAAAAGGTGATAAGGTAACTGTTAAATATAGAGGCGCATTATTAGATGGTACCATCTTTGACGAAACCAAACCAGGTACGCCAGAGTTTACCTTTACAGTAGGTGCTGGTCAAGTTATTGCTGGTTGGGATGAAGGTTTCCAATTGATGAAAGAAGGTGATAAATTGAAATTAATCATTCCTTGGAATTTAGGTTACGGTCCTCGTGGAAGTGGCCCAATTCCTCCATACGCAACCCTATTGTTTGATGTTGAATTGGTTAAAGTTAACTAAAAACTATGCTAAAGAAATTTCTCTTAATAGCCTGCATTGGATTGGCAATGACAGCTATAGCTCAAAACAAAGCTGATAAATCAGCAAAAAAAGAAAAATCGAGTTCTGAAAAACCAAACGCTAAAAGAAAAATTAAAGTGAACGAAGAATATACCACCGCATCTGGCCTCAAATACAAGGTAACTGAGCTAGGTAAAGGCAGAAAAGTTGAAGTAGGTGATAAAGTAACCGCACATTATACCGGTCGTTTAACCAACGGCGTAAAGTTTGATAGCTCTAAAGACCGCAACCAACCCTTCTCATTTACAGTTGGTGCAGGTATGGTAATTAGAGGTTGGGATGAAGGCTTTGCATTGCTAAACATTGGCGATAAAGCCTTATTTACCATTCCCCCTGCAATTGCATATGGCGAAAGAAATATGGGGACCATTCCGCCAAATAGCACTTTGGTTTTTGAAGTGGAAGTAATTGATGCAGTTACGCCTGTAAAGCCAAAAGCATTTGATGTAAAAGGTAAAGATACCTTAACCACTGCAAGCGGATTACGTTACATTATGGTAAGCCAAGGAACAGGTGTAAAAGCAGAAGCTGGTAAAACAGTTGATGTGCATTATACTGGCTATTTAATGGATGGCAAAATCTTTGATTCATCTATTGAGCGTGGAGATCCTATTAGCTTTCCTTTGGGACAAAAAATGGTAATACCAGGTTGGGAAGAAGGCATTGCATTGATGAAAGTTGGCGATAAAATTCGTTTAATTATTCCAAGTGAATTAGGCTACGGTGCCAATGGTGCAGGTGGTGTAATTCCTCCAAATGCAACACTTGTTTTTGATGTGGAATTAATGAATGTGAAATAACATTTAATAAATTTAAAAAAAGGCAGCTAGTAAATTTACTAACTGCCTTTTTTTATTTTACATGCTTCAAGTAAAGCTCATTTAATATGCCATCTTTTAAGCCTGTATTATCAGGGCTATAAACTATATTAATATCTGCCCAATTTAAAATGCGCAAATAAATATCTGCCGAAACATCAATAATATCTGCCCTATCTGGGTTTAACTTGTATTCTATTATGCGCTCCTGCATAGACATTTTACTTACCTTCCGGTGAAAATCTTTGAGCTGTTCACGGGTAAATGTTTTGGTGCCAATTTCTGGACTTAGAATGCCGAAAATTTTATTAATAGTGCCACTTGTTACAACAGCATACAAAGGGCCTAATCCCGCAGTCTTGTGCTTCACCCAATGCTCTATAGTTTTCCAAGTTTTCCCTTTTACAGCACCATCCATCATTCGCACCGTTCCAATATCAAATGATACAGAACTAATTACTTTTTGATTAGAAATAACAGTCATTTCTGTTGAACCACCACCAACATCAATAGTGAGATAATTCTTTTTAGGTTCAAACAAATTACCAATAGAGCCTAAGATTAATTCACTCTCACGCTTACCATTAATTATTTGAATTTTTAAGCCAAAGGCTTCTTCAATTTTATTAATTATTTTATCTCCATTCTTGGCTTCACGCATGGCACTGGTAGCACAAGCCATATAATGATCTACCTCAAAGGCATCCATCATAAATTTATAAGAAGCCATGGCTTTATAAAACACTTTACGCTTCTCTTTACTTATCCATTTTTCTTTAAAGGCATCATCTCCCAAACGAATTGGAATACGCACAAATTCAAGTTTCTTAAAGCGCTCTCCAATTTCATTTTCGGTTGTTCTCACAATTTGTAATCGAACCGCGTTGGAACCAATATCTATGGCTGCTAGTTTCATATAACTTACTTATGATTTAAATAGCCTTAATATCCATGGCAAACGGTTTCTCTTAAACCTATAATAGTTGCGCTTTTCTGGACCAAAGCTTTTAAAGAAACGTGCAATGCCGTCTATTTCCGACCCTTCAAAATCAAACAACATTTGGAGATTAGAAAATTGAAACAATAGACTATCCATTAAGAATGTCATACCGCCCATTTCCCTTCCTTGCTCAGATCCATTGCCTAACAAGAAAATAACCCTGTTTTTGTGCACCAAAAAAGCGCCAGCAGCTAGCATTTCACCAGATTTACTAAACACACCTTTACATAAAATATTTCTGTAATTATGAGCCATTTCCATCAATTGTTGCAAGCGGTTGTAATCACTAGATTTTACACCTCGCGTACTTATTGCTTTATGTAATTTATAAAAAACCAAAACTTCCTTGGCAGAAATACTCCGTAATTCTAATCCAAATTTCTTGGCACTTTTTAAATTGCGCTTTGCTTGAGAATTATATCCTTTTTGTATTTTCTCGTAAGATCGATCCAAATCCAAAACGTAATTTTTACGCTTCCTTATTTTTAATTTTTCATCCAAAACTTGATTTTGCTCATTGAGCTGAATATCAATAAAACGAAAACTTAAAGGAATGGAATGCAAAAACTCTTGGATAGTTTCTTGCGAAATAGCTGTTTTAGAAAAAACGCCTAATTGCTGCGTAAAAAAAGGCTGACTAAGATATTTAATAAAATACTTGCGGTGTGCCGTTAAAGGCATCACCGCAAGATAATCGCCCAAAACCAGGGCTTCCCAATTGGGAGAAACAATGTTTAAATACCAACTAAACCCATAAACCATAGAATTTACAGATTGCTCTATACATAAATCCCATTTGGCCTGATCAATATCAGTATGGCGAAGGTATTGTATCAAAATGTCTGCTATTTAAAATGGCAAATCATCCGTGCTAGATTCGCCAGATGATGGCATTTCAGTGTTCTCAATGAATGTTTCCGTTGAAGATGATTCAGCTTGACCACCTGTAGAGCCTTCAATTCTCCAAGCGTTTACATTGGTATACCATTTGCCATTGTATTCGCGCGACTCTAAATTCAAAGAAACCTTAATCTCATTGCCTGGCACATATTTTTTTAACTCTTGGGTTTTATCTCCCATTACACTAATGCATACCTTTTTGGGATATGTTTCTTGTGTTTCAATAACAAATTCTTGTTTAACCCAATCTTTTCCAGCCTTGCTGGTTCCTGTTGTTGTAGGCATGATTTGTAAAATCTTACCGGTAATGTCTAAAGCCATATCGTTCTTAAATTTTTTGTTAAAAATAACCCATCCTTCAAACTTTTCAAAGGAGGAAAAATTGCATTTAGGATAAAATAAAAAAAAACAAGCTGTTACAAACTCCTTTTATGAGCATTAACGGGCCTTCACAAGCACTGCAAGTCAAATCCGGTTTACAGGAAAATAGTCCACACTATTTCAACCTTTCTCCTAAACTACTTTTTTAAGGCAATATGTAATTCGTCTAATTGCTTTTGGTCTATTTCACTCGGACCATCAATCATCACATCTCTGCCTGAATTGTTTTTAGGGAAGGCAATAAAATCTCGGATACTTTCTGCGCCACCAAATAATGAGCACAACCTATCAAAGCCAAAGGCTATTCCTGCATGCGGCGGTGCGCCAAACTCAAAAGCATTCATTAAAAAGCCAAACTGGCTTTGCGCTTGTTCTGGTGTAAAGCCTAATATGCCAAACATTTTTGCTTGCAATTCTTTGTTAAAAATGCGCACAGAACCTCCTCCTACTTCAACACCATTGATTACTAAATCGTAAGCGTTGGCTCGAACCGAACCCAATTTGCCCAATGCCAATAACTCTATGTCCTCCGGCTTAGGAGAGGTAAACGGATGGTGCATGGCAAAGTACCTGTTTTCCTCTTCGTTGAATTCCAGTAAAGGAAAATCTAAAACCCATAAACAAGAGAAGTTGTTTTTATCTCTTAGTCCCATGCGCGTTCCCATCTCTAAACGCAATTCATTTAATGCTTTGCGGGTTTTATCTGCAGCACCTGCCAATATTAAAATCAAATCATTTGGTTCGGCATTAAAGGCCTTAGCCCAATCATTTAAAGCAGCCTCATCATAAAATTTATCAACCGAAGATTTTACCGTTCCATCCTCATTAACGCGGGCATAAACCAAACCGGTGGCGCCTATTTGCGGACGTTTTACAAAATCTGTTAACTCATCCAATTGCTTACGGGTATAGCTTGCACAGCCCTTGGCACAAATACCAACCACCAATTCTGCCTCATCAAAAACTTTAAAGTTTTTACCAGAAACTACATTGTTTGAAGCAGCATTTAGTTCTATAAATTTCATTTCAAAACGGGTATCGGGCTTGTCCGAACCATAATATTTCATGGCATCGGCATACGTCATGCGCGGCACACTTTGCATGTCTATTCCTTTTACCGTTTTAAATAAATGTTTTACCAAACCTTCAAACATATTAAGTACATCTTCTTGCTCCACAAAACTCATTTCACAATCTATTTGCGTGAATTCTGGTTGCCTGTCTGCTCTTAAATCTTCGTCTCTAAAACATTTTACTATTTGGTAGTAACGATCTAAACCTGCCACCATTAACAATTGCTTGAAGGTTTGTGGCGATTGCGGCAAAGCATAAAACTGCCCAGGATTCATTCTACTTGGCACCACAAAATCCCTAGCGCCTTCAGGTGTTGACTTAATTAGAACGGGCGTTTCTACTTCTGTAAAATCTTGTGCATCTAAATAGCTTCTGGTTTGTTGCGCCATTTTATGACGCAACATTAAATTATTTCTAACGGGGGTTCTGCGCAAATCCAAATAGCGGAACTTCATGCGCAAATCATCGCCACCATCTGTTTGGTCTTCTATGGTAAATGGAGGGGTTTTTGCCTCATTTAATACCAATAATTCTTCAACTACTATTTCTATTTCTCCAGTTGGAATTTGAAGGTTCTTATTTTCACGTTCTTTAACTATTCCGCTTATTTGCAATACAAATTCACGGCCTAATTTTCTTGCCTTTTCGCATAACTCAGCATTGGTTTCCATATTAAAGGCTAATTGGGTAATGCCATATCTATCGCGTAAGTCAATAAAAGTCATACCACCCAAATCGCGGCCTTTTTGCAACCAACCACATAAGGTAACTTTCTTCCCAGCGTCGGAAAGACGCAATTCTCCACAAGTATTAGATCTATACATAATTATCCCTTTGTTCATTCCATTTCCAACATTGAAATGGGAGTGCAAGTTAAGAAAGGCAGAGGTGGAAAAAAAGTTTCTTCCTCTTACAAAATTAGAAAATAGCTAATCCTTACTAATTTGGCATTTCTTACATGCATTTTTATGTTTTAAAACAATTGAACCTAAAAATAATTTATCCTTGTAAACTCAAATGGAAAATATTTTTAACCACGAATGGTTTATGCGTGAGGCTTTAAAAGAAGCCAATAAAGCCTATGAAATGGGCGAAGTGCCGGTTGGTGCAGTGGTAGTTTATGAAAATAAAATTATAGGAAAGGGACATAACCTCACCGAACAATTACATGACGTAACCGCCCATGCCGAAATGCAAGCCATTACAGCTGCAGCCAATTTTATTGGCGCAAAATATTTAAGTGAATGTACCATGTATGTTACGCTAGAGCCTTGCATCATGTGTGCTGGGGCAATCTATTGGAGTAAAATTGGCCGTTTGGTTTTTGGTGCCAGTGACCCAAAAAGAGGATTTTTAAGGGAAGGCAAACACCTTCTTCACCCAAAAACAGGCTTAGAACATGGAATTATGGCCGAGGAAACCGCAGAATTAATGAAATCCTTTTTTCTAAAATTAAGGTAAGCCCAAATTTGTATATTTGTAACTCAATTAAAATAAACTTATGTCATTCGAACTACCAAAACTGCCATACGAGTATACCGCACTCGAGCCGCATATTGATGCGCGCACCATGGAAATTCACCACAGCAAACACCACAATGCTTATGTAACAAACCTAAATGCTGCCTTAGCGGGTACAGAAGGTGAAAACCACAGCATTGAAGACATTTGCAAAAACATTAGCAAATACCCAGCAGCCGTTAGAAACAATGGTGGCGGACATTTTAACCATAGCTTATTTTGGACCATCATGGGAGCCAACAAAGGCGTTATGCCAACAGGTAAATTAATGGATGCCATTACCAACGAATTAGGTGGTTGGGATAAATTTAAAGAAGACTTTAACAAAGCAGGTGCTACCCGTTTTGGTTCTGGTTGGGCTTGGTTATGCGTAAATGCTGATAAAAAATTAGCTGTTTGCTCTACACCAAACCAAGACAATCCTTTGATGGATATTGCAGAATGCAAAGGTACCCCAATTCTTGGATGCGACGTATGGGAGCATGCTTATTATTTGCATTACCAAAACCGCAGACCAGATTACATGACAGCCTTCTGGAATGTGATTAATTGGGATGAAGTTTCTCGCAGATACGAAGCAGCTTTGTAATTATTGCTCACCAAATTTTAAAAGCAGAATCTTGAAAAAGATTCTGCTTTTTTTATGCCTAAGAAAATTAGTAATTTCACCAAAAAATATCCATCCCATGAAAAGTAAATGGCTCTTGCTTTCAATGCTTGCCCTTGGGGCCTGCTCACAAAAAATGAATAACAAAAATTTAAGCTTGCTTCCAATTCCAGCAACACAACAAGACAGTGTAAAAGACAACTATTTTGGAACCAATATTTCCGATCCATACCGCTGGCTCGAAAACGACACAGCGGCTGAAGTAGTGAGCTGGGTAGCCGAGCAAAATAAACGTACCAGCAATTATTTGGAGCAAATAAGCATAAGAACAGATATCAAAAAACGACTTACCGAAATTTGGAATTTTGCCAAATATTCTGCGCCATTCAAAGAAGGCGATTATTACTATTTTTATAAAAATGATGGCCTTCAAAACCAAAGCGTCTTATACAGAAGCAAAGATGTATTTGCCATTGAAAATGCGGAATTATTTTTAGATCCTAATAAACTTTCAGAAGATGGAACAGTTTCATTGGCAAGCCTAACATTTAGTCAGGACCACAAATACGCAGCCGTTGGCATAGCCCAATCTGGCAGCGATTGGAACGAAATATTTGTAATGGATGTAGCAACAAAACAAAAAACTTCTGACAATATTCATTGGGTAAAATTTAGCGGAGCTACATGGAAAGGGAACGGCTTTTACTATAGCAGGTATGATGAACCTAAAAAAGGAAAAGCATTTAGCAACCAAAATGAATTCATGAAAATTTATTACCATGAATTAGGTTCGAAACAAAGCCAAGATGCACTTATTTTTGAGGACAAATTACACCCCTTGCGCTACTTTAATGCTGGCCTAACAGAAGACGAAAGATTCTTATTTGTAAATGTTTCTGAAGGCACCTCTGGAAGTGAGATTTGGATAAAAGACCATTTAGAAAACATCAAACATTTAGACCTAAAAAACCAAGGATTTAGTTTGTTATGTAAAGGTTTTGAAAACAACTTTAGTGTGGTGGGTAATGATGAAAATAAAATTCTAGTACTTACAGATTTTCATGCGCCAAAATACCAATTGGTTGCCATAGACCCCGCAAACCCTTCACCTAATAATTGGACAGTAATTATTCCAGCATCAAAAGACCTTCTTGAAACAGTTGTAACGGCTGGAAACAAACAATTAATTGCAAG